>CAZPQD010000023.1:0-29850 GCA_964588625.1 uncultured Sangeribacter sp. | reverse complement strand
CGTCCTTCACCTTTCTGAAGAGACGCAACGGTTTTCTTTGCCATGGTTCAGTGGATCTTATTTGATTTCTTTGTGGATGGTCATTTTCTTCAGGATCGGATTGTACTTCTTGAGTTCAAGACGACCTGTTGTGTTCTTGCGGTTCTTTGTGGTGATGTAGCGTGACATACCGGGCATGCCGCTTGCCTTATGTTCGGTGCATTCGAGGATAACCTGTACTCTGTTACCTTTTGCTTTCTTTGCCATTTGTAATAAGTTCTTTATTAGAAGGAAAGAATTGTGATGTCTTTGAAATCGAGGTTGCCTTCGGCCTCTGCACGCTTAAGGGCAGCGTTGAGTCCGATTTTGTTGATGGTGCGGAGAGCACGGGCAGATACGAGGAGTTCAATCCACATGTCCTGCTCCACCCAGTAGAATTTCTTGCGATGGAGATTGACATTGAAGCTGCGCTTTGTGCGACGCTTCGAGTGGGAAACGTTGTTGCCCACCGACGCTTTTTTGCCTGTGATTTGACAAACTTTTGACATGGCTGTTGTTTTTTAATTCAAAAAAATTTGTTTCACCGACTTGAGGCCGCCATCTCAGTTCTCATATCATCGCCAAACGCATCATTTTCAGCGACTTTAAAGGATGTGCCACAAATCAGCCGCAAAGTTAGCAATATTTTTTGACGCGACAAAACTTACTGATGAAAAATTTCATTCTGCCATCCATTTTTCTTCCTGTTTTGGGTTACTTCATCTATTTTCATTAATTTTGCAATTCATTTGTGATTATTTATACCCCACCTCCTTTAACCTCCATTTATCTATGGATTTTAAATTAGAAGCTGTAGCCGCTGACTCTCATGCACGCGCAGGCGTAATCTCCACCGGTCATGGAGAGATCAGTACGCCAATCTTTATGCCCGTAGGGACAGTCGGAAGTGTCAAGGCCGTGCAGCAACGTGAGCTTCGCGATGATATTAAAGCTCAGATCATCTTGGGAAATACCTATCATCTTTATCTGCGACCCGGACTGGATATCCTTCGTAAGGCGGGTGGCCTGCATAAATTCATCGGTTGGGAAAAGCCGATTCTTACTGATTCGGGAGGCTTTCAGGTTTTTTCCCTCTCTTCCAACAGGAAGCTAAAGGAGGAGGGAGCTTGGTTTCGAAGTCACATAGATGGCAGCAAGCATCTGTTCACTCCGGAAGGGGTTGTGGATATCCAGCGCGTAATAGGATCGGACATAATGATGGCTCTCGATGAGTGCGCTCCCGGAACTGCTGATTATGACTATGCAAAGAAATCGCTCGGTCTGACCCACCGTTGGCTTAAACGGGGGTGGAGCCAATTTAAGGCAACCGAGGGTCTGTATGGCTACAGCCAGGCTTTTTTTCCGATTGTCCAAGGATGTGTGTATCCTGATCTACGTAGGGAATCAGCTAAGTTTGTGGCCGACCTCGGAGCTGAAGGAAATGCCATTGGTGGTCTTGCCGTTGGAGAGCCTACTGAGAAGATGTATGAGATGATTGAGGTGGTCAACGAAATACTTCCTGAAGACAAACCACGTTATCTCATGGGTGTGGGGACTCCGGCAAATATCCTTGAGGCTATTGATAGAGGTGTCGACATGATGGATTGCGTTATGCCTACCCGCAACGGGCGCAACGGTATGCTGTTTACGAGCAATGGCATCATGAATATGCGCAATCGTAAATGGGCCGACGATTTCTCCCCTCTCGATGAGGATGGTAATGCCTGGGTGGATGAGGTCTATTCAAAAGCTTATGTACGTCATCTTTTCATCAGTAATGAGATTCTCGCAATGCAGATAGCTTCTGTTCATAATCTTGCCTTCTACCTGCGCCTTGTCAGGGAAGCCCGGGAACATATTATGGCCGGGGATTTCAAGTCATGGAAAACGCAAATGGTGGAAAGAGTGACACGCCGTCTGTAAGCGTTCCTTAATTACTCTGTATTTTGACGAATCTTTTTGGCAGCCATGCAGACCACGGAACAGACAATTGAACAGACGTCTGAACAGTCTACTGATCAGACGCCTGAGCGTATTGAGAACCAGACACCTGGGCAGACAACAGATCAGATGGCTGGTAAAAAGAAACGGAAGAAGTCGAGGTTACTGCGTCGGCTTAAGATTGCTTTGCGCCGTTGGAGAGGTGCTGAAAGATGGGGGATGCTTAAGCGTAAACCGAAATGGCATTTTGGCTTGAATATTCTCGACCTCTATATCCTTAAAAAGTTTCTCGGCACCTACTTCCTGGCCACTCTCCTTTTTCTGGCTGTCATCGCCATGTTTGACATAACAGAGAAGCTGGATGCTTTCCTCGCTGCACCGCTGAAGGAGACGATATTTGATTATTTCATGTCGTTTCTCCCCTATTTTGCCAATCAGCTCTCCCCTCTTTTCGTCTTTATCTCTGTGATTTTCTTTACCTCCAAGATGGCGGGCAATTCTGAAATTACAGCGATTCTCGCCAGTGGAGTGAGTTTCAACCGGTTGCTGCGTCCCTATATGATCGGTGCAACTGTTGTTGCAGCCCTCACATTTGCCTTGAGCAACTATATCATCCCTCCCACCAATGTGCACCGTATTGAATACACCAATAAATATGTGAAGAATAAAGCAGTGGAAAGCGGTGCGAATATCCAGCTTCAGGTAAGTCCGGGGGTGGTGGCTTATATCGGCAGATTTGAGAATAGCAACAAGACCGGCTATCGCTTTTCGCTTGATAAGTTTGAGGGTAAGACGATAGTATCCCGTCTTACGGCTTCCATAGCACGTTACGATACTACCAAAAATTTTCAGTGGCATCTCGATGACTATATGATACGAGATTTCGATGGTATGAAGGAGAAGATCACTAAGGGTTCACGTCTTGATACAGTTATAGCGATCGAACCGAAGGATTTCCTCATCTCTGCAAACGATCAGGAGTTGCTCACCACTCCCCAGCTTTCAGATTATATAGAGAAACAGAAGATGCGTGGAGTTGCCAATATCAAGAAGTTTGAGATTGAGAAGGAGAAAAGGATAGCCTCTACTGCAGCCGCCTTTATCCTTACACTCATAGGCATGTCGCTGTCCTGCCGCAGAGTCAAGGGAGGTATGGGTGTTAACATAGGTATCGGTCTGGTCCTTAGTTTCAGTTATATCCTCTTCAGCACAGTAACGAGTTCCTTTGCTGTTTCCGGTCTCACCTCCCCCTTCATCGCCATGGAAATCCCCAATGTTGTCTATCTTCTCATCGGCCTCTGGCTCTACCGCCGCGCCAAAAACTTCTGACCGTTAAGAAAAGTCTACTAATTAAAAAGTCTGCTAACTAAAAAATAATAAAGAATGAAAAGACTACTCATTGTGCTGATCGCCATTTTATCTTTGGTGATTCCGACGTCCGTCTCGGCCATCACCAAGGAGAGAAGTGAATTTTGGAGTCTCATGGCCAAGGATGGAAACACCCCAGAAATGAAAATGGTTTGGAATGGCTCGGACATCGTCTGCTCTACAGCTCATGATGCGTCATTTGATGGAGTTGAATTCTCAGTTGACGAACTCAAGGGTTTTAAGAATGCGTTCATTCAAGGAATGTTATCTCAGTTTGACCCTGAAACTAAAGCTTTGATAAAGTCTATGATGAAGGAGGATAACGTCCATTTTATTGTGAAGTTGATGGGTTCCTCTTCTCCCGTGGTAACCCTACAGATAGGTTGGAACGATTTCTGATTGTCTCCTCATCCTTCTTATCCCATTTTTTGCATGGTCACTCTAATCTGGGAGTGACCATGTTTTATCCTCAATAAATAAAAATCCAATCTAATGTAAGTTGAATGGACCCAGATGCATCTAATATAGAAAAAGGTTTAACATGAATAGTACACTCTTTACATTGGGATGCTGCAACGTAGTCATCTATTTCGGCAGCGTCAGAAAAAACGGAAGCAAGGGCAACCTCATCGGTCGCCTCAACCTAATATTTGGCTTACTTCTCATTGTGGCGAGCCTCACCTTTTTCAATCACTCATAATTCCTTTAACGAGTCTCGAGAGACTGGTATTAAAGGAAGAATTTATCGGCGTCTTCGAGGTATGAATCTGGACTGGGGAAGCGGCTCATAAGCCTTAAGTCCCTCGTCTCCAGTGAATATCTCTACTTCTATATTGTATGCGGCATAATATTTGGCTACTTCCACTATCATTGCATCTCCCAATGATTGGCCTGATAATGCCGTTTCCTTCCAAACCCTAAGTGTCTTCCGGAACTCATCGTTTCCTATTAGATGGGACTGCTCTGTGAAAGCCACCCATGGCACCTCCCCATCAAGGGCGTTTTCGATATATTCCACAAAGGTTTTAATGACTTCATGTTTATCACCTCGAGCGTGAGTAATATGATTGCCTGTTTCGACAATGCTTGCAAAAGGAAGGACAAGTGTTGCGCCATTCTGAATCTCAGAGTCTATCTTTTGTTTCACGCTTGAAAAAGTCCATCTCGAATTGTCTGGACCACATGTCTCCATTCCTGGAACCTTGAGCCAAACACAAAGAATGCTCGTGTCAAGAATTATGACTTTCCTCATTTTGTTTCGCTTGAAAGTAATCCATTGATCATCATATCGCCGGGAGTATAACGAGCAAGTAATTTCAATAGATGGGGAGCATCTTCCAAAAGTTTTATCTCACTGTTGCCAGAAAGTTCAGACCTTGAGACGTAGCTTATGAACGGAAGCATCTCCGGACCCAACGCATCTATTAAGACCGGATTATGGGTTGAGCAAATGATATCCAGTTTCCTTTTCATTCCTATCTCCTTCAGTGCCATTACCAATTCACCGGCACGTGAAGGGTGCAGCCCATTGTCAACTTCTTCAATTACTATTGTAGATCCTTCCTTTGCAGAGAGAAGAGCGGAAACAATGGCTATGAATCTTAATGTGCCATCCGACATCGATCGCGCGTCAAATTCAGTAGTATTCCCATCCACCCATTCTTCCTCACAGTAAAGCATAGCGTCAGTCTTGAAACGTCCTATAGGCTCTGCCCATATCTTTGTAAGATCTTTTTCCAGTAACGGACGGACATAGTTGATAAGGATTTGCTCAAACCTGTTTTTCTCTTCCCCTGGGAGTCCTGCAATAACTCCTGCTATATTTGATCCATCTGATGCAAGAGTTTCTGCAATCGGCGTGTAAGCCCTCATTTTATCAGGCTTTGGTTCTAATATGAAGATTGATTGTAATGAATCTGCAACAGCCTCCGCCCCCTCCTTTACCTCCTTTACTACATTAATGTTCGGAATCTGGGATAAGACAGTCATTTCTCTTTTCAAAGAAATTTCTTTATAAGATCCGGGTTTATCCTTTGGCACCAAGGCTACGATTTTATTTGAGTTTTTAAGGGGTTCTTGGGTTGAGAAGAGAACCTTATCCCTTCCATTGGATCTCACAGTCAATTTCTCTGCCCAGAGCTGTGGTTCCTTGCCCTCATTACGTAGTCTTATCTCATACTCATAATCATCGTTGCCTATGGTGAGTTCTATAGCCAAAGAGCACTCATTTTCATTTCTTCTTATTATTCCGTCATACCCCCCTCTGACGATACAACTGGAGATTCTGTTGTTGCCCGCAATAAAAGAAAGGAAAGAAAGAGCATCTACAATATTTGATTTCCCGGCAGAATTGGTGCCAATAATAAAGGTAATTGGGTCAACCCATAATTGGGCTGACTCAAAGCTTTTCCAATTCTTAAGGTTCAGGCGTTTTATCATGAGGTTTAAAAGATGAGTTATGTGGGAAGTTGTTTGGTAGGGAGCAATTGGTTGTAGCCGATGCGGAAGAAGGATTGGGAGAAATCGCGTGGACGGAGAATGCGGCTGTCATAGATCACAATGTCTATGTCGAGAGGTACCTCTCCCCTCTCCCTGGCTGCCGCGTCTCTGCCGGCTGCCAGTTCAAGGCTTTTAAGTTTTGCGTCAAGATCCGCTGCCGCCATCGTTGTCTGTCCGATGGCTACAGCATTGAGATAAGTGCCGTAGGCATGAGTCCCAATTGCAGGAGTTTCGTAGAATGCTGAGCAGCGATACTCGCTAAGGACCGTAGAAAGCAAATGGGATGCATGACTGAGTGCAGTCGCCCTGTCACCATGATTCGAACCAAGTCCCATGACTACTTCCACACTCCTTACTTTTTCTTCCATAAAGGTTGCTTTGGGTAGAATCCTAAGAGGCTAATATAGTTGCTTTTGACAGTATCCTTATTTTGCTCCTATTTTTTCTTGCTTCGGAGAGTGAAGAGTGTGACCTCCGGAGTCGCTCCCAGACGGAAAGGCATTCCAACCTCTCCGCTGCCAACGTTTACGTAAACTCTGGATGGAACACCTTCCGGGTTTAGAGTCTCATAAAGTCCTGCCCACTGATCATAACGATATTCTGCAGGCGACCATTTCCAGTCTCCAAGACTTATCATGAACTGCATTGCGTGTGTGTGGCCAGAAAGCGTAAGGTCAATGTCCGAAACCTGACTCACCTCCTGACGCCAGTGCTCCGGATTATGGGAAAGTAAGATCTTAAACCGTCCGTCATTTAGATTCCAATGAGATTCCTTGGAGACTGGATACGCCTTCTCAAGATGTCCGTACTGCTTGAAGGGTGGTTCTCCCCAGTTTTCCACTCCAATGAGAGGAATTGTATCATTGTCACGAATGAGAAAGGAATGCTCATTGTTAAGCATCTTCCAACCCATCTGTCGTTGCCAGGCAAGAAGTAGTTCGCGGTTTGCAACTTTTTCAGAAGGAAAATTCCAATCCATATAGTCACCATAATCATGATTGCCGAGGATGGAAACCACTCCATCGGGAGCTTTCAGACGTCGGAACACTTTAAGGAAGGGCTCGAGTTCGGGTGTGGAACGATTCACGATATCACCTGTAAAGACGATCAGGTCGGGATGAAGGGAATTGATGGAATCCACCAAGGTAGAGATAAAGGTTGTATCCTTACCCCACGTTCCGACGTGGGCATCGCTGAATTGGGCAATGGTGTATCCATCGAATGCTTCGGGGAGTCGATCTGAGTCAATATCGACACGGTTCACCACGATTTCATGCCTCGTCACCAGAGCACCCCACCACATGGCTATAAATACAAGTACGCTTACAGGCAGGCCTGCCCACAGACCGGAATTTATACGCCTTGATTTCCAAAGCACGGGAATCCTTCCCAAAAGGGAAATGATTACGTAGATGAATTTAGAAACATAGACCGTGAGGTAGGAATAGAGCATCCACATCACGGGAATGATATCCGCATCCTGAGCCCTTCGTGGCAAGCAGATTGTAACTGTGAGAAAAGCCCAGCATATCAGGGACGTCAAAGCATATACCCTTCCCCAAAGTTTCTTTTTCAGGGAATAATGGCGTATATCATTCCATATATATAGATCGCAGAGAATGCTAAGGAGATATAGCACTACGATCATTACTGCAGGAAGTCGCATAAATAATTATTTGAATGAGCCGTCAGGTCGATTACTCCATTCCTCCGAGGATGGTGCGTAATTTATTCTTTAGGGGATTGGCATACATCGTGAGGATCATCTCCATCATATAGTCGCGTTCTTCGTCGGTGATATTTTCAAGGTCGACTTTTGCAAGCTGTTTCTGAAAATATTCCTCAGTGGATTTCTTTTGTTCCTCAGTGTATTTTCTGCTGAATCTGTTGGTAGAATGCAGGATGTCGAATGCTACGTAATTTATGGGGAATATCTCATAGCTGCGATGTATGGCTTGGTCAATTACTGACACCACACACTTAGCTGCCCTGTTGACATCCCGGAAGTCGCCAAGCTGATCGAGCTTTGCATTGATTCTCGGTGTCATCTGGAAATGCACCTTCCCTTTGAATTGCATAAGGCCGGTCTCCATGGAGAAAAGGTCATCCCGCTGCGATTTCTTGAACTCCGGATCCCGCCGACGCATAAGGAACTCCCTAACCTTCAGATAATCATTGGGATCGTACTCATAAGAAATGGCTACAGGCATAAGGTTGATTTCCTGAAGTTTTTCCATGAATGATCCTTCTCCGGCAAGCGCAAGCATCTTGATAAGAGCCTCCTGCGTATGGTCTGAAGAATCCTTGGCACGTCCTTCACGCTGCGCAATCCAGATGGACTCACGTTTCTCTATGATGGTATGATGTATATAGCCTGACAATTGTTTGGCTGCCATCAGACCCTCGCGCAGTCCAGTGTTGCGTTTCACTATGAAGCTCTTGTTGAGCCGGACAAGATCCGAGATCCAGTCAAATACAAGCAGATTGTTGCCTATCGCCACTTCCGAAGTCGGCATCCCACGCCTAAGGAAGGCAAGGTTCAGAAAAGAGGCATCGAGCACGATATCTCGATGATTGGTGATGAAAGTATAATTCAACGCAGGGTTGAAATATTTCACACCTCCAAGAGTTATCCCGGAAGTTGTGGTCTTGGCCAGCATCTCCAGAAACGGAAACATAATCTGATGCTGGAAATCATATTTATTGCGAATCTTCAGCAATTCCTCGATTAGAGCCGGCACGTCCTCCTTCGGCATTGTATAGTTTACGGCGTGAAGGAACCCCGGTTCTTTGACGAGCCTCTCCATTTTTTCATGAAAAACGGAGTCATCGTGAGGAGCAATATCACTGAAATCCAATGGATGTGTATTCATATTCTTTATCTAAGGTTTGATAACTTGCCCTTGGCCTTGAAGTTTTTATGAATCCCATCTAACTTGAGGTGGTATATTCTCTTTGAGGCCATGGCTATCTGCAAAATTAATCAAAAAAGCTTAGTGTTCAAAATAATGAGCAACAAATCTATAAAGAGCCGAAAAACTCGCGGATTCTTTCAATAATAAAGCTATCTTAAAGCAGTCTCGCAGGGAGTCTCTATCAGGTCACTCATCCCTGCGGTAGTTCCTCCATTTCTCAATGAGATTTACCATGTCAGGGGGAAGTTCGGAATCAAAGAACATCTTTTCTCCTGTGACGGGATGCACGAAGCCAAGTGTCTTAGCATGAAGTGCCTGTCTCGGACATGTCTGAAAACAATTCTCCACAAATTGACGGTATTTCGCAAAGGTTGTGCCTTTGAGGATTCGGTCGCCGCCATAGCGCTCATCATTAAAAAGGGGATGTCCCTGCGAGAGCATATGGACACGAATCTGGTGCGTGCGTCCGGTCTCCAAAACGCATTTTACGAGCGAAACGTAACCGAACGATTCCAATACTTCATAGTGAGTGACGGCATGCTTCCCGATATTTGGATCTGAAAAAACGGCCATCTGGAGTTTATTACGTGGGTTACGTGCGATATTCCCGACGATAGTTCCTTTCTTTTCCGGGAAGTCTCCCCAAACGAGGGCACGGTATTCCCTTACAGTGGTCTTGTTGAAGAATTGCTGTCCGAGATGTGTTTTGGCTTCGGGAGTTTTGGCCACAACAAGCAGACCGGAGGTATCCTTATCTATACGGTGCACAAGTCCAAGTCGCGGATCACTCACGTCATAATCAGGATTATCACGGAAATGCCAGGCAAGGGCATTGACCAAAGTGCCGTCGTAATTTCCATGTCCCGGATGCACCACAAGCCCTGCAGGCTTATTTACCACCAGTAGTGCATCATCTTCATATACTATGTCAAGAGGAATATCCTGAGGTATGATCTCAAAGTCGTAACGTGGGCGATCCATGACGATGCTCACAATGTCGCCCGGCTTCACCTTATAGCTTGACTTTACAGGAAGATTGTTAACCAGGATACATCCTGCATCGGCCGCCTGTTGAATGCGGTTGCGCGAGGTTTTTTCCATTCTCGCAACCAGAAATTTATCGACCCTGAGCAGTTGCTGTCCCTTATCGGCGACAAATCTGAAGTGCTCGAAAACCTCGCGACCATCGGGAAGTGTCAACGAAGGAGCGTCGAGTTCATCCTCCCGCTCTTCATTGAGCACCCCCTCTTTATCCAATTCTTTTTCTGGAACTTCCATCAGTCGTTGAATTCGTATTCTGGTTCTTCGTCAGGTTCTGAACCCGTATTACGCGATGGAGCCGGAGTCTCCGGACGGTCATCATCATAATAGTCAGTGGTCTCAGGATAGATGTCGGAGGAATTCTCACCATCGTAATAGTAGCCTCCACCCTCCCTTAGGAGCTCGGCATTGCGGAGGGAGTCTGTAAGGGCTGCCAGGCGTCCGTCGCTCACCTCAAGCACTATCTGGGCATTTACAGGCACTTTCTGCATTTTTTTTACGACCCTTCCGTTTGCAAGCACCTTTACCACTCGGTCGTCGGCACCAAGAACACTCACTATCCTGACGTGCTTGAATCCAAGTTCCTCAAGTTTAGCTTGTGCTGCACGCGAAGATAGCCCCTTGAGGGCATCTTCGGCAGGGTTGTTCACTTCATCAAGCACCACTTCCTTGGGATGTACTGCATTGATGTAAAGAAAAATCTTTCGACCCGGCTTCACGATGGAGCCTGACCGTGGAAACTGTTCTATCACGAACCCCGGAGGGACATCCTCATTATAGATGGAATCTCGGATATCTACACGTAAACCCTTGTCATGGAGTATGTTGACAGCTTGGGTATATGACATATTCTCCACTCCGGGCACTGTCATGGAGCGTCCATGCTTTGTAAAGAGGGCGAGTGAATAATATACGATCAGAATGCCAATCACGGCAACGGCCAGAATGATCAGCAGATTGGCAATCACGGGATGCGATGAAAGCAATCCTTTCCCCTGCGGGGGACGGTTATCATGCGTGTTAGAATCCAAAGCAAAATAGTTAGATTATATTCGGGAATGGCTTTTGACGCATTCTCAATAGGTAGGGAGGAGAAAAGACGGCTCAAAATTAGCAAAAAAAACTTAAACATGATTGCAGACCTGTTAAAAAAAGAATGCTAAGGTGGATTTGGAGCATTCATTGGCGGTAGAAACAAAGATTTTCCCAAGCTTTGGACGTTTATATGAAAAGAATTTACTAATTTTGCATTTCAAAGCTTGATGCATCACGATGAGGAAGACATTCTATAGGGCGCTCACGGCAGGCCTTGTCGCTGCGATGCTCGGTTCTTGTGGCGAATACTCAAAAGTGCTCAAGAGCCGTGACGTCGATTATAAGTTTGATTATGCCCGCCGCGCGTATGACAATAAGAAATATACTCAGGCTGCCACGATCCTGGAGGAGATCATTACTCCTCTCCGAGGAGGGCCTAACGGGGAGGAGGCTCTGTTCCTTCTCGCCATGTCTCATTATGAAAACAAGGACTATCTGAATTCCGGAATATATTTCAAGACTTACTATTCGCGTTATCCCAAGGGACGTTTTGCTGAGCTTGCCCGTTTTTACTCCGGATATGGCTACTACCTTGATTCGCCCGATCCGCAGCTTGACCAGAGTCAGACAGTAAAGGCTATAGAGGAGCTTCAGGGATTTCTTGACTACTTCCCCAGAAGCGAGAGAGTCACTATCGCTCAGAATGCCATCTTTGAGATGCAGGATAAACTCACACTCAAGGAGCTCCAGAATGCCCAGCTTTATTACAATCTCGGCAATTTCCTTGGCAACAATTATCAGGCTGCAATCATCACTGCTCAGAATGCCCTGAAGAGTTATCCATATTCCAAATATAGGGAGGATTTTGAGCTCCTCATCCTGAAGGCTCGATTCCAGGAGGCCCGACAGAGTGTCAGTGAGAAACAGGAAGCCCGATTCCGGGAGGTCGTTGATGAATATTATTCCTACATCAACAATTATCCCGACTCGCGCAACAGAAAGGAAGCCGACAATATCTATAAGATGGCAAGCCGCCATGTTCAAGATTAATTCGAAAATATAAAAGCATCATATAAATGGACTATAAGAAGACCAACGCACCGGTTACCACCGTCACTCGCGATATGATCGCGATGTCTGAACAGACTGGAAACGTATATGAGACGGTATGCATCATTGGCAAGAGAGCCAATCAGATAGCTTCGGAAATGAAGAAGGAACTCGAGAAGAAGCTTCAGGAGTTCGCATCCAATGATACAAACATGGAGGAGGTCTCGGAAAACAGAGAGCAAATCGAAATCTCTAAATTCTACGAAAAGCTTCCGAAGCCTACTCTCATTGCAACCCAGGAATATATCGAGCATAAGCTCTATTTCTCCAATCCCTCCAAACAGAAAGATCATCTTGATGATTAATCCAAACTAAGACTTTCCCTCTCTCTTGATATATTTCCCTATTAAGCAGCTGAATCTCTTTGATTCCGCTGCTTTCTTCTTTGACCTCCCTAAGCTAACACATACCCCAAGTATTTCATAACCAAAAATGGTCTTCATTTTCAATCCGGAAACTGAAATTGCCCTCGCCTCTGGCGGCTCCCACTATTCTCCCTCGAGAAATGTATTGGAAGCAAGATTGCGCCTTACCCCGGTAATTGCTTCAGCCTTATCTCCGGGTGACTCCATTCTTATCTTTTCAGAAGAGGAAGAAGAAAGACTTCAATCTTCTGACGAGATGGCTCCCTTGTTGGAGAAAGGAATAAGTGTCATAACTCCGGCAATGCTTGGTCAACCCTTCCCTTCTTATTATGCGGATAAGGAGGAATACCGTCTGGAAGTATGGGGATGGAACACTTCGTTAAGGGCTCAGTTGTTGCGTATAGGATTTGAAAGTGAATCCATTCCCTCCGAGAAGAGTATTGAAGAGATTAGAAGACTCGCAAATCGCCGGATCACCATGCCTTTCAATAAGCAAATGAATTTACTTCTTGGTCTGTCTACTCCATTGCCTATTGTTTTTACCAATGTGCAAGAGGCTTTTGACTTTGTCCTCAATCTGACTGACGGCTATCTGAAATCTCCATGGAGCAGTAGTGGAAGAGGAGTTGCAAGAATCACCGGTCTGAATTCCTCCTCACTGGAAGCAAGGATCAAATCTACAATAAAAAAACAGGGAAGTATCATTTTCGAGCAAGCGGCAGATAAAAAGCTTGACTTCGCTACTGAATGGGTTATAAAGAATGGCAAGGCACACTACTTAGGATTGTCTCTGTTTCAGACGGTCGGAAATGGATTCTACAATCACAATCTTCTTTTACCTCAAAACGATCTCAACGAGATCATAAAAAAAGAAGCTCCGACATGGAGCAGCATTTATATCGAAGCACAACGGAGTGCGCTCGATGCCCTTGTTTCTCCCCACTACGAGGGACCATTGGGAATTGATATGCTTGTAGATTCAAAAGGAATCGTATGGCCCTGTATAGAGATTAATTTCCGTCATACCATGGGACATGTAGCACTTGCCAAGACTGGAGTCAACCGTTTTGCAACGTATAACGATATTCCTTTGGAACCATGAGCTTGAATTTTCCGGGGGTAATTTCTTCCAGAATAGGTTTGAAATCTATAGTCTCAATCCCGGGTAGTTCCCTTACATAGGGCTTCAGATTAAATTCCACCAACAGCTCACCCTCATTCATTTCCTCTTCTTGGATGATTGTGAATTCCAAGATACTGAGGGTGTGCATAGTCTTCCGGTCGCCATTCAATTTCTTTATCTCAGTGCTTCTTGTAAGCCATTTTCTCTGCTTCATCTCTTTAGCTTGATTGCATGATTTTGAACGGAATCTGCCACAGTGTCCTTCGCTACTTTCGTTATTTTCTTTTTTGCATCCGGTGGCCGAACGAAGGTCTGGGAATGGTAGGTATAATACTTGTTGGTGTCGAGCGGACTGTGTAGAAGCAAAATACTGTCGGCATAAATTGGAAGCGACGATTCCTGACGCACCCTCAGCACACCATAGAGTCTTACGGGCATTCTCGAACTGTCAGTCTGAAGTCGCATTTCAATATTCTGCGAACCTGAAAGACTTCTGCTTGCTATTGATGAAGAGCCATCAGAATAATCTACACCTAACATCCCCTTAAGGTCATAGCCGGAGTGTAGATGCATCTTCCATGTTATGGCATCACCTTTGCCGATAATGTCTGAAGCCGGAATGGAGAATCGTATGTTGTCGGAATCTCCAAGTTTGGATATGCTCATATGCTGAGGGTAAGGCCAAAGACTGCCCTCCATAGGATCTGTCTTTTCGATGCCTGAGCCTGCAAGAAGATGCCTACGGCGCGAATCCAATTGCTTATCTACTTTCTTAAAGAGTTCGTTATATTCGTCTATATTTTTGCCATACCAAAGAAGGGAGGAATCAAGCTGAGCCTGTGTCACACCATGGGCTGAAAGCACACCTTCCGATAATCTTGCCTTCATGGATGAATAATCCCCCCCTTTACCTGCAACATCCGCGTAAGCCTCGGCCAATTGCATGTCGGTCATAAGCTCAACCATCTCTTTGTCAGAGAGGACTCCCTCCGGCCTGCGGTCGCATGATGAAAGCAGTGCTGTTCCCAGGATTCCAACAATAAGGGCTGTCATCAATCGGACCTCAATCATCTTCTTATTTTTCATCTTTCTTGGCGAAGACGGCCTGAATGGCTTCAGAAGCGTCCTTAGAGTAGAAGAATATAAGTAGTGTGACTCCTACGCAGATGGCTGCATCCGCTATATTGAAAATATACTGGAAAAATTCATATTCAGTTCCTCCCACAATCGGCATCCAATCAGGCCAGATAAATGAGAAAAGCGGGAAATAAAGCATGTCTACCACCCTGCCTTCAAACCATCCTGCATATCCTCCCCCCTGTGGGAAGGCTACGGCCACCTCAGGTGGCATAGGATTATTGAATATTTCTCCGTAGAATACGCAATCAAAGATATTGCCGGCTGCTCCCGCTGTAATTAAGGCACAAGCCACAAGAAAGCCACGGCGCACCGGAATGCGTCGCAACATTCTGCATATGAACCATATGAAGAATATGACAGCCACGATGCGACCTCCTGTAAGGATATATTTGTTGACAAACTCCAGACCGAAAGCCATTCCGTTGTTCTCAATAAACTTCAATTGCCACCATGACGTGATGTCAAGTGCCTCGCCGAGATAGAAATGGGTCTTCACCCATATCTTCAGAATCTGATCAGCCAGAATGACAAGCAGAATCACTCCCCCGGCCAGCAATCCTGCTGATCTTGGAATTGATTGGTTTTCTCGCGTATCAAGTTCACTCATAGCAGTATAATCGGATAGAATATAGAAAACAGTGAGAGGAGAAAATTTTATTAAGCCCGGAGACCCCGTTCTAAATGAACGGGTAGCCTCCGGGCCTTTTATTAGGGAAATATCAATTGCGTGTTACCTTGATTCTTACTTTGAAACCGTCGATATCAAGTTCCTGACTTTCATCCTCACCGAGTGTGTCAACACTTTCAATGGCGGTAGCGAGTACCTGTGCGGCTATGAAGTCGGCATATCCCGCGAGTGCCGCATCCACGGCAGGGTCATGTGTGATCTTCACATTCACCTTGTCGGTGATTTCAAAATCACTGCTCTTACGGATATTCTGGATACGGTTGACGAGTTCACGGGCCATACCCTCGTTTTTCAACTCGGGGGTCAGAGTGACCTCAAGAGCCACAGTGACATTTCCTTCGTTGGCCACGAGCCATCCGGGCACATCCTCAGGAATCACTTCTACATCCTCGAGGGTCACCTCCGGTTTGCCGGGAAGACTGGAGAATACATACTTGCCGTTCTTCTCAAGTTCGGCAATCTGTTTCTGATCCATGGATGTGATGGCTTTGCCAAGATCCTTCATTATCTTGCCAAAACGAGGACCGAGTTTCTTGAAATCGGCCTTCACCTTCTTCACGAGACCGCTCTCTTCGTTGTCGACCACACGTATATTCTTGACGTTCACCTCGCTCATCACGAGATCTCGGATTGCCTCAATATCGGCTTTCTGTTCAGCGTCTACAGCAGGCACCAACAGTTCAGATAATGGCTGCCTAACCTTCAGATTAACTTTTCGACGAAGTGCCAGAACGTTGGATGTGATGGTCTGCGCAAGACGCATTCTCTCCTCAAGTCGCTTGTCCACGGCTTCCATATCCGCCACCGGGAAGTCAGCTAAATGTACCGATGCATATGTGTCGCCTTCCATGGCTGGAGCCATGAGGTCGGAATATAGACGGTCGGAATAGAAGGGTGCGAAGGGTGCCATTAGCAGAGCCACTGTCTTGAGGCAGGTGTAGAGAGTCTGGTAGGCCGACAATTTGTCAGCAGTCATCTCTCCAGCCCAGAAGCGCTTACGGTTGAGGCGAACATACCAGTTGGAGAGATTGTCTGATACAAATTCCTCAATAGCGCGGGCAGCGTGTGTAGGTTCGTAGTCGTCAAGGGATTCCTTCACCTCCTTCACAAGTGAGTTGAGGAGCGAGAGTATCCAGCGATCAATCTCCGGACGTTCTGCCAGCGGCATCTGTGTTTCTGCACCGGTAAAGCCATCGACATTGGCATAGAGGGCGAAGAATTTATAGGTGTTGTAGAGAGTGGAGAAGAGCTTGCGGCTCACTTCCTCTACTCCGGCCTCATCATATTTAAGGTTGTCCCATGGCTGGGAATTGGAGATCATATACCATCTAACGGGGTCGCTTCCGAAACGTTCGAGATTGTCAAACGGATCAATGGCATTGCCAAGACGCTTCGACATCTTGTTGCCGTTGCGGTCGAGGACAAGACCGTTGGAGATAACAGCCTTATAGGAGACGGAATCAAATACCATCCCTGCAATCGCATGCAGAGTGAAGAACCAGCCACGTGTCTGATCCACACCCTCCGCAATGAAGTCGGCAGGATATACCTCACGGCTGTCAAACAGTTCCTTGTTCTCAAATGGATAATGGATCTGTGCGTAAGGCATGGCGCCGGAGTCGAACCATACGTCGATAAGGTCGGTCTCTCTTTTCATCGGTTTGCCGGAGGCAGAGACAAGCATGATGTCATCGACATAGGGACGGTGAATGTCGATCTTATCATAATTCTCCTGTGTGTTCTCTCCTGGAACGAAACCTTTCGCTTTGAATGGGTTCTCCTTCATGACTCCGGCCTCTACAGCTTTCTCAATCTCGTTGTAGAGCTCCTCATAGCTGCCGATACAGATTTCTTCCTTTCCATCTTCCGTTCGCCAGATTGGCAGCGGAGTGCCCCAGTAGCGCGAACGTGATAGATTCCAGTCCTGAAGGTTTTCAAGCCATTTCCCGAATCGGCCTGTTCCTGTAGCTGCGGGCTTCCACTTGATATCGCCGTTGAGTTCGATCAGTCGGTCACGGGAGGCCGTCGTGCGGATAAACCATGAGTCAAGCGGATAGTAGAGCACCGGTTTGTCAGTACGCCAGCAATGAGGATAGTTGTGCACATGTTTCTCAATGCGGAAGGCCTGACCGGCTTTCTTCATCTCAAGGCTGAGCACAATATCGAGGTTTTCAGCTGCTGAAGCAGCCTTCTCATCATATTTGCCACCGGGATTGAACTTCGGATCGTAAGCGTTCTTGACATAGTCGCCGGCATGTTCGGAGTATAGCTCTGTATTGACACACATCTCCACAAACTCTGGGGCAAGTGCATCAAGAGGATAATACTTGCCCTGAAGGTCTACCATAGGGCGAGTCTCTCCTCTTTTATTGATCATGAATAGCGGCGGAATGTTGGCGGCACGTGCCACCTTCGCATCGTCAGCACCGAAGGTGGGAGCGATATGTACGATTCCTGTACCGTCCTCCGTAGTCACATAGTCACCGGGTATAACACGGAAGGCCTCTTCCTCAAGTTCCACGAACTTATCACCCCCGACAGCAAAAACTTTGTCAGGATGTGATTCAGCATACTTCACGGCATATTCGGGGGCGTTGTCGCCGAGAGCCTCCAGTGGTTTAACCCAAGGCATCAGTTGCTTATAATGCATTCCTACGAGATCCGTTCCCTTGAATCGGGCTACTTCCCTATAAGGAAGCACTTTGTCGCCGGCATTATAATTTTCGATGTCAGCCTCAGCACCCTCTGCCTTGAAATAGGCCTTCACGAGAACATCGGCAAGCACGACAGTAATTTTCTCACCGGTATAGGGATTGTAGGTGCGGAGAGCCACATAATCAAACTTCGGACCAACGCAGAGCGCAGTGTTCGAGGGGAGTGTCCAGGGAGTGGTAGTCCAGGCCATGAAGCAGGGTTTTCCCCAACCAAGTAACTCTTCGGGAGCATCCTTGATCTCAAAGAGAGCTGTGGCTGTAGTATCCTTAACATCACGGTAGCAACCGGGTTGATTGAGCTCATGAGAACTCAGGCCGGTGCCCGCTGCAGGTGAATACGGCTGGATGGTGTAGCCTTTATAAAGGTAGCCTTTGTCGTAGAGTTGACGCAGCAGCCACCATACCGACTCAATGTAACGGTTGTCATAAGTGATGTAAGGATTGTCAAGATCAACCCAATAACCCATCTTGTGGGTCAGGTCGGTCCATTCCTTAGTGTATTTCATCACCTCACGGCGGCAGGCGGCATTGTATTCATCAACAGTGATTTTTTTACCGATATCCTCCTTGGTGATTCCAAGATTCTTCTCCACTCCAAGCTCCACGGGCAGACCATGAGTGTCCCAGCCTGCCTTACGCTTCACGTGAAAGCCGTCCATCGTCTTGTAACGACAGAAAATATCCTTTATAGTGCGGGCCATCACATGATGGATTCCCGGCATGCCGTTGGCTGACGGCGGTCCCTCATAAAATACGAACGTAGGTGAACCTTCACGCACCTTCATGCTCGTCTCAAATAGATTGTGGGTATCCCACTCCGCAAGCACCTCCTT
Organism: uncultured Sangeribacter sp.; assembly: GCA_964588625.1. GTDB lineage: Bacteria > Bacteroidota > Bacteroidia > Bacteroidales > Muribaculaceae > Lepagella. The sequence goes on along the minus strand of CAZPQD010000023.1, from coordinate 11,060 downwards.
GTTGATCTCGGAAAGATTAAGCTGGCGGCTATATTCTTTGAATTTCTTTGACATCTGTATGTGAAAGTAATTGTTTTTCTTTATTTTTTCGGACTTCCTCGGAATTTCAGAAAAGATCAGAATTTTGATCCTTTGGCTCCCTTGGCCCCCTTCACTCCGCCTCCAAGGGCAAAGATATTCTGATCATAGGTGAATACCTTACGGTCTGACTCACGCTTGCGCTTGAGCGCAAGCATCACGAGTTTATCCATAAGCTGGCTGAAGGAGATGCCAGAGGCCTCCCAGAGATAGAAGGAGAGGGAGCCGGGAATAGTGTTTATCTCATTGACATATACCGAATCATCCTTCTCATCGATCATCACGTCTACACGGCTAACCCCATGGCAGGACAGCACCCTGAATGTCTCTCCTGCTATATGGCGTATCTTCTCAGTCATCTCCGAAGAGAGTTGGGCCGGTATTCGCTTGGCACTCGCCTGCATTCCCGCATTTGTCTTAGTGCCTCCCATGTATTTATCTTCGTAGGATAGGAAGTCGCCACTCTTGATAGGCTCCTCACAGACGGAAGACTCGTGCTCATCGGCATCTCCGAGCACTGAGCAATTGATCTCCTTAAGCTTCTCTACCATGTGCTCCACTATAATACGTGTGGAGAATTTTTCAGCCTCGTCGATGCATTTTATCAGTTGCTCGCGGTCGGCCGCCTTGCCGATGCCAACTGACGAACCAAGATTTGCCGGCTTGACTATGATAGGGTAGGATAGCTTCTTCTCCACTCTCTCTACAATGGCATCTCGTGAGCCTGCCCACTCCTTGTCGGTAAACCAAACATAATCTACCACAGGAATGTCACACTCACGCAAGATCATCTTCATTGTGATCTTGTCCATTCCGTTGGCCGACGAAAGTGTGTTGCATCCTGCGAAGGGAAGGCCTATTGTCTCGAGAAGTCCCTCGAATGTGCCATCCTCGCAGTTTGTCCCGTGAAGAACAGGGATTGCCACGTGAAGCTCCGCCACCACTGGGTTCTGCCGAGAGAAACGCCCCATCTTTGCCTTGTAGAGATTGAAATCTCCATACTCTGGGCGCATGAACACTTCTTCCGCTCCTTCCACAAGCTTCTTGAGATCTCTATAGTTCCTGATTTCAAGAAGGTTTTCTCCCGTATACCATCTTCCTTGCTTGGAAATGTACACCGGAATGACGTTATATTTATCCTTGTCAAAGGCATTGATGGCCTGAAGAGCGGAAATGACGGAAATCTCATGCTCCACAGAGCGGCCTCCGAAAAATACTGCTACGTTAGTCTTCATATCGAATAAATCATCTCTCTGCCGCTCGTTTAAAGCGTGCGAAACAATCAATTTGCAAAATTAGTAATTTGTCTCCAATCTTGCAAAAATTCCTATGGAATAAGACTTTATTTCTTGTGGATGAATAAAGAAATTCAAGCATTTTCACTTCGTGGAGTTCCAGGGGAAGGATGGGGGATTCACCATCAGCTTCAGATGCTTCTCTCCGAGTCTTATCTCAACAAACTCCTTTAGGCGGGTCCTCTCGGCTGCTGACAATCCTTTTGGAGCATTGACGAAGAGTATGTCAAGGGTGTCGGAAGGTGTTTCTCCATTCATTGAGGATGTGGACAGCCGACCCATTGCCATTGATGTGATTTCCGGAAAAAGCACTTTTATTTCCGGTGTGATCTCGCGTGCTGTCTTTTCATATATGGCAGAAGAGGCCATGCAGTTGCGGAGTGAGTCGATAGTGGCGTCCCTCAATGCTAATTCCTGGCGCATCAACTCAAATACCCCCTCCTCTGCCTCGCTCCTCGATTCGATATTGTTGCCGGAGGGAGAGTATGCGAAACCTTGTCTGATATCAAGTACTGTACCTCCAAGTCCTACCGAGTCAAGTTTTAGCATCATGGCCAACTGAAGAGAATCCTTCGGAAGCGCCGCGCCGATGAGCGTGACGTCGATATGGCGTTTCCCATCGCTTATATATTCTTTATGACTTAGCACCTGGGTATTGGGAAAGATCATCTCTTTCTCCACAAATTCCTGTGCCCTATTGATGAATATGCTTCTGCCAACCATGACGACCGTGAGGTAAACACTCAGGGCTATCGTTGCCGCAACAACTGTATATACAAGCCATTGAACTTTCTTTGCTCTCTTCGGATTCTGGTATACCACCGTTTTATATCTCATCAATTTCACTCCAATATATGAAGCGAAAAGGATGAAGATCATGTTGGTGAAGAACAGATAGAGAGCTCCGAAAAAGAAATGTGACTGCAGCGTGGCAAGCCCGTAGCCCGCCGTGCAGAGTGGAGGCATGAGTGATGTGGCTATTGCAACGCCCGGCATCACTTGTCCTTTGTTGCGGCAGGCAATGCTGAGTATGCCGGCAGCTCCGCCGAATAAAGCTATGAATACATCATAAATCGAGGGGGACGTTCGGGCGAGAAGCTGGCTCGCTCCCTCATATTGAGGTGAGATTAGAAAATAGAGGGCGGAGGCTAAAAGCGAACCTAAAATAGCCATGCCGATATTCTTTAAGCCTCGGCTCAGCAAATCGAAGTCCTGAATGCCGATCGCGAGACCCATCCCTATTATAGGCCCCATCAGTGGGGAGATAAGCATCGCGCCGATGATGACAGGAATAGAATTTGTATTGAGTCCGAGCGAGGCTATGAAAATAGCAAATATCAGCACAAGCAATTGGCTCCCTTTGAAGGAGACTCCCGATCGGATCGCTGCCTCAGCATCGGACTGCGGTTCCATGTCGTCGGCTACGTTGAAGTATGAAGCCAATTCCTTTAGCTCCTTACGCAGACGATTTTTTAATTCCGCACGTGTAAATCTCCCGCCCGAAGGGGAGGGAACTGGAGAAGGGGAAGGGGTCGAGGAATTTTGGGAAGAAGATGGGGTTTCTGCCATAATATCAGAAAAATCAATGTAGGTGAGTCATTTTCTTAAGCTATCTTTCCTCAATATCTTAAGCTATCTTATTTCAATAACCGCCAACCCTCATCTAATGTTCCGATTTTTGCCGACTCACAAAGTTTTTATTAACTTTGCAGATACATTGAACCATTCCATATTTCCAATGGCTGATTTTAAACTTCAAGGAATGGGCGTGGCACTCGTCACTCCATTCAAGCAGGATAAGACCATAGATTTTGAAGCTCTGTCAAGAGTAGTTGAACATACTTTAGCTGCCAATACCGATTTCTTAGTCGTTTTGGGCACTACAGGCGAGACCCCAACCCTTCTTCCGGAGGAGAAAATGGAAGTAAGGCGTCATATCATTGAGAAAGTCAACCGTCGTGTTCCGCTTGTGCTCGGCGTTGGTGGCAATTGCACCTATAGTGTGGTGAATGAGCTTACCCATGCGGATTTTTCCGGTTTTGATGCCATCCTGTCGGTTGTGCCGTTCTATAACAAACCTTCACAGGAAGGCCTATATCAGCACTATATGGCCATAGCCGATGCCTCTCCCCTACCTGTCATCCTTTACAATGTGCCGGGACGCACCGGGGTCAACATGACTGCTGAGACTACCCTGCGTCTTGCCCGCGAAGGGAAGGGAAAAATCATTGGAGTCAAGGAAGCTTCCGGTAAATTCGAGCAGATAGAAGAGATAATCAAGAACAAACCGGAATGGTTCAATGTCATTTCCGGCGACGACAGCATCACTTATCCCCTGATGACGCTTGGAGCCAAGGGAGTGATTTCTGTAATTGGCAATGCTTTTCCTAAGGAGTTTGGCAGGATGGTGCGTCTTTGTCTCGAGGGTAACTTTGCGGATGCTCTCCCTATCCATTTCCGATTCACCGAACTTTTCAACCTCCTTTTCGTCGATGGAAACCCTGCTGGAGTTAAATGCACCCTCAGCGAACTCGGAATGATCGAGAATGAACTCCGTCTGCCCCTTGTGCCGACTCGTGTCTCCACCAATGAAAAGATACATTGCCTGCTTAAGCAACTACATGTATGAACCAGTGTTTCATACAGCTTACCGTTAAGCGTATATATGATCGATAGAATTACAGCCGAACGAATTAAGGATGCCGCCGACATCGTCGACGTTGTTCGCGATTATGTCACCCTGCAACGCAGTGGCTCCAACTATAAGGCCCTCTGTCCTTTCCACAACGAGCGAACTCCCTCTTTCTCCATAAATCCGAAGAAAAATTTCTGTTATTGTTTCTCCTGTAAAAAAGGTGGAAGTCCGGTCAATTTCCTCATGCAGAAGGAAGGCTTTACGTATGAGGAGGCTCTGCGTAATCTCGCAAAGCGTTACGGCATACAGATTGAAGAGAGAGAACTTACAGCCGAAGAAAGAGAAAAAAGGGCAGCACGCGAAGCTATTCTCATCGCCAATGAGTGGGCGATGAAGAAGATGGAGGATGATCTCTTCAATACGGAGGAAGGACGCAACGTTGGCCTTCAGTATTTCCGTCATAGAGGTATAACTGATGAGGCGATAAAAGCTTTTCATCTTGGCTATGCGCTTGAAAAAGGCAATCAGCTTGCCAAAGCCGCCCGCTCTGCCGGTTTCAATCTTGAGCATCTGCGGGTTACAGGCTTGCTCAGTTACAGTGAAGATAGAAAGCAATATTATGACCAACTGAGAGGAAGGGTTATCTTTCCGTTTATTTCACAGAGCCGCCAGGTTGTAGGCTTTGGAGGTCGGACGCTCAAGAAGGATGACGTAAGAAAATACATCAACTCCACCGATAGCATCGTCTATCAGAAGAAGCACCTTCTGTATGGCATATCTCAGGCGAGGGAGGCCATCATAAAGGAAGACAAGAGTTTTCTTGTTGAGGGTTATATGGACGTCATCGGTATGTGGCAGTCGGGTCTGCGCAATGTCGTGGCATCTTCAGGCACAGCCCTAACCGAAGGTCAGATCATGCTGCTAAAACGATATTCCAATAAGATTACCCTTATCTATGATGGCGACGCTGCCGGCATCAAGGCTTCCGTCCGTGGAATAGAGATGCTTCTGGAGAAGGGAATGATGACGAAAGTGCTCCTGCTTCCTGACGGTCATGATCCCGACAGTTTTGCTCGTGAGCATACTCCTGAGGAGTTCAGGGCGTATGTGGCGGAACATGAGACCGACATCGTGACCTATTTGGCCAAGGCTTTGCTCGGTGAAGGCACTCCGGACGCCGTGAGACTTGGAGATGTTGTAAGGCAGATTGTCTCAATCATAGCCAAGATTCCCGACCGTATCCAAAGAGACATTTATGTCAAGGAGGTTGCACGGGTGATGGATATGCCTATCGAGACCATAGCTGAAGTCACAGGGCAGGCCCGTACCCGTATAGAATTTGATGAGCGCCAGCGTCGTCAACGCGAAAGGCAACAGGAGTTAAATGGACCTCAGGATAACCAAGGTGGCAATCCAGGAGGTGATCAAGAAGTCGTTCAGGAAAAAAATGAAGTGCAGCAACAGACTTCAGGTAATCCTTATCAAACTCTCGCCTCCCCCAATCCCCTCTACCCTCTCGAACGTTCAGTGATATCCTATCTTGTCAGATACGGTATGCTGACAGTTGGCACAGTGGAGGATGATCAAGGAAATGAGGTTGAGGTAAATGTCCTGGAGTTTGCCCGCATGGAACTCGAAATGGACGACATGACCTTCAAAGACCCCGCTTTCACAAAACTCTGGCATAGGATTCAGGAACTCGCGACTGAGTTTCCCGAGCGCAGGGTGAAAAGGGCAGAGAAAATCGAAAATGAGATCTCGGTGCTGCGCAAGCAAGGTTATGACGAGATAGCGGTTAAAAACCTCGATATGGCTGCCATCGGAGTGGAGGAGAAATTGCTTGAGCAACGTCTCGCAGACTATCGCCTCCAACTGGAGAGGGAGTATGCTCGAAGCTACATCGAGCGTAATCTTTATGATGATGAGGATAATGAGATAAGGACTCTCGTCAATTCCTTCATGATGGAACCTTACCAGCTGAGCAACATTTACCTTAAGAACGGCAATAACGAGACTGACGAAGACCGGTTGCACATCATTGTGCCCCGGGCAATTCTCGAGTGGAAGAATGAATGGCTCGAATTGCGTCTCAAGGATGTCTGCAATCAGTTGGAGAAATGTAATGAAGATGATGAGGAGACAACGCGACGTCTGCAGATTGAGATTACGGAGATCATTTCCGTACGTTCGGAACTTGCACGCCGTACTGGCGACCGTATTCTTGCTCCGCTTGGTCGCTGGATAGGAAAGGAGAAGTCTCTTTTATGATCTTTTCACTCTCTTCGTAATGAAGCTGTTGCAGATGTAATAAAACTCCTTTCTTGCTCGTCTAATTAATTGATAAACTAATTTTTTAATGGCAATTCTTGAAATATCGGGACTCAACAAGAGTTTCGCTACCACCAAGGCGCTCTCCGACGTAAATCTCACTGTGGAGGAGGGAGCCATATGCGGTCTGTTGGGTCCTAACGGAGCCGGAAAGACAACGCTGCTCCGAATAATCAATAATATCCTTGTGGCCGATTCCGGCAGTGTGCTCATCGACGGTCAGCCGGCCTCCTTAAAGACTTCAGGCAAAATAGGATATATGCCTGAGGAAAGAGGTCTTTATGAAAAGATGCGCGTTGAAGACCAGATCATGTATTTCGGCCAGCTTAAAGGAGCCTCGGCTCGCGATGTGCGCACCACAATGGATGAGTATCTTGAAATCTTTCATCTCGAAAAAGAAAGACATCGGCGCATTAAGGAACTTTCCAAAGGCAACCAGCAGAAGGTGCAGATAATCTCTACTCTGGTACATGATCCGAGCCTCGTGATTCTTGACGAACCGTTCTCCGGTTTTGATCCCATCAATGGTGCACTGTTGCGTGACCTTGTGGAGCGGCTGCATGAGAAAGGACGCACAATCATCCTGTCTTCACACAATATGCCGGCTGTGGAAGAGATGTGCAGCAGTATCGCCCTTGTCAACAATGGGCGTATACTCGTGCATGGAGACTTGGATGATATAAAGGAGAACAATAAGACTGACGCATTGCTTCTGACAACCCGTAAACCGATTAATACGGAGCTGCTCAATGACAGCGGTTTGATTGAAAGTATCGAGTCCATTCAGACTCAAGGCTGGAGAAAGGGTGAAGCATATAGAGTAAAGAAGATTCCGGGAACCAGCAATAATGATCTTCTTCAGGCCGTGAGCTATCAGGGAGAGATTCTGCATTTTGAGGAAGAACTTCCTTCGCTCACAGATATCTTTATCCGTTACACCGTTGGCGATAAGAAAGAAGCCACGACCAGTTCAAACACAGACCAGTAAAAGCCATGTCTAAACTATCACTGATAATCAAAAACGAATATCTCACCGACGTGAGGTCTAAGTCCTTCTGGATCTCTACTATCGCGGCTCCGCTCGTGATGGCAGCGTTCGGTGTCTTCGGCGGTATAATGGCGGCCGAATCTGACAGTATGTCAAGCATAATGGAGGCTATGCCTACAACACCCGATTCCGAGACCATGACTCCCATGAAGGTGGCCGGAATGCTCCTCGGTCTCTTCCTGACACTTTTCCTTATGATGTATGGAGCATCCATATATAATAAGGTGCGCACAGAGAAGTGCAACCGTATCGTAGAGATTCTGGCCACTTGTGTGGATGGTAAGACCATGATGCTGGCAAAGATTATTTCCGCAGGACTCACTGGTCTCACCCAGCTTGCCCTTTGGGGTCTTATATTGGCGGCTATTGCATCCGGTCTGTTCGTGGTCTTCTCCCCTGATCTTTCACTCTCCTTCCTTATGCAAGGGTGGGTGTGGCGTGCATTGATGTGGACCGTCCTCTTCTTCATCGGAGGCTATGTGTTCTTCGGTTCGCTTTATGCAGCCTGCGGTGCCATGACAGATAAGGACAACGAGAACCAGATGTATATGACGGTGCTGACCATGTTCCTGCTCGGAAGCTTCTACATAGGCCAGTATGCCGTGGATCATGGTGACACACCCTTCTCCGTGGTATGCGGATATATACCTTTCACCTCACCTACCATCGGATGTGTTAATGCTATCACCGAGACAGCCCCCCTCTGGCAGACCATCACTTCACTCGTAGTCCTTTATGCTTTCGCAGCCATTGCGCTTTCGATAGCAGGCAAGATCTACAGTTGCTCGCTTCTGCTCAAGGGAAAGAATTTCACTCCGAAAGATATCGTTACTTTCATTAAAAGTAAGTAAGGTGTTAGGCTTTAGGTGTTAGGTGTTAGGCGTTAGGGATTGGATGTTAGGCTTTAGGTGTTAGACATTAGGTGATAGGGATAGGCAAGCCCTAAAACCTAAAGCCTATAACCTATAACCTAAAGCCTATAACCTAAAACCTAAAAATCCTACCTCCTCTTCACGAGGGCGGCGAGCATGCCCTCGAGTTCAGACTTGACTTTCTCAAGTTTTTCAATTACCTCTATACGGCGCGAGACGTTGTCGGAACTTACCCGCAGACGTTCTCGCGCCGCCTCTATCCTCAGACCTTCATCTTTGATGAGATAACGGATCATCTTAAGTTTGTGAATATTGTCTGAAGTATAGTAGCGGATATTGGTCTTGCTTCTGCGCGGCGCACATTCCGGAAACTCTTTCTCCCAGAACCTCAGCGTTGACTGAGGCACATCCAGCATCTCAGCCACATCCTTTATCTTATAATATAATTTGTCTATACTATTTTCCATGTTTCCAGCTTTATTCTTTTATTTTTGTCATGCTGCCAATTTGTCATTGTGACATCGTGTCAAAATGTCAATATGTCATTACGACAATATAATATCTTGACTATCTGCACTCTATGAGGAAATCCTGAAGTTTATAAATAATCGGATTCTCAATCCATCACATGCCCGGCATTTTCAGCTGTCTGCACCATTTCTGAGTATTGTTCCGGAGTAAGATCCATAAAGTAATAATTCACTGGATTCTGTGCCTCATCCTTGAATCTCACCTCGTAATGAAGGTGAGGCCCGATGGATTTGCCTGTTGAACCTACCCTTCCTATAAGGTCGCCGCGTCTTACCTGCTGACCCTGCTCCACGCATATCTCTGAAAGATGCGCATAGCGCGTCAGATAATTATAGCCATGTGCAATGTCCACACAATTGCCGTAACCTCCCTTTCTGTCGGCTACCTCTACCCTGCCGTCGGCGGTCGCATAGACTGGCGTGCCGGTGTCGGCGGCAAAGTCGAGTCCTTCATGAAACTTAGTGGCACCATACACGGGATCTCGTCGATAACCATAACCTGACGAGACTGTATAGTCGGCAATGTTTATTGGAAGCACCGACGGCACATGAGCCAACTTGTCTTTTTCCCGCCCTGCACGATCCCTCAATTCGTCAAAGGAGAGCGACTGGGCATAGATATGTCTATCGAGTAAGTCCATCCCTCGGGTTAGCCTTGTGACGAGTTCCGCATCACTCAATGAGGAAAGCGCGCGGTAACGTTTCTCATTGTCGAGGCCGGCCAAACGCTGCCCCTTCCCGATGGGATCCATCTGCATCATCACCCGATAGAAATTATCATCCCGGTTCTGGATATTTTCCATTACCTTCAGGGCATTCTCAATTCGGCGGTTCAGCAGATTATACTGCGCGCGAAGCTGGGCATTCTCCCTCCTGAGGTTCTTCTGCGTGGGCGCATCCAGACAATAGAACATGAGCAGATAGATGCCGGCTGCCATGACAGCTGCCAGCACAAATATGCGCAGCCATCCCCACAGCCTCGTTCGGAGCGAGGGATAGTAACGCTCAAAATTGTCAGTGACGGGATTATATTTATAAAAAATATTCTTTGCCATTGAAAGAAGCTTTTTCGCTGACACAAAATTACTAAAAAATCTGAAATACAGTCTAAATCCGGAGAAGATTTATTAACTTTGCAAGTTGATTCTGCGTTCGGCCTGATTTCCGGCTGCACAGATTCCTCAGAATATTGAAATATCAACCACTCTGCATCTACATATGATGACATCTAAGGAAATAAGAGATTCTTTCAAGAATTTTTTTAAGGAAAAAGGGCATACCATCGTGCCCTCAGCCCCTATGGTGATCAAGGACGACCCTACGCTAATGTTCACCAACGCGGGCATGAATCAGTTTAAGGACATTATTCTCGGCAACCGTGCCGCAACTTCTCGTCGCGTGGCCGACAGCCAGAAGTGTCTGCGTGTGAGCGGCAAGCACAATGACCTCGAGGAGGTGGGTCATGACACATATCACCATACTATGTTCGAGATGCTCGGCAACTGGTCGTTTGGCGACTATTTCAAGAAGGAAGCCATCGACTGGGCATGGGAATATCTTGTAGATGTACTCAAGCTTGATCCCGACCGCCTTTATGCCACTGTATTCGAGGGCTATGCTCCGGAAGGACTTGAACGTGACAATGAAGCTGCCTCCATATGGGAAAAGCACCTTCCGGAGTCGCACATCATAAATGGCAACCGTCATGACAATTTCTGGGAGATGGGTGATACGGGTCCGTGCGGTCCCTGCTCGGAGATTCACATTGACCTCCGGAGCGATGAAGAACGGGCTAAGGTTAGCGGCGCAGATCTTGTGAATAAAGATAATCCGCAGGTGATAGAGATCTGGAATCTCGTTTTCATGCAGTACAACCGCAAGGCTGACGGCACACTCGAACCTCTTCCTGCCCGCGTAATTGATACAGGAATGGGTTTCGAGCGTCTTTGCATGGCTCTCCAGGGAAAGAAATCCAATTATGATACTGACGTCTTCACCCCACTCATATCTGAGATTAGCAGACTCTCCGGTAAGAAATATGGAGATGATGCCAAGGTCGATGTTGCTATGCGGGTAGTTGCTGACCATGTACGCACTATCTCTTTCTCTATTGCAGATTCGCAGCTTCCCTCCAACGCAAAGGCTGGCTACGTGATTAGACGCATTCTCCGTCGCGCCGTACGCTATGCCTATACGTTCCTTGACCAGAAAGAAGCCTTCCTCTATCGTCTTGTCGATACACTCGTTGACCAGATGGGTGAGGCTTATCCGGAA
>CAZPQD010000022.1:0-30244 GCA_964588625.1 uncultured Sangeribacter sp. | reverse complement strand
CCTCAAACTCACCTTTATATTTGGCACCTGCCACGAGCGCACCCATATCGAGCGAATAGATCTGCTTCGACTTCAGGTTTTCGGGCACGTCGCCGCGCACGATACGCTGGGCGAGACCCTCGGCGATGGCTGTCTTACCTGTTCCCGGTTCGCCTACAAGCATAGGATTGTTCTTCGTACGGCGAGAAAGGATCTGGAGCACACGACGAATCTCCTCGTCACGACCGATCACGGGGTCGAGCTTGCCGCTGCGGGCGCGGTCGTTGAGGTTGATGGCATATTTGCTCAGGGCCTGGTAACTTTCCTCAGCACTCTGGGCAGTCACTTTGTTGCCTTTGCGGAGTTCGTTGATGGCTGCCTTCAGTCCATCTTCCGTGATGCCATTATCTTTAAGGATCTGGGAAGCCTTGCAGCGGGTCTTGAGGATACCCATCAGCATGGCCTCTACCGACACGTATTCGTCGCCCATATTCTTGGAGAAATCCACAGCCTTCTGGAGGGCCTCGTTGGATTCACGGCTAAGTGTAACGTCGCCGCCGCTCACTTTCGGAAGTGTGGAAATCTCGCGGTCGACGGCCGCTGCCACTGTCTGCACATTGGCACCCAGTTTCTGGAAGATAAAGTTTACTATCGTCTCGCTTTCCGAGAGGATAGCCTTGAGAAGGTGTACAGGCTCTATCATCTGCTGTCCCGCCGCGCGGGTGAGATCAATCGCCTTCTGCACGACCTCCTGCGATTTGATAGTGAAATTGTTGAAATTCATATTACTGAATTTTGAGTTGTGTTTTTCTATTTCTTTTCCTAATGACTCCCCTCCGGGCGGAAGACCTCAGCAGGAGAGTCCGTTTGTGTTTTTCTGCTTTATTAACAAAAGGTGTGCCAGAAAAGTTCTCCCAATAAGGTAGGGCTGACAGGCATAAAGACGATTTATGCGAGGTTTTGCCAAAAGCAGCCCGCGTGACAAAACAAGTGCACGCGTTCGCTTGTTTCCTTATTATATGAATGCTTGATATCCATAATCCAAAAAAGGATAATGTAAGGAAAGTATAACCAAGAAAACTCAATACTTAAAAACCTCTAATACGAAGAAAAGCAATGAGCAAACCGTATGTAATGGGTGTCGACATAGGTGGCACCAACACAGTGTTTGGTATCGTCGACGCCCGTGGTCAGGTAGTGGCCAGCGACTCCATCAAGACCCGCAAGCACGCCGACTTCAATGACTATATCGAGGAGCTTCACCGAGAGATGATGCGCCTCCTAAAGGCCAATGATGCTGTGGATAAGATACAGGGTATCGGCATCGGTGCCCCTAATGGCAACTACTATACAGGCGAGATTCAGAATCCGCCCAACCTCCCCTGGGGGCCGGTGATCCCGCTTGCGGAGACTATGAGCAAGATTTTCGGTGGCATACCGGTGGCTGTCACCAACGATGCCAATGCTGCCGCCCTCGGTGAGATGACCTACGGCGCCGCCCGCGGTATGAAGGATTTCATCATGATCACTCTCGGCACAGGTGTAGGTTCGGGTATCGTAATCAACGGTCAGCTCGTTTATGGCCACGATGGTTTCGCCGGTGAGCTTGGTCATGTGGTGGTGAAACGCGGTAATGGCCGTATCTGCGGTTGTGGTCGTACTGGTTGCCTCGAGGCTTACTGCTCCGCCACAGGTGTGGCCCGGACAGCCCGCGAGTTCCTGGAGATCCGCACCGACGAGTCTATGCTACGTAATCTCCCTCTCGATGAGATCACTTCCAAGGATGTATATGACGCAGCCCTCGCCGGCGACAAGATCGCAAAAGAAATCTTCGAATACACCGGCACAATCCTCGGTCAGGCCCTCGCCGACATGGTGGCCTTCTCCAGTCCGCAGGCTATCATCCTGTTCGGAGGACTTGCCAAGGCAGGCGATCTGCTTCTGAAGCCCCTGCGCGATGCCTTCGAGAAATCCCTCTTCCCCATCTATAAAGGCAAGACCCAGATCATCATCTCCGAACTGAAGGAGAGCGACGCCGCCGTGCTCGGAGCCTCCGCCCTCGGCTGGGAAGCCAAATACAGCTACCAGAAACCCTCAGGCAATACCGCCCTCGTGGCCGAAAGCTAAGGGAATTAGGAATTAGGAGTGAGGAATTAGGAATTAGGAATTAGGAATTAGGAATGATAGGGCCGCGGCATGCCGCGGCCAATCAGCCCCAGCCGTATCCCTATCCTCCTATAATCCTATCAAATCCCTACCATCCTATCATAAAAAAGGATAGCCGTTCATAAAAAAGGATGGCCGTTCATAAAAAGGATGGCCGTTCAAAAAAAAGGATGGCCGTTCATAAAAAGGATGGCCGTTCTGTCAGCCCCGGTGGGGCTGAACCTCAGGAAACCGGGTACGAAGTGCCCGGACCGGAGATAGAAAAGATAAGAAAAGAGAAAGAGCTGCGCGATTCGCGCAGCTCTTTCTCTTTGATTTAGCAGCTCCTTTATTATTTAGATTTAGCAGCTCCTTTCTCTTTGATTTAGGCGACTCTCGTTCTTTGATTTTTAGGTTGGCCAGGTTAGCCATAGCGAGTGTCCTTTCAGCCTTACTCCTCAAGGCCGCACGTTGCGTCAGCCGGTTTGTCGAAGGTGAAGGTATCCTCCTTAAGATCCCAAAAATCCTTAAGACTAAAATAAAAATTTTTGAATAAGCCGCAAGCTTCAGCGCAGCGGTCTCCAGAAGCCTAAACCCTAAACCCTAAACCCTAAAACCTAAAGCCTAAACCCTTTAAAATATCGGCATCTGCCAGATGAAGCCTACGGAGAGGTTGCTGGTGCTGTAGTTGCTTTCACCGTAGGAGATGGCGCGGGAGTTGTATTTGTACGAACGGCCTACATAAGCGCAGAAGAAGTGGAGGTTGCGATCCTTGAAGGGATAGTATTCCACACCGCCGATATATCCCCAGGAAGTGCGATAGTTGCCTTTCGCCACATCATTGTTGGCCTTATACACACCGGCTGTCTCATACATGCCCTTCACGAATACATTCCAGGCAGGGAGGAATCGATAGTTGAGATGGAGCAGAGTCGACATATAGTCTACTTTCGATGCGTTACGGTTGTCATAGTGTATGCCAACTATGTCAGTCATGATTCCCTTGCGGTCCACACCCTCGATGGAGTACATCCAGTCAAGGTAGGCACCGAACTTGTCGGTGAAATTGAACTCGTTACCAAGGGCGAAATACCACATATGCTCACCCTTCGTCTCATTCATGAATGATGCCGACCAACGTGTCTTGTAGAAGTCGGAGAAATTGCCGTTCCAGTTGAGGGTATAGACGAGCGGAAGCTTGGCCTTCTCATAGTTGCCGTACATCTCCTCGCTGCTGCGCGTCAGCGCATTGAGGATCTGAAACTGGATCTGCTGGTTGCCGGTAGGGTTGTAGGCCACATTGATACCCGTCATGAAGTTGCTCATGTAGTCCACCATGTCACTATACTGGTAGATCTCGATAGGGTTGAGGTCGAACTCAATACCGCCATAGCTTGCGCACTGCTTACCCATGAAGAGCTGGAACTTATCGAGCTTCACGCCGATACCGGCAATGTCGATGCTTCCAAGGATATTGTCGCGATATTTGCTCGTCTCGTTGCCTTTGTTGAGGCGCTGACGGTAGCGGTAGCTGAGCCAGGGAGTGATGTTGCCCTTCATCTCGATACGGAGCTGCTTCATCTCGAATTTACCCTCGTTGAAGTGATCACCGGTCCAGTCGGCGGCGAAGTCCCCATGCATATTTAGATAGAGATTGAATGCATCTGTCTTCTTCTCGATTTTGGCAACGGTCTCGATGAGCCCCTGCTCATTTTCACTCTGATAGCCCGCTGCACTGCTCTGGGCAGCTGCGGGGAAAGTCATGACTGCCAAGGCAGCCGCAGTAAGGTAGAAATGTTTCATATTGGTTGGTTAAGTTTA
This sequence comes from uncultured Sangeribacter sp., assembly GCA_964588625.1. GTDB lineage: Bacteria > Bacteroidota > Bacteroidia > Bacteroidales > Muribaculaceae > Lepagella. The sequence continues at coordinate 26,299 of CAZPQD010000022.1, read as the reverse complement.
TGGTGGGAAAGGGCCCTCATTGCATTCGGACCACAATGGGAGAGATAATTTTTCGGACCAAAGAGGGGAGCTGGGAGTCCCGGAGGGACTAAACTTCAGTTAACCGGGTACGAAGTGCCCGGAAAGAAAGCTTAAAATAGAAAAGGAGCCGCAGAAGCGCACCGCGCTTCTGCGGCTCCAATCCGAGTTATCTATTATATCAATACTCCTCAAAGTATTTCTGGATCTCTTTCCAGTCTTTGGTCTTGGTCAGGGCGAGCATCAGCAGCACACGCGCCTTCTGAGGATTGAGTTCCTCGGAGGCCACGAAGGTATATTTTGCGTCATCAACCTCACCATTCTGGGTCACGGGACCTGTCGGTACACGGCTGCTTCTTACAACAAGGATACCTTTCTTGCGGGCTTCCTCCAGCTTGGGAAGAAGATTCTTGTGGAAGTTGCCATTGCCGACACCGGCATGTACAACACCCTCATAGCCATGATTCAGGAACGGATCCATCACATCCTCCTCCACGTTGGAGTAGCTGTAGACGATACCTACCTTCGGAAGTTTCTTAAAGCCGGTCACGTCAAACACTGAGGAAGTGGTGTGCTTCTTGAGGCTTACGCCATTGTAGACCACCTGACCGTCGAGCACATAACCTAATGCGCCATAGTTGGGAGCCTGGAAAGTCTCAACATCCACGGTGTTCATCTTGGTGGTGCTTGCAGCGCCAAGCACAAGACCATTCATGGCTACGAGCACACCCTTGCCGGCAGAGGCAGGAGTGGCGGCAGTCACAACAGCATTGTAGAGGTTGAGCGGTCCGTCAGCACTCATGGCAGTCGAAGGACGCATAGCACCGGTCAGAACCACCGGTTTGTCGCTCTTCACAGTCAGGTTGAGGAAATAGGCGGTCTCCTCCATAGTGTCAGTTCCGTGAGTTATCACGATGCCGTCGCAATCGCCGGCAAGAAGCTCATTGATGCGGTTGGCGAGAGTCAGCCAAACATCATCGGTCATATCCTGCGAACCGATGCTTACTATCTGCTCGCCGGTGACGTCGGCGATCTGATTCACCTGAGGCACAGCGTCAAGCAACGAACTGATAGCCACCTGTCCGGCAGTATAGTTAGTCTTGGTGGCACTTTCGCCCGATCCGGCGATTGTGCCGCCGGTAGCGAGAATGTGGATTTTGGGAAGTGCGGAGGCGCTGAAGGTAGTCAATCCACAGACTATCATCACGAGAAGCGCCATCAGCGATCTTGATCTGTTCATATCTCTAATTTTTTTGATGATTTCCATTTAATTCCCTGAATCCTCCCTAAAAACCCTCAGAATCCTTCCTGAGCTCCTGAATCCTTCCTGAGCTCCTCCTTAGATTCCCTTTTAGATAATCCTCTCAGAAGCCTCTCTTATAGGAAGTCTCTTTTACCGGTTCCGGCTTTAGCCGGAAATCGGAGATCCCCAAAAGCCCAAAGCCCAAAGCCCAAAAGCCCAAAGACCAAAGCCTAAAACCTAATAAATATGTATCAGCAGCAGTCCGGTCAGCACACCGACGACGGTAGCCACCATGCCGGGCATCATGAAGGAATGGTTGAGGATATACTTTCCGATCTTGGTGGTGCCGGTTCGGTCGAAGTTGATGGCAGCCACAAGTGTCGGATAGTTGGGGATAAAGAAATAGCCATTCACGGCGGGGAAGAGTGCTATGAGCATCATAGGGTTCATGCCCAAGGCGATGCCCAGCGGCATGATGGCACGCACCGTAGCCGCCTGACTGTAAAGCAAGATCGACATCACGAATAGGGCCACCGCAAATAGCCACGGCATATTGGTCACAATCTCCTTTATCGGACCGACAAGGTCGCCCATATTGCCATTGATGAAGGTGTCACCCATCCAGGCGATACCGAAGATGGCGATCACTGCCTGCATACCCGCGATGAATACGCTCCCCTGTGTGGGCGTAATACCGTTGGTGCCGGTGCAGAGAAGGATTATGGCACAGGTGCTGAGCATCAGTATCTCGATTAGATACGGCATATCCATTGGTACTCCGTTGAATACGGGGCGCATCGAGGGTATCGAACCGAAAAGCACAATGAAGGTTGTGGCCACAAGGAAGAGACCCACCGAAAGCTTGGCTTTCCAAACACTCTTTATCTTATTGAATTCAAGGGAGTTTTCTTCAATCATACCGGCTTCTACTCGACGCAGGTACTCCGGATCCTCGAGCAGTTCCTTACCTACTTTCTTAGAGAGGAACGCGCCCACGAGCACACCTACAAGCGTAGCAGGGATAGTCACCTTAAGGATGTCAAAAAGGGATATGTTGAAACCGCTCAGCAATCCAAGCAAAGCTACAGTGGCCGCTGAGATCGGACTCGCCGTGATGGCCTGCTGCGAGGCGATGACGGCGATGCCGAGCGGTCGTTCGGGACGTATCTTAGTCTCTCGCGCCACCTCCGCAATAACCGGTAGCACCGAATAAGCCACATGACCCGTGCCGGCTACGAATGTGAAGAGATAAGTCACCAGCGGACTGATGATCGTAACCTGCGACGGATTCTTGCGAAGCAGTTTCTCTGCCACCATGACGAGATAATCAAGTCCGCCCGCCGCCTGCATGGCAGCCGCTGCCGAGATCACCGCCGCGATCATAAGCATGACGTCGATCGGTGGCGATGTCGGCTCCAGACCGAACACAAATACAAGCACCGCCATGCCGACGCCTCCCATCACACCCAGACCGATGCCTCCGAGACGCGCACCCACAATAATGGCGGCAAGCACGAATAGTAGTTGTAGAATCATATATGGAATAAGTTTAGTCAGAGTCCGCTTAGAAGCAGCGGTACAGAAAAGCGAGAATGGGAGAGGGGTTATGATTGATTGGAGGGAGAGGGTTATGATTGGAGGAGGGATATATAATGATAACTATCCGACGTTTTCATTAGTTCACGATTTTTTACATTTTTTCAAAAATCAGGCTCCGGGCATTTTATTTCCGGATATTTTTTGCCGCTCCGCTTTTTTTTCTTAATTTTGTTTCGTATCCCTTCAGGTGATTCCGAAGCGATGTGACGTTTTGATGCCTGTTGAGCTTATGGAGACGGCTTTTGATAGTCGTTCTCTGTCAATTTGTCATTATTTTAAATCTTAAATATCTAAAAACTATCATGGACACAAACTGCAAGGGTCAGTTCCGCACGGAGTCTGACCTCATCGGTGCCCGCGAGGTGCCTGAATGCGCACTTTATGGCGTTCAGACTCTGCGCGGCCTCGAGAACTTCGAGATTTCCAAATTCCATCTCAACGAATATCCCGCCTTCATCAAGGGTCTCGCCATCACCAAGATGGCTGCCGCCCGTGCCAACTTCGAGCTCGGCCTCCTCACTAAGGAGCAGGCTGACGCCATCGAGCAGGCTTGCCAGGAGATCATCGACGGCAAGCACCACGAGCACTTCCCCGTGGATATGATCCAGGGCGGAGCCGGCACCACCACCAATATGAATGCCAATGAGGTGATCGCCAACCGTGCCCTTGAAATCATGGGCCACAAGCGCGGCGAATACCAGTATTGCTCACCCAACGACCACGTGAACTGTGCACAGTCAACCAACGATGCCTACCCCTGCGCTATCCACATCGGTATGTATTTCTCCCACCTCCGCTTCCTGGAGCACTATGGCAAGCTCATCGACGCTTTCCGCACCAAGGCTGAGGAGTTCAAGAATATCATCAAGATGGGCCGCACTCAGCTCGAGGACGCTGTGCCCATGACTCTCGGTCAGACTTTCAGCGGTTTCGCTTCAATCCTCACCGACGAACTCAAGCACCTCGATGAGGCTGCCAACGACTTCCTGACTGTCAACATGGGTGCCACTGCCATCGGTACAGGCATCTGCGCCGAACCGGGCTACTCCGAGCTTTGCATCAAGGCTCTGCGCGACATCACCGGATGGGACATCAAGATCGCCGACGACCTCGTAGGCGCCACTTCCGACACCTCCTGCCTCGTGGGCTACGCTTCCGCCCTCAAGCGCATCGCTGTCAAGATGAACAAGATCTGCAACGACCTCCGTCTGCTTGCTTCCGGTCCGCGCTGCGGTCTGGGTGAGTTCAACCTTCCCGCAATGCAGCCCGGTTCCTCCATCATGCCGGGTAAGGTCAACCCCGTTATCCCCGAGGTGATGAACCAGATCTGCTACAAGGTTATCGGCAACGAACTCTGCGTCACTATGTCAGGAGAGGCAGCCCAGATGGAGCTTAACGCCATGGAACCCGTAATGGCTCAGTGCGACTTCGAGTCCGTAGACCTCATGATCAACGGTTTCGACACTCTCCGCACCCGCTGTGTAGAGGGTATCACAGCCAATGAGGACAAGTGCCGTGCCCACGTTCACAACAGCATCGGCGTAGTTACAGCCCTCAACCCCGTCATCGGCTACAAGAACTCCACCAAGATCGCCAAGGAAGCCCTCGAGACCGGCCGCCCCGTCTACGACCTCGTGCTCGAACATGGCATCCTCACCAAAGAAGACCTTGACACTATCCTCGCCCCCGAGAATATGATCAAGCCCGTCAAGCTCGACATCAAACCCCTGAAGTAAAACCCTACGCAGTTACCAGCCCCGGAGTGACTCCATTTCAGTTAACTCGTTTAGTTGCTGTCATTACCGTGGCGACAGCCCCGGAGGGGCGATACTTCTGTTAACCCCGGGTGGAACCCGGGGCAACGACAAAGGATTATAAAACCCGCCCCGATGCGCGCAGCGCATCGGGGCGGGTTTCTTTTTTGCCATATCAACAATCACTCCAGTATCGCTGAGTTCTTGCTCGCATTATTCTGCAGATCATCGTTGCGTTCCACTTTCTTACCATAATTAAAGGTGTAGGAAAGAGAGATATTGAGGATCCGGTTGCGTCCTGAAATCCAGGTCCATCCATCGCTGCTGTAGGCTGGCGATGAGAAGCTCTGGTAACCCCGGCCATTCGAAAACCAATTGTTAAACCTCACTTCCGCTTTAAAGTCGCCGACAGCATAATTCACCATAATGCCATAGCCGCACTTGTAATTGTTGGAGACACCCAACCTCGAAAACATACTCTTTGTCGGTGTCTCATAATATAAGGTGACGGAAGCAGGTCCGAAATAATACGCAGCATAAGCCGTTCCGGAAAAGACATTCTGATGGGCAGCCAAAAATCCCGACCGTAGTTCCCGTGCGTAATTGCCCCTTGCGCTCAGAATCAAGGCATTCTGAAAAAGACGAGCTGTCGCTGATAGCATAGCCGTGAATTTCCTCTCGACAGCATTGTCGCTGAAGCTCCTGACGAGTCCTTCGTATCCCTCCATTCGGCTATAGGAATAGACGGGTATGTGATGGTAGCAGTCATAATTTACTGAAGCTGCCAAGCTGAACGTATTGACAGGGATGAACGTATAGGTCAGCGATGTCATTGGTCCATAACTGTTTCTCATTTCCGGCGTACCGGTGATCCAGAGCAATTCATCCTGTCTCACCATGGCATCGTTGGTCCAGGCAGCTCGCGGTGCGGAATTCGCCCACCATGCCTCAAGATTGAATCGGTTTTTGGAATTCATATAATAATCCAGCACCAATCCCAAGCGAGGATTCCAGTCGTTTGAGATCCTTTCTCCATTCAGACGCCCATATACATAGGAGAGTCCCAGACGCGAATAGAGGCTCAGCCCGAATCCGAAATTCTGCATATACTCCAAGAACAGCATGCTCTCTGACGATGTCAGCTTCTGGTCGGCAGTCGTGGCTCCGGCATATTTCGTATCGAAGAAATTCGCATAGCTGCTCAGCATAGTCCGGAAGGTGTTCTGATGCTTCAAGGATTTTGAATAGTAAATAGTGGCAGAAGGAGTGTAGACCTTCTCGTTGACGTCGTTGACGATAGGCGACAGGTTGCCCAACCTATAAGATGAATAGGTGTCATTGTCGGAATAGTTGAAACTCCAGTCAGCCATGATGAAATTGCCTTTCGGCATCATGAACTGGTAATACCCTTTCACATTCAAGTTATTGGATGTGCTGGTATTATCCTGCTCGAAATCTGTGGAAGGAAGCAATGAATCTGAGAATCTGATACCACCCTTGGACAAGCCTCGTGGCTGACCGCTCCTGTTGTAAGAGAGAGTATGCTGCATGTAAGTTCCCCCCTGACTGTAGGAGGCTCGCAGAGAAGCCTGCTCGGTGTTAAAGCGCTTGTGGCCATAGTCTAAGGTTTTAATTCTTTCCAGATAATCCACTTCCTGGTCCTGATACAGGAAATTGCGGAATGTCTCCTTATTATAGCTCCGGCTCTTGTTGTTCCAATCCCCACTGGCGGAGACATTGGCATCAAACATCCAATTCTTGTAGATGAATTTTTCATATGCACCACCAGTTATATCGTTTGTGCTGAGAGTAAAGCCGTTTAACGACAGTCTGGTGTAGCCTCCCCAATCGGGCATACTGACAATGAAATTTACCACATGGGAGGAGCCCGCAAATCGCGGATCAGTAGGATAGTCGAGCACGGCCACCGACTTAACATCCTCCGTTCGCAGGTTCTTCAGGTCCTCGTCCGAAGCCGGTACGTAATTGATGTAAAATGATACGTGTTGATCGGCAATTGTCTTGATGCTCTTGTCGACGGGCGAAACAGCAAGCTGGGGAATCTGCATGTTGGTGAGCAAGGAAGTGGCATCCATAGCCAGCTTCTTCATCTTCTTTCCCGGCGTATACTCCACGCCGTTTTCCACAACACGTTGAGTGCGACCCTCCACCACTACCTCCGAAAGGTTATAGGTGGAGCCAATTGAATCGCCCACTTCATCCGCAAAACATTGCCCGACGGATAGTACTGCGATTGCCAGTGCCAAAGCCATCCTCCGAAATTCCAATAGACTTTTCATGGGTTAGAATAGTTAGTGAATGAAACCGTTTTTAAACAATTATAAAAATAGACCCAATATTAAGGTATTTTAAATTATTGAGATGTTAATATTTGCTATATTTGGCAAATATAGAGAATGTTTTGTAATCCTGCAAAATATTCTCTAAAAATTCTAACCCGAAAAAATCAAAGGTAGATGATACGTTGGTTACGGCTACCGCGGAATTGGAGGTCAGTGTCGCGTTCGCTGAGGATGAAGGGACCTTCCACAACTGCCTCTGCACCGGCTACGGCAGCGGAGAGCACAGGGGAGGCCTGTATCTCTTCCCACGTATACCCGGTGTATATCCAGACGGTAAGACCTGCTTCGCGGATGGCAGCCACAAGTGTGGCCACAGCCTGAGGGTGCATCAGCGGATCGCCACCGGTAAGGGTCACATTAAATCGTTCCTCCCTCACAATCTCCATAATCTCCTCAAGAGTCATGGAGTTACCACCCTCAAAATCCCAAGATTGAGGGTTGTGGCAACCTTCACACTGATGGTTGCACCCAGCCAGATAGATTGACGTACGGAAACCGGGCCCATCCACGGTGGTCCCCCTGACAATATCCAACACCCGATAAACCGGTTTTCCCATTTGATTTGCTGCTATGAGTTCTAAGAGATCATGAGATTCATGAATTCAAAAGAGGGCTCAATCTCCTAAAGCCTAAAAACCTCTCTTCCCGGCCCCGGCTTTAGCCAGAATTATCTAACGCCTAAACCCTAACGCCTAAACCCTCTCTTCGCGGCTCCGGCTTTAGCCGGAAATATCTAACGCCTAAACCCTAACGCTTAAAACCTAAACCCTAAACCCTAATTCCTAATTACTTATGCACCACCCGGTCCTTAAGCTCAGCAAGTTTGCCGGAGTTCCAGCGGTCGGTCGTGCCGACAAGATAGCCGGTTATGCGCTGGATGGTCTCGAAGGAGGAGCCGCACTTCGGACATGCCTTCTGCTCCATGTCGGCATTCTCATAGCCGCACATCGGACAATGGTTTCGGTTATGGTTCACTGATCCATATCCCATATTATACTCATCCATCATATCCACAATCTGCATGATGGCCTCCTCATTATGGGTGGCATCGCCATCGATCTCCACATAAAAGATGTGGCCACCTCCAGTCAGGGCATGGTAGGGAGCCTCCACCTTCGCCTTATGGCGAGGGGAGCAATGGTAATATACCGGCACATGGTTGGAGTTGGTGTAGTAATCCTTGTCAGTCACACCGGGAATCTCTCCATACGTCTTGCGGTCGCGTTTCGTGAAACGTCCCGACAATCCCTCAGCTGGAGTTGCGAGAACGGAATAATTGTGTGCGTACTTCTCACAGAACTCATTTACGCGGCTCCTCATGTGGCTCACAATCTTCAGGCCCAAAGCCTGCGCCTCCTCCGATTCGCCATGATGCTTGCCCGTGAGGGCGATGAGGCATTCCGCCAGACCGATGAAACCGATGCCGAGCGTACCCTGATTGATGACACTTTCGATGGTGTCGTTGCGGTCGAGTTTTTCCGAACCGTTCCAAAGCACGCTCATAACGAGCGGAAACTGCTTGGCAAGCGCGCTCTTTTGAAATTCAAAACGGTCGTGAAGCTGACGGGCGGCCACGTCGAGGAGATGGTCGAGTTTCTCGAAGAATCGTTCGATGCGCTCCTCCTTGTCGCGGATATTCATCACCTCGATAGCCAATCGCACGATATTGAGCGTAGTGAACGAGAGATTGCCGCGCCCTATGCTCGTCTTCTCCCCGTAACGGTTTTCAAACACACGTGTGCGGCAGCCCATCGTGGCCACCTCATATTCATAACGCTTCGGGTCGTCAGCGCGCCATTTGTCATGATGATTGTAAGTGGCGTCGAGATTCAGGAAATTGGGAAAAAAGCGTCTTGCCGTCACCTTGCAGGCGAGGCGATACAGATCGTAATTAGGATCTTCCGGCAGATAGCTGACTCCGCGTTTCTTCTTCCATATCTGGATGGGGAAGATGGCGGTGGCGCCGTTGCCCACACCCTCATAGGTGGAGTTGAGGAGTTCGCGGATCACGCAGCGACCCTCCGCGGAAGTGTCGGTGCCATAATTGATGGAAGAGAACACCACCTGGTTGCCGCCGCGTGAATGGATGGTATTCATATTGTGGATGAAGGCCTCCATCGACTGATGCACACGTCCCACAGTCTTGTTGATGGCATGTTGCTTCAGGCGCTCGTCGCCCTCAAGACCTTCCAGCGGCAGACGCAGATAATCCTTGATCTCTGCGTCATAGAGATGAGAGAGGTCCTGTCCGGTAAGTTCCTCAAGATTCTTCACTTCCTCCTTATAACTGCTTCTTACGTAGGGAGCGAGATAGAAATCGAACGCCGGGATTGCCTGACCGCCATGCATCTCATTCTGGGCAGTCTCGAGAGATATGCAGGCGATTATGCTCGCAGTCTCAATACGTTTTGCCGGACGTGACTCACCGTGACCCGCCACAAACCCGTTGCGCAGAATCTTGTCGAGGGGATGCTGTACGCAGGTCAGCGATTTTGTGGGATAATAATCTTTGTCGTGAACGTGAAGCAGATTGTTCTTCACAGCTGTCTTAGCTTCCTGGCTGAGCAGATAGTCGTCGACGAAAGGTTTGGTTGTCTCGCTCGCGAATTTCATCATCATGCCGGCCGGAGAATCCGTGTTCATGTTGGCATTCTCACGTGTGACGTCATTATTCTTCGCCTCGATGATCTCGAGGAAGATGTCGCGGGTCTTGGCGCGTCGGGCTATGGATCGTTGGTCGCGGTAAGCAATATAACGCTTCGCCACATCTTTGCGCGACGACTTCATTAGTTCCATCTCGACCTGGTCCTGGATCTCTTCCACTGTCATCTGCTCCTTGCCCCCCATCCCGATACGGTCGGATATTCTCTGGATAAGGCTCTCATCTTCGCCGAGTTCCGTCTGGAGCATGGCTTTGCGGATCGCACCTTTAATTTTTTCTTCATTGAAGCCGGCCACGCGGCCATCACGCTTCACAACGGTATGTATCATCTCTGGGAAATGGGTTTTAAGGGGTAATCTTTGGTTTTAAGAGTTTTGTAAGACTCGAGGGAGAGATCTAAAAAGAGAGGAGTTATAAAAAGAGAGGAGATATAATGAGAGAGAAAGATCTAATAGGAGAGGAATAGATCTAATAGGAGAGGAATAGATCTAATAAGAAAGGAATAGATCATAGCAGATGAGGGGAGGGGCAGCAATCAAAAAAATAGCTCTGAATTGCAGGCGCAAATTTAGGGCAAACTTTCCAATCTTGCAAACAAATTTTTTCTTGCAAATCTCAAAAATTTCTTTTTGGAAAACTTCTGCCTCTTCTGAAATTTTCAACCCCTTGTTAATCAGTGGAATAAAAATTATTTTGGATAACTTCCCAGATTTTTAGACCAATCCAAAAATTTCAAAATTCGCCTTCCCGTAGAAAAGCATCCCCAAAATTAAGAATCCTCCAGCTGCCGTTATTTCTGCCAGAAGGCCGGCGTGAAGATGACGAGTATGGTGAATAGCTCAAGACGTCCGGTAAGCATTATGAAGGAGAGTATCCACTTAGCCGCGTCGGGCACATAGGCATAGTTGCCCTGGATTCCTGTGATGTCGGTGCCAAGGCCGGTGTTGCTCACGGCGCTGAGCGCACAGAAGAAACTGTCCTTGAGCGGCAATCCCAAGAGCACAAGTGCCACACCGCCCCCTATTATCACTATGACATATATAAATAGGAAAGCAAGAGTCTTCTGCACAGTGATATAGCTTGTTCCTTTGCCGTTGATGGTCACTGTCGTCACGGCATTTGGATGCATGAGCTGATAGAACTGGTTCTTGAGAAACTTGAAAAGTACGATGAAGCGGTCGATTTTCGCGCCTCCCGACGTACTTCCCGCACACGCTCCCATCACCATCATCACTATGAGAAGCACCACCGCTATCGGTCCCCACTCATGGAAATCGGGCTCGGTAAGTCCGGTGGAGGAGAGGATTGAGATGGTCTGGAAGAGGGGGTCGATGGTCCAGTCGGAGGTATCCTTCACCATTCCATGGACCAAGGAATTGATAACGAAGATGGCATAACAAATAAAGATGATTCCAAGATAGACCCTCAGAGCATCATTGCGCACCACACTCCTGAACTCACCATGCGCTGCCTTGTAGATGAGGGCAAAATTCACTCCGCCTATGAACATGAAGACCGACATGACCACTTTCACGTAGAGATTCTCCATCTCAGTGACGGGAGTGTCGGAATTGGCGAAACCGCCGGTCGACATTGTGGATAATCCGTAGCATATGGAGTCAAAGAGACTCATGTCTGAAAGGCATAGAAGACCTACCAACAAGGCTGTCAGCACAATATAGACCATCCAGAGGCCACGTGCCGTAAGGCTCACACGCGGCCGGAGCTTATCATGTGTTATGCCGGTCACTTCCGCGTTGAATAGCTGCATGCCTCCCTGATAATTGAGCATCGGCACTACGGCAAGGGTGAAGAGGATGATACCCAAACCTCCGATCCACTGCACAATGCAGCGCCAGAGCAGCACTGAATGCGGAATGTCATGAAGCGTGTTGAGAACAGTGGCCCCGGTGGTGGTGTAGCCGCTCATGGTCTCGAAAAAGGCATCAGTCAGGCTCAGGTGTATATCGCAGAGCATGAAGGGAAGCATCCCGAAGAGGGAGAGTATCACCCATGTCAGGCCCGTAAGCAGAATGGCTTCACGCTTGCGCATCTCGCGTGTACGCGGTTTCAGACTCATCATGCAGACCCCGCAACCTACTGTGATCCCTATCGAAATAAGGAACTGAAGCCAGCTGCCATCGCCATAGATGATGCCTGTGATGCACGGCACAGTCATGAAGGCAGCCTCGATCATGAGCAGCCAACCGATCACACGCAGCAACATCTTTATGTTGATGAAACTTTTGGAACCGTACTTTGACACTTCGATGCAGTTGTTTTATCGTTGTTTTATAGTTCAGTTATCCTTCAGACACTCTCTGAATCCTTCATAGAAACCATTTCTCAATCTTATGGATCGTACCGCTGATGCAGAACACCACCACATAATCGCCGGCCTCTATATGCGTGTTGCCGCCTACGAGTTCGCAATGTCCATCGCGCGCCATGGCTGCTATGGTCATCCCCTCAGGCAACTTGAGGTCCTTTACCGGGGCTTTCGTGATTCTGGCTCCGGGCCTCACCTGCATCTCCGCAACCTCCGCGCCGGCCAATACAAGGCATTTCGCGCTTGATTCGTCGGTGTCGAGCAGTATCTTGAAGATATGGCTCGAGGCAAGCAGTTTCTTATTGATGGCCGTGCCGATATTCAGGTTCTCGGCCTGGGAATGAAACTGAAGGTTCTCTACGTCGGCTATCGTCTTAGGCACACCGAACTCCTTGGCCGTGAGGCAGGAGAGAATATTTGTCTCGCTTGAGTCGGTCAGTGCCATAAAGGCATCAAACTGGTATATGTTGTTCTCCTTCAGCACTTCAATGTCTCGTCCGTCGCCATGCACTATCTCGCAGTCGGGGAGAAGGGTGGCCATCATCTCGCAATGGTCGCGGTCAATGTCTATGATCTTGAGGTGATAGTCATCGTGGAAGAGGCGGGCGAAACGCAGTGTGATGCGGCTTCCTCCCATAATGAGCACTCGCCTGATGGTGCGTTTCTTTTTCCCGCATATGTCTCTAACGGCCTTGATGAAGGGGGGAGTGGTGATGAAATAGACGATATCGTCGAGCTTTATCTCATCGTTACCTCGCGGAATGATGGTCTCGCTCTTACGCTTGATGGCAGCCACGTGAAAGTCATGCGTGGTCACGGGCAGATCTTTTATCTTGCAGTCGATCAGTGGCGAGTCACCACGCAGTTTTACTCCTATAAGCAGCAGTTTGCCGTCGTGGAGCTCACCCCAATATCGCGCCCAGTTATGGCTCAGCGACCGGTTGATCTCCTCTGCCGCTAAATTCTCGGGATAAATGAGGAAATCGATACCGAGGCTCTTCACTATCTCGCCATTCTCCTCCTTCAGGAATTCGGAGTTGTCGATGCGGGCCACAGTCTTGCGGGCACCAAGTTTCTTGGCTATGGCGCATGAGGTAAGGTTGCGTGTCTCATAAGGAGTCACGGCTATATAGAGGTCGGTATTGGTGATTCCAACCTCCCTCAGACTCTGGAAACTGGAGGTTGAACCATTCCAGGTCATAAGGTTATACTTGGAGTCGATCAGGTCAAGACGTTCCTGATCGTTGTCGAGAAGGATGATGTCCTGATCTTCGTTGGAGAGCATCTTGGCAAGGTGTGTCCCCACTTCGCCGGCTCCGGCAATTACTATCTTCATTATCCTTCCTTATTTGTCAGCTTTTTCAGCAACATATTCATGGGCTGCTCTCAGAGCAGCCTCAATTGAGGCATCGTCATACCCGCAGTCGCGTCGCAGTTCGGCCACAGTGCCATGATGAGTCCACCCGTCGGGTGCACCGAGCTTGCGCATGTGGCGCTGCAGTCCGTTGGCTGCAAGCCAGTCGGCCACGGCACTTCCGAGCCCACCTTTCACACTGCCATCCTCGAGTGTGACTATCGCCGCATGTTTGCCGGCTATCTCCTTCATCAATTCCTCATCAAGGGGTTTGAGCCATATCATGTCGTAATGACTCACAGGGATACCCTCTTCTGTCAGTTTCTGAGCGATTTTCAGGGCATCGGCTCCTATAGGTCCTATGGTGACTATCGCCACGCGTGCCCCTTCCGGTTCATGCATAGCGCGTCCTTTCCCGATTGGAATAGCACGCATTTCCGACCGCCAGTCGGTCTTCGCACTGTTCCCTCGAGGATAGCGGATGGCCATAGGACCCTCTGCCTGAAGCGACGTGTACATCAGGTTGCGAAGTGTCTCCTCATCCATAGGGGAGGTCACCTTCAGACCGGGTATGCAACTGAGGTAGGCGAGATCCAGCATTCCGTGATGCGTCACGCCATCCTCGCCCACGAGCCCTGCGCGGTCGATGCAGAAAGTGACGGGTAGACGCTGTATGCATACGTCGTTTATGATATTGTCATACGCCCTCTGAAGGAAAGAGGAATATATGGCCACGAAAGGGTGTTTGCCGGCAGAAGCCATTCCCCCGGCGAACGTCACCGCGTGCCCTTCCGAAATTCCTACATCATAAGTGCGCTCCGGATATTTGGCCATCATCTTGCTTACGGAAGTGCCGCTTGGCATGGCTGCGGTTATACCCACTACTTCGGGATTGTTGTCGGCAAGTTCCACAAGGGTCTCACCGAACACTTCCTGCCAGAGCGGGGGAGTGTCGGCAGAGGCTTTTTTCATGCGCTCGCCTGTATTGGGATCGAATTTCCCCGGAGCATGCCACACTGTGGGATTCTTCTCCGCCTGTTCGAAACCTTTACCCTTGGTGGTATGCAGATGAAGGATGCGCGGACCCTTCATATCCTTTATCTCTTTCAGCACCTTTACTATCTTGCCAACGTCATGCCCGTCGAAGGGTCCGAAATATCGTATGTTGAGTCCCTCGAAAATGTTCTGCTGCTGTGCTATGAAGGCTTTAAGCGAATTGTTGAGGCGCAGATAGCGGCGTTTGTTGGCATCGTCGATGAGTCCCTTGCCACGCAGGAACTCATAAATGCGCTTGCGCCAGCGGTTGTAGCCGGAGGAGGTGGTGATGGAGGTGAGGTAATGATGCAGCGCACCGACATTATTGTCGATGCTCATATCGTTGTCGTTGAGGATGATGAGCAGGTTGTTGGGATTGTTGGAGGCATTGTTGAGGCCCTCGAATGCAAGTCCGTTCCCTATCGATGCATCGCCGATTACGGCCACGGTCTTGCGGTCCTCATGTCCCGGGGTGTTCATGTCGGCCAGGGCCATGCCGAGGGCTGCCGAGATGGAATTGCCGGCATGGCCGGCCGAGAAGGTGTCGTATTCACTCTCGGAAGGTGTCGGAAACCCACTCAGGCCGCCGTGTGTGCGAAGTGTGTCAAAGCGTTCGCGGCGTCCCGTCAGAAGTTTATGGGCGTATGCCTGATGGCCCACATCCCATACAATCCTGTCTTCGGGAGTATTGAACACGTAATGAAGGGCCACGGTAAGTTCCACGGCTCCCATACTCGAGGCGAAATGTCCCGGGTTGGTGGAGAGATGGTCGATGATACATTGCCGCAGCTGACCGCAGACGTCCGGAAGTTCGCTTTCCGGAAGTTTGCGTAGATCGGCCGGATAATCAATACGGTAAGGCTTGCCTGCTGCCTCAGCGGATTTATCCTCTATATTATGCGCCTGCTCTGTCATTTCCTCGTGTTGTTGTCTTTGTTTACGGGATTGATGTATTTCTTGTAGAGCGGCACCAGGATTATGATGCCGGTCATGGCCACTATCAGAAGGTTCTTAAGGTTGAACCCTCCGTGCCGCAGCAGGCTCTGGCTGAGCCATATCCACAGCAGTCCGAGAAAGATGAATCCCGATATTCTTGTAGCTCTCATACGGTGAGATTTACCCCCTGACTGCCTGACTGCGGACGCGTATTTCCTTGCGTTGACGCATACGCATCCCTATCGGCAGGGGCTAATTCTTTGCGAAATTAATAAATCTTTTTGGGCCATCCAAATATTCCAATCCGATTTTGAATGGAATGAATCGCCCTGTGCCTGAACAGAAATGAGCCCCGTAGTGTTAACAGATTATAAAAAATTCAACTTCAACCCCTCTGCATATGAAGATTTCTACTCCATTCGTTTCGCGTCTCTCTGCCGCTCTGTTCGCAGTGGCGTGTCTCGTCAGCTGCCAGAGCAATTCCGGCGGCTCTTCGGAGTGGGACAATTTTGAGGCTGAGGAGGATTCCATCGAGGCTGTGGAGAATGCAGATACGGTTGCACAGAAGAAGGAGCCGACAATCTCTTTCGCCTCAGCGGATGAGGCTGTGGAGTATATGCGCAATTCCCCACATGCCGACCGCTATATGCAGGGTATCCTGCCGCAGATGGCGAAGGATGCCCCGGAGTATTGCCGACGGTTGCTCAACAATACTCACGATGGATTCATTGTGGTGGATAAGGCTCGCATGAAGGTGATTCTTTTCGACCGTTATGGCGTTGAGCGCCGCTCGTACGGAATGTGCTGCGCAAAGAATTTCGGAACAAAACATAAGAAGGCGGATTCGCGCACTCCCGAGGGTTTCTTCACCGTGGAGGGCACCTACGACAGCACCGACTGGCTCTTTACCGACGACAATGGGGTGCAGAGTCCCAAGAAGGGTCAGTTCGGGCCGCGTTTCATTCGTCTTGCCACTCCTGTCTCCTCGCAGATCGGTATTCACGGCACATGTGCCCCCTGGAGTATCGGTGGCAGGTCGAGCCATGGATGCATCCGTATTACAAATGAGAATATCCTGGAACTCGTCAAGCTTGTGGCGCCGGGTATGCCGGTCATCGTCTCCCCCGGACGTCGCGACATGGAGGTCAATGCCCGCGAGGGTTACAAAGTATTGGCTGTCTCCACAGTGCCGGGTCGTGCAGCGGCTTCGTCACCTGTCGTAGCGGAACAGAAGGAGGAGGCTGATTCTGATTCAGCTTCCCTCCCGGCTGCCGAACCGACGCATGATTCCGGTCAAGACACTCAGGAACAGCATACCGAGGCTCCCGCACAAGCCCCAGAGCCTGCTCCCGCTGCGGAACCCGAGAACTCTGTCAATGGAGTCTTCGATTGAGGTTGTTTGTCGGTTGGCTTGCATTCTGCGGTTCATAAGGGTTTGTATTGAAGCTGTCAGATCAAAGAAGGGTTTGTATTGAGGCTGTCAGTTCAAAGACAGTTCCGATCTTCGGGACATCATCCCGTAAATGGTGAAAAAGTGTTAGCCCTATATTTGAAACTGAAATTTTTTCGTTAATTTTGCGTCTGAAAATCATTCAAGGCTATCGCATGGCTCCTGCATAAAAGGACACATGCACTGAAACTCACCATCTCTTCATGACTAAATACGATACATATTCCCCCGAAATACCCATCGACGACACTCCCATCCCTCCCGTATCCCAGCCTTCCTCTGAGGAGGAAAGAGCTGTGGAGGCCCCTCGGAAGGGAAGGAAGAATGCGGCAGCCCGTCCCGTCAGGAAGAAAAAGAAGAAGGCTGTCAGGCCGGCTCCATCTGTGGCTCAGGCTCAGGCTGGAATCGAACAGCTGAAATCTGGCGTCTCAGGTTTCTTCGGCTGGCTCACGGGTCCGAATGCCCGTCTGCTCTTCGGCATTCTCCTTGCATGTCTCGGTGTCTACGTGGCCGTGGCCTTCATCTCTTACTTCACAGACTGCATGAAGGACCAGGCTCTGATCAACAATACTCCCTTCGGTCTGTCGCCCGACGTCAGCAACTCTGCCGGCGAAGGTGGCGCGCGTCTTGCC
Organism: uncultured Sangeribacter sp.; assembly: GCA_964588625.1. Classification (GTDB taxonomy): domain Bacteria; phylum Bacteroidota; class Bacteroidia; order Bacteroidales; family Muribaculaceae; genus Lepagella. Next base: position 8,924 of record CAZPQD010000022.1, on the reverse strand, counting down.
GAGTTCCTCATCAATGAAGGATTTGGTCTCGGTTCGTTTGTCATCGTTGTCTGGCTCGTGGCTATGGCTCTGAAGCACCTTGTAGGCAAACCGCGATTCAAGTCTGTCGATTTCACCATCAAGTGTGTAGTGGCGCTCATCACCGTCTCCCTTATCGTGGGGCTGCTGACCATCAAGGCTGACACCCCGGTCAACTGGGGCGGTTATCATGGGCGCTACGTCAATGAGTTCATTGTCCATTTCTTCGGCTGGACGGGCGCGGTGGTGCTCTGCATCTTCATGCTCGCCACTTTCGTCATCATCTGTCTGCGTGATTTCGTCAACTGGATTATCCGTCTGAAACGCAAGGCTGCCGAGAAACGACGCCTTATCCTTGAGGCCCGCCGTAAGAAGGAGGAGAAGGAGAGGGCACGCGAAGAAATGCTCCGTCAGGAGGAACTGGAATTGGCCAAGGCTGGCGACGCTGTCGCTCCTGTGGAAGAACCGAAGGACGATGATTCGCAGGTGACTTTCCAACCGGAGGATATGGAGAGCATATATTATTCCCTTCCGGATTTCGAGGATTCTGTTCCTGCCGATACCCCCCAGGCGGCTTCTACCCCTGCCACTCTACCTTCTGCACAGGATAATCTTCCCAATGAGGAAGGTCTGCCGGAGTCTCCCGTTTCTGAGGATGCTGTCGTTGCAGAAGCCCAAAATGAGACGGGCACTGAGCCTGCTGAGCCAGCGGTCGAGGCGGAGAAGATGGTGGTCAATGTCAACCAGATTGAGAAGGTCGACGCCGACCGCTTCCCGAAGGTGGAGGGGCTGCCGGGCTCCACTCCCTACACTTTCCCTCCCGTTGACTTCCTGCGTCCGGGTGTGGAGAAAATAAGCGTGGATGCCACCGAACAACTTGAAAATAAGGAAAGGATACGCAAGACTCTCCTCGACTTCGGTATCCCGATCATCTCGATTGAAGCTACTGTCGGTCCCACTGTCACTCTCTATGAGATTGTGCCTGACAAGGGTGTGAAGACGGCCAAGATCCGTGGACTCGTCGATGATATCGCCCTCAGCCTTGCTGCTACGGGTGTCCGAATCATCGCTCCGATCCCGGGAAAAGGAACTGTCGGTATTGAGGTGGCCAACAAGGAGGCTCAGACTGTCTCGATGCGCACCGTCATACAGAGCCGAAAGTATCAGGAATCGCGCTATAAACTCCCGATCGCTCTCGGTTCGACGATCTCCAATGAGGTCTATATCGCAGACCTTGCCAAGATGCCTCACCTGCTTGTGGCAGGTGCCACGGGTCAGGGTAAGTCTGTGGGCCTCAATGCCATCATCGCCTCGCTTCTCTATCGCAAGAGTCCCGACGAACTGAAGTTTGTCATGATCGACCCTAAGATGGTGGAATTCTCGCTCTATGCCAAGATCGAGCAGCATTATCTTGCGAAACTGCCCGGCGATGACGAACCGATCATCACGGATATGTCGCGTGTGGTGGCCACCCTAAGTTCTCTTTGTGTGGAGATGGACGACCGCTATCAGCTTCTGAAGTCAGCCCACGTTCGCAATATTGAGGAATATAACGCTAAGATGGTGGAGCAGCGTCTCGACCCGGAGGAGGGTCATCGCTATCTCCCTTATATTGTGCTGATCGTCGATGAGTTCTCCGACCTTATCATGACCAGCGGTAAGGAGGTGGAACTTCCCATCGCGCGTCTCGCACAGAAGGCGCGTGCCGTGGGTATGCACGTGATTGTGGCCACACAGCGCCCCTCCACTAATGTCATCACGGGTATCATCAAGGCTAACTTCCCTGCCCGTATGGCCTTCAAGGTCTCTTCGGGTGTCGACAGTAAGACTATCCTTGATACTTCGGGTGCTCAACAGCTCATCGGTCGCGGTGATATGCTGATTCTCAACGGTTCGGATATGGTGCGTGTGCAGTGTGCCTTCATCGACACTCCGGAAGTTGAGGCGCTCTGCGACTATATCGAGGAGCAGCCGGGAGGTCCGGGTCCCTATATCCTCCCCGAACCTATCGTTGGCGGTTCGGAGGATGACGGCGAAGTGGGCGGCGCCACCTTCGGCGACCGCGATCCCCTCTTCGACGAGATTGCCCGCACCATCGTCAACTCCAACACAGCCTCCACCTCATCTCTCCAGCGCCGCTACTCCATCGGCTATAACCGCGCCGGCAAGATCATGGACCAGATGGAGGCCGCCGGCATCGTCGGTCCCTCCCACGGCGGCAAACCCCGCTCTGTGCTCGTCGACGCCGTCACCCTCGAATCAATCCTCGGCTCCCGCTGACGTTTGATGGTAATAGCGCTGACGAACGTTGGCTGTAAAACGTTTGTCGGAAATATCAAAAGCTATTGCTGGCAGAATAAAGATGTTAACCTTTCACTCCGGAATGCCGGAGCGAAACTTTATATAACTCATTTGTTGAATAATATGAAGGTAAATACTTCATCTCGAGCGATAGAAGGCAGTATACTTAATGCCAAGAAAGAGACTTTGCATAGAAAAGCATCTGTATATATGCGTTTTATCATCGCCGTTCTGGTGATGACGTGGATTATGCCGGTTCAGGCGGCTACGCCGTCGGCGGCTGAAGTGGCGGCGAAGGTGGCGGCAAAGCTGCGGCAGGCTCCGGGAATCAAGGCGGAGTTTTCTATTGATGCGGATGGTCAGAAGGCTACGGGTTCACTGCTCGCTGCCGGAAAGAAATTCCGGCTCATGTCAGGAGGCTTCTGCTCTTGGTATGACGGCAAAACCCTCTATACCCTCAACCCTCGCTCGAAGGAGACTACAGTGGTGACTCCGACTCCCTCCGAACTGCTCGAAGCCAACCCTCTCCTCTACATTGGCGGTAGCTCTGACGCTTATTCCGTTGCCTTCTCCTCTCACCAACCCAAAGGGAAATATATGCTTGTGCTCACCCCTAAACGGAAGGGGGATTCCATCAAGTCGGTGTTTGTCACCATTGACAGCAAATCGCTCCTCCCGGAGAATATCGTGGTCACTGGCAGCGACGGCAACGTCTCCACCCTCAGCATCACCTCCCTGCGCCTCAACATGAGCATCGGAGCCGGCATCTTCATCTACCCCAAAGCCAAATACCCCTCCTTCAAAGTCGTCGACCTCCGGTAGGGACGCGATTCATCGCATCTACGCCGTCCATCGCGTCGCCAGAACCTACTACTGTTGCACAAATAGAAAAATCAATAATACCAACCAAATACATACAAGCTATGGCTGAAGAAAAGACAAGAGTCCTGATCATCGGTTCAGGCCCCGCCGGCTACACTGCCGGCATCTACACATCCCGTGCCAACCTCCGTCCTGTCTGCTACGAGGGCAACCAGCCCGGCGGTCAGCTCACCCAGACCACTGAAGTGGAGAACTTCCCCGGTTATCCGGAAGGTGTGCAGGGCCCGGAGATGATGGACCATATCCGCCAGCAGGCTCTCCGCTTCGGTGCCGAGATCCGTTCGCGCGTAATCTCCAAAGTGGATTTCTCCTCCCGTCCGTTCCGCTGTGAGGATGAGAAGGGCGATGTGGTATGGGCTGAGAGTGTGATCATCGCCACAGGTGCCTCCGCTAAATATCTCGGACTCGCCGACGAAGAGAAATATCGCGGTCTGGGCGTAAGTGCCTGCGCCACTTGCGACGGCTTTTTCTATCGCAAGAAGGATGTGGCCGTAGTGGGCGGCGGCGACACTGCCTGCGAGGAAGCCCTCTACCTCTCAACACTCTGCCGCAAAGTCTATCTCATCGTCCGCAAGGATTATCTGCGTGCCTCCGACGTGATGCGCAAGCGCATCGCCGAGAAAGAGAATGTCGAGGTTCTCTTCAATTGCAACACCACCGGTCTCTTCGGTGAGGATGGCGTTGAAGGTGCTCATCTCGTTCGTCACGTAGGCACCGACAAGGAGGAACATTTCGACATAGCAATAGAGGGTTTCTTCCTCGGTATCGGTCATCATCCCAATACTGAGATCTTCCGTGGTCAGCTCGACCTCGATGAGGAAGGCTACATCAAGGTGAAGGGCGCCACTACGCACACAAGTGTCGATGGTGTCTTCGCTGCCGGCGACTGCGCTGACCCGCGCTACCGTCAGGCGATCGTTGCTGCAGGCACAGGTTGCCGCGCGGCCCTCGATGCCGAGAAATTTCTCATGGACCACGAGGAACTTTAAGCCGTTCGCGTGTTAATACTATAGCCCTGGTGTTGATGCCATCACGGTGTCGACACCAGGTTTGTAAATGATGATATATGGAAAACGACCGCAAACAATTCCTGCGCAAACAATTTCCGATTGATTGCCGCTATCTGCGCATGGCGCGCATCTGGAGTGAGAACTCCTATTGCCGACGCCGGCGTGTCGGAGCGTTGCTCGTAAAGGATAAGATGATTATCTCCGATGGTTTCAACGGCACTCCGTCGGGTTTCGACAATGTATGCGAGGACGCTTCGGGAGTCACGCTCCCCTATGTGCTCCATGCCGAAGCCAACGCCATCACGAAAGTGGCCCGTAGCAACAATTCAAGCGACGGCGCCACACTCTACGTGACTGCCTCCCCATGCATGGAGTGTTCTAAGCTAATTGTGCAGGCAGGAATCCGGAGAGTGGTCTTTTCCGAATTATACAGAATCACCGATGGCCTCGACCTCCTGCGCAATGCAGGAGTCGAGATTTACTATATCCCGGAAGAGATGCTCAATACAGCCGAGGAGGCTGAAGAATGATGAAAAGAAGGAATATTTCTGCCGTTTTGCTTCCGCTGACCCTGGCCGCCGGTCTTGTAGGTGGCGTATTCATCGGTCGCTATGTGACTTTCTCGCCTCTATCTCCGGCGGAGCAGAAACTTCATGATATGCTCGCCGTGATCCGCAATGAATATGTGGATGTGCTCGACGTGGATTCACTGCTCGAGAGTGCCTTCCCGGCTATCCTCGAGTCACTCGATCCTCACTCTTCCTATATCCCTGCTTCGGAATTGCAGGAGGTCAATGATCAGCTTGGTTCCTCTTTCTCGGGAGTGGGTGTCTCGTTCCAGATCGTTTCCGATACGGTCAGGGTGATGGAGGTTGTCCCTGGCGGACCGGCCGAAAGAGTAGGTATCCAGCCCGGCGACCGTATCATAGCTGCCGGAAAAGCCGTTATGACTGGTCCGAAACTTACCTCCGATTCTGTATTCCGTACGCTACGAGGCGAGAAGGGAACGACTGTCCGTCTCAAGGTAGTGCGCTCCTCCTCGAAGAAACCGCTCGAGTTCGATGTCGTTCGTGATGACATACCGGTCAATAGCGTCGATTGTGTATATAAGATGGATGAAGGGGTAGGATATGTGCGTGTCAGCAAATTTGCACGTACCACTTACGAGGAGTTCATGAAAGCCCTCTCGTCATTGAAGGAGAAGGGAGCTGAGAAATTTATCATCGACTTGCGTGGAAATACGGGTGGATTCATGGATCAGGCTATCTTCATGGCCAATGAGTTCCTCCCGGAAGGACGTTTGATCGTTTACTCAAAGGGCAGGGTGAGGGCTAATGAGACTGTCGCTGTCAGCGACGGCAACGGTTCGTTCCTCGATTCAGAGATTGTGGTGCTCACTGACGAGATTTCTGCCTCTGCCTCTGAGATCTTTGCGGGAGCCATTCAGGATAACGACCGCGGTCTCGTTGTGGGACGCCGTTCCTTCGGAAAGGGTCTTGTGCAGAATCAGACGGAATTTAAGGATAACTCTGCGATGCGTCTCACGGTAGCCCGCTATTTCACTCCCTCCGGACGCAGTATCCAGAAACCCTATACATTGGGTGAGACCGGGAAGTATGACCTGGATATCGCCGACCGTTTCTCGCATGGCGAGATGTTCAATCAGGATAGCATCAAGCTTGACAAGAGCAAGATTTTCACCACTCCCAACGGTCGCACGGTCTATGGTGGCGGAGGCATCATGCCTGATGTCTTTGTGCCGGAAGATACCGTGGGTATCACATCTTATTATATTGCTGTGGCCAACAAGGGTCTGCTCCAGAAATTCGCATTCAATGTCGCCGACCGCTATAAGGGGATGCTCGATGGTGTCAAGACTCTCCCGCGACTTATGAAGGTTCTCCCGCGCGACAATACGCTGCTTGACAATTTCGTGACATATGCCGCTGAAAATGGTGTACCAGCCCGCTGGTATTATATCAACCAGAGCCGCGAGCTGCTCCTTCGCCAGATAAAGGCTTTCATAGCCCGCGATGTCCTCGGTATGGACGCCTGCATTCAGGTGCTCAACGAAGGCGACCCCACAATCCGCACCGCCCTCGAACGCCTCGAGAAAGGCCAATCCCCCGTCAATCTCCGGTAGGAATGGAGGCGCCAATGTCAATATGTCAAAATGTCATAATGTCAAGATGTCAAAATGAGGGGTGCCAATGTCAAAATGTCAAAAATGTCAATATGTCATAATGTCAAAATGAAAGGCGCCCATGTCAAGATGTCAAAATGTCAAAATGAAAATATTATGGAAAAGAAAGAAATAAGAAAGAACATAAAGGCTCTCCGCTCGATGCTCTCCGAGTTGGAGCGGGAGTCGGCTGCCGCACAGGTGTTCGCTCGTCTTGAAGCCACAGCCGCTTTTCAGATGGCCGACCGTATCCTCATGTATCACTCCCTGCCGGATGAACTCTCCACTATCTCTTTCCTTCGAAAATGGAAAGATATTAAGCGGTTTTATCTCCCACGCGTTAATGGTGTTAACCTTGACATTCTTCCTTATGACGAGTCGCGCCTCGAACTCGGCTCGTTCCATATTGAAGAACCGCAGGGTGACTCCACGGTAGATCCGGAGGAGATTGAACTTATTGTTGTGCCGGCTGTGGCTTACGACCGCCGTGGCAACCGACTCGGACGCGGAAAAGGTTTCTACGACCGTCTGCTCGCCACTACCCGCGCCGCCAAGATCGGTGTCGGCTATGAGTTCCAGCTCCTCGACGAACTCCCGGCAGAGGAACATGACGTTCCCATGGATATGGTAATCACACAGCATACCACTATCCGCGTCAGGAAAATCTGAGGCTGTATCATTCTTTTTGAAATCTTGCATTATTCTATTTGAAATCTTGCATTATTCTATTTGAAATCTTAAGGTCGCTTCTCTAATAATTCCCGAAGAAATGATCCTTTCAGGCTCTTCCTCTATGGCGGAAGCCATCTTCTCGGATATGTCGCTTATCCCCGTAATCAACCGTTTCGGTATTGCTCTCGGGGTAGGCGACCTTTCTGTTGATGAGGTCTGTTCCCGCTATTCCATTGATCCTGCCTTCTTTCTGGCTGTCGTAAATACTTTCCTCAACGAGACGTATTTCCCCTCGGACTCTGACGTAGCTTTCCCGGTGGAGAGAGTACTCGACTATCTCACACTTACCGATGAGTATTATGCCCGGGTGCAACTCCCCAATATCGGACGGCATTTCAAATCACTCCTCGATCGTTCGCCGGGCATCAACAATCTTCATTCTCTTTCCGGATTCTTCGCAGAGACAGAGGAGGAGCTGATCGGCCATATCAAAGCTGATGAGCAAAGATTTTTCCCTTTGATCCGTAGTCTTTTCTCTGGAAGAGGATTGATGAACAACGAGGAACTCTCTCTCCTTCCGGTCCGTATCACAAGAAGGGGAGTGGCTGAGAAAGTTGCCGACCTTGCCGCCTTCTTCGTGCGTCATCTTCGCGGCGACTATGACCGCAATCTCTGCTTTGCTGTGCTCAGCGCGGTGGAACAACTCGCACGCGACATCAGCCAGAACAACCGCATACGAGAGCGCCTCCTTGTGCCGAAGGTTGAAGCCCAACTTGCCGAACGTTCGCTTGTTCCGAAGGAGGAAGCCAACCCCTCCGATCGTTGCAAAGACGAAGCTCCTTCTCAATTCACAGATGGCTCAGATGGAGAATGACCTTAGATTTGCCGTAATCGGTTTTCGTCCCTTGGAAGGAGTGGCACTGCGACGCATGCTCGCCGACGATGTCGGTTTGCGTGCCGACGTGTTCCGCACCCCCGATGCCTTCTTTCCAAATGCTGACCGTTATGACGCCTTCGTCGTCACCCCCGCCGTGGCTCTTTTCAATCCCGATTTCTTTATGACGCGCCGTTCTCGTGTTGCTGTCATTGCCGACGAAGGGGAGACTGTCGCCTCCTCCCAACTGACGGCCCTCTCCTCCGATGCCGATGAACAGAAGATAGCTGAGATGCTACGCCGTCTGGCAGCAACAGCCCGCAAAGAAGCACCGCAAGGCGAACTCTCCTCGCGCGAGATCGACGTGCTACGCGAAGTAGCCTCCGGAAAGACCAACAAAGAGATAGCGGACGCGCTCTGTATCTCAATCAACACAGTCATCACCCATCGCCGCAACGTCTCCGCCAAGCTCGGCATACGCTCCGCCTCCGGCCTCTCCCTCTACGCCATGATGAACGGCCTCCTTTAATGAATTAGGAATTAGGAGTGATGAATTAGGAATTAGGAGTGATGAATGAGGATTTGTAAGGTCGCGGCACGCCCCGCCCGGCGCACTCCCCATCCCACCGTAGCTGGCCAGCCAGCCCCGGCGGGGCTGCACTTTGGTTAACCGGGTACGAAGTGCCCGGAACGGGACTCCCCCCGACCCCAGCCTCCGTAGTAGGGCTGTCAGCCCCGGCGGGGCTACACCTTAGTTAACCGGGTACGAAGTGCCCGGAGCGGGACACCCCCCAGCCTCACCCTCCTTGGTAGAGCAGCAGCCCCGGCGGGGCTGCATTTCGGTTAACCGGGTACGAAGTGCCCGGAGCGGGACACCCCCCAGCCTCACCCTCCGTGGTAGAGCAGCAGCCCCGGCGGGGCTGCACTTCTGTTAACCGGGTACGAAGTGCCCGGAGCGGGACACCCCCCAGCCTCACCCTCCGTG
>CAZPQD010000021.1:0-30360 GCA_964588625.1 uncultured Sangeribacter sp. | reverse complement strand
TTACCCCGGCACGCCGGATAATGTTCGCCATGACGGCGCACTTCCCCATCTTTCGGTTTGCCATACCAATACTCCGCCATTTCGAGTGGTTGCCAGCCACGGCGATAAGCCGCCTGCAGCAGTTTCGGAGCGCAGCATTCACCCGCGCCCGAGGGAGGAACCTTCAACGCCGTAGTTGCAAAAATATCACTTAGACTGCGGCACTCCCCCCGTGCGTTGAGCACCTTGAAATTCTCAAACAACCACTGCTGCAGCTCCTCAGAATCCCACTTCCGTTTCTGCTTGAGCGACGCGAGATGAGCCTCCGCCTCTCGAAGCTTCGCCGCAAACGGTTCCAGACGCTCGGCAGCCCGCTTCTTCATCCGGCGCAACTCAGCCTTCTCAAACTGACTCTGACGTACCATCTCCGCCAGTTCCCGTTCATCGGCTCCAGCTCTCCTCGCATCCCGTTCCGATTTTGAGACGCGACACTTCTCCCGAAACGCTTCCACCTCCTTGCTGAAAAATGCTTCCATCCGTGCATTCTCCTCCCTTACCTTCCGTAGTTCCTGCGTCTCAAACCGGGTAATCTCCGCATTCTGCCGGGAGATCTCCTGTTCCTTGGTCTTGAAATGACCCTCCGGCTCCAAATAATCGAACACCGGTTCCACGAACCCCGGAAAATGAAAACCGCCATCGGCCAACTGTCCCGAAAACGCAAAAAGAGTATGTCTGTCTCCCTCTGGGTCAGCAGCCACCAATACCCCAAGCATCTTCCCCGCGTCCATCTCCCGGCAGAACCGCACATCCTCTGGCCTATGGCTACGGCGCAGCTCCTCAATCCGGGCCACCAACTCCCCGAACCCCCCCACACACGCCTCCCCCGGCACATACTCAAACGGATTATTCATAACTGATTTTTACTGCGAAGCGTTGTTCCTTGAATTTACCCATGATCGGAGAAGTCGCTTAGGAATTGAGCAATGTTACCGAAATAGGGAATGGCTCCGTATTTCCCCAATAGATAATCCTTGTTGTAGGAGGCGTCGTTTCTGACAGAAGAAGCCTGATTGATTTTGTATTCCACCAAGGAATATAGATCTGAGACACCGTATTCGTTCTTCTCCGTAAACCAGATCTGATCCCTACGGAGCAGCTCGCCACGAAGGAGGTTGGTGTCGTGGGTAGTGAATACCAGTTGTCCTCTTTTGTTCAGACCACTCTGGAAAACCTTTATCAACTCAATTGAAAGCTTTGTGTGGAGGCTTGCTCCAAACTCATCAATGAGGAGCACTCCACCATTGATTATGGTGTCAAACCATGGTCCGAGAAGTGCAAATATCTTTTTTGTGCCCAGCGATTCAATGCCGAAGGGGGTCAGCATTGTGTCTTTCAGCTGTCCATGATCATATCGTTTATGTTCCGACAAGATCTCAAACTTTTTAATTTCATCCATTTCCGAGCTGCTGAACGCTGGGTTCTGAGCTAAAATCTCAATGAACTGACTTACGGGTTCGGGTAAATTCTCTCCAGCACTTTCCTTGATGGCAATGTCATTGATCCCCAAGTCAATCAATTTGATGAAATCAATGATTAGGGAGCGCATCTCGGGATTGTGAAGATACTGATTGGCAGTGTAATGAATGGTGTCGTCATTGATTCCCGAAAGGATATTGAATCGCTTCCTGAACCACTCCTTGATAGTCATGGAAACCTCAACATTGAATTGGGCACAAGTAGAGAGAAACAGGGCATTATGACGAGTCTTGCCCGAGAGCCCCCCCGCGCCTTTGAACGTCTTGGGGTTAACGGTGATGTTCTTCTTCTCTCTCTTGAAGCAATAACTTTCGCGTATGGATGAAAGCGGTTTGAGGAATAGCCATTCCGATTCAATCGATTCATTAAGAATCTCAAAACCATATCGATAGCGGACATCATCAATGATGAACATCATTTCAAAAGAGCTTGGTTCCTCTTTTGACTCAACGCTGAATTGATAAACCAAATCCCTGGCTTTTTGCAGGATGGAATCATCTTTGAAGGAATCCAGAATCAAGCGTTTAAAAAAAGCCATGGCATAGAGGAGATTGCTTTTCCCTGAGCCATTGGCACCATAAATGGCGGCTGTCTTCAGAAGTTTTGAAGCTGAATGAGGCACCACAAGCACATTGCCTGCCTCAGCTCCATCAGCAGGTTCATGCTCCCTTACCGATTTTGCCGCCAGCATGCTGAATGACACCTCATCTTTGAAAGAGAGGAAGTTTTGAAGAGTAAAGTCTACTAACATCTTATCAAGAAATTAATCCGTCTATTGCCCTAAAAAATTTGTGCAGCTGAGTCTTTGGCCGCAAAGTTACCGATTATATTTCTTTAAAACAAGTTTTTTGTGAAAAAATCTCAAAAACAGTCTCTTCATGATGGGGTTTAGTCTTAAGAATATTTATCTGGGAACTGTTTAGCTGTGTGATATGAGGGGTAGGTTCACTCGTTGATGCTGATGGACGTGACGCCTTCTTTGCGGGCTCCGATGTAAGCTCCTAAGGTGGCGGCATTGCGGACGCAGTTGGAGGCTACGAATTTCTCGCCTACGGTGATGATGTCGATGCTCAGGGTGTCACCAATTCGAAGCTTGTTGTCTTGTGCTTCCGTCACTTCGAAGCGAGAGGGATGATCGATCTTTCGGAGGCGACATAGTTTGCCGTCGCCCCATTCCACGCGAACGGTGTCACCTACTTTCAGGTCGGCAGCCGTCACGATACCCTCTTTTGAAAAACCTGAATCATCCTGTGCCTGCATCAGTGTGCAGAAATTATCCCAATCTCGATAGCCGGCATAACGAGCAAGAACAGAAAGGGTGGAGAACGTGGGGGTATAATTGGTCTTCACATATCCCCAGATGCTCTTTAGAGTAGAGACGCTGAGGCGTTCGTTGGTTGTCGCAACGATGTCCGCCAACAACTCATTGAAGTCTGTCGGCCCTCCCGGCCTTCTCCCGAACCTGTTCTCTACTTTCCTCTTCAACAGTCCCGTATATTCTGTATCAAATTTCATTCTTAAGGTTATTTTTCTGACAAAATTAATCCAAGAGGGAGATCCCTTATCTTGCCTCAGCCTTAATAAAAGTTAAAATGAATCAAATAGAACCATAATGAATCAAAAATCAGCCAAAGGTTCTCTATAATTTTGCTGCAAATTAAAAAAACGAAATATGAAGATGACAAAACTTCTATTGACTATGATGCTTTCTGTGGTTGCCTTTGCAGTGACATCTTGTGGGGCTGGTCCTAAAACGGAATCAGAACTTGCCGGAACGTGGGAGGTAACGAGAACGCTGGGAGAAGAAGACGAAGTAACACGTTCTATCGTGATGACATTCTCATTACCGGATCATGATTTCTCCAAACAAATTATAGTGGAGAAACCGGCCTTAGACAACGTCATGATATTAGCCTATTCCGGAGTGTGGGAGACAGAGAAGGAGAACCTAAGGATGTATATTGACAAAGAGTCAATAACCGTTTCCTTCGAGGGATCGTACTGGGAAGACAAGGGAGTGGAGAAATATGAGATAAAAAAAGCTATAATAGATAACATTGAAAGGGCGGAGGGTCCTGAAGAGTTTACGTTTACCAGTCGCGTCACTGATAAGTTCAAGGTAAAGGACATTAGAGGTGAAACCTTCACCTACATCCGGAAGGACTGACAGGCAGGAACTCTGATCGAATTTCGTGCCTAATAAGAAGACCGTATTTGGAGGAAGATTTATAGTCCAATCAGTAAAAGCGCTGGAAGATTGAGGCTTGGGTTTCAGTCTTTCAGTGCTTTTTCAATAGCTTCGCGTTTGACTTTCTTCTGGTTTTCGGGGTCGAGATGGTCAAGGGGAATTTCTGTGCACTCTTCATGCCATCTGCCGTCCTCACCGAAACGGCGCACTACGAGTGTGTTGCCCTTGAAGAGGGCGTATTTTGAACCGAGGTCAGTCAGATGAGGATGCCGTTTGAGGGCATCACGGCGCGCGCAAGCTTCAATGTAACGCTGGGGACTTAAGTTGCGATAAAAGTTGATCCAGTCGTCTATGTTTTTCATCAGGTGGTCTATCATCATGGGATCGTTGGGAAATTCCTTCTTAAACCAGGCTCTCATATCCTGCTTCACTCCGGATCGCCAGTGTTCAGTGGCTTGGAGCCGATTTGAACGCTCTGTAGTCATAGTGTCTATGAAGTGGATGTGTTCTTTGAACCGGTAGGCTGCCACCTGATTGAATTTATCATTCAGTCGTGCCCGGAAGGATTCTCCATTGCTCTTCTCATCCGTCGCTATACCAGCGACGACTTCTGAGGTAACAGCTGACTCAGCAGGGAATTTTGAAATGTCTAAGGGTGGATAGTCGTCAGATGAGGATGTTGTGGCTACTGAAATTTCAGTTGGATTTTCTGTCGACGGGAGGATGGTGTCAGATACGTTTGCCAAGGTGGAGGGGTGGGAGTTGGCGGTCGTTTCTGAGATAGTTGAGGCGTCCTCAGCATCGGAGGAAGGCTGAAAGAGGGTCCATGTCCATAATAGACCGCCTCCAAGTACGGCGACTCCGGCAGCCACAGCCATGGTCATTCTTCTTTTTCGCCGCTGATGGTTCTTGCGGATAAGCTCGGGAATCTCATTGGCACTATGCGGTCGTTTCGCGGGGTCGGCATTGAGACAACGTCGCCATACATTCTTCATCTCCCCCTTACGGTCGAGCAATTCAATGATCTTGCCGATGGAGTAGATGTCAGCAGCGGGTGAAGCTACCGTGCCCGGTTGGAAGTTTTCGGGAGCAGTGAATCCCTTCGTACCGCCGACGAAGTCGAGAGTCTCGAATCCATTACCGCGGCTCATCCCGAAGTCAATCAGTTTTACGAAAGCAGAGGCCGACGTAATCATGATGTTGGAGGGTTTGAGGTCGCAATGAACGGTCTGGCGTGAGTGCATGTAATCCACAGCGGCGCAAAGCTGACGGATGATGCGTTCAATCTGTTGGTAGGTAAGCGATGGATTTCGGTCCAAGTAATCCGAAAGGGTAAGGCCGTCGACATATTCCATCAAGATTGCCTCTCCGAAGCCCGGCACTTCCTCCATCCAGAGGGCACCCGCGATATTCTGATGATTGAGTGAAGTGGCAACGGCATACTCCTTGCGGAGCAATCGCCGATGGAGTTGGCTCGTCTGATACTGTGGCTTAAGTGCTTTGATGGCCACACGTTTATCACGGTAGATGCACGAATAAATCTCGCACCAGCCCTGCTGTGACTCATGGAGCAAGCGCATGTCGCTCCATGTGCCACCGCCAACTGCACCGTCGTCTCCATCGGCAGTAAACAGGGAATCCGTATCAGAATCAGTAGTCATAAAACCTTCAGAGGATTCAAAACTCTTTCACAAAGTTACAACTTTTCCTGCGTTCCGAAAAGTTGAAGAACCCTAATAAGGGAGAAGAAGAATTGTGAATTGTTAAAATATGCAAAAATGAACCATTTAGAACTATTTTTCTTTCTTTTTGCGCTATGGGGATGTCCTAACTTTGCGGTGTCAAGACCGGAAGAAGGCGTGCCAGCCGTTGGATTGACATCTATTGTATTACATTCAAAACAATAAAAGCTTATGGCAAAAACAAAAATCAACATTGTCGAGTTACCCCGCATCTCGGCAGACATGGGTCTGCTGTGCAATACCTTTATCACGTTGCTGATATTCGGGATTGTCGCTAATATGGCTGGGGTTGTGGCTCTGGAATTGGACAGCGCCACGAGTGTATGGGAAACGTTTTCCAACATTATTTCCCTTTTAAGCGGAATTGCCGGCCTTGTATTCTTCTACTATGTCTCCAAGGCCATGAAGGATTTGAAGAAAGGACTGCCGGGCCTTACACTGACTTTGGGTATCATGTTCTTCTTGACAGGTGTGTGCGAGATCATAGGATTGGCTAATGAGGAAATGGAATATGTCGGCTTCTTTTTCACGTTCATTGGTGTGATCATCGCAATCATACTCGGCTTCAAGCTCCGAAATAACTTTGAAGGGAGTCTCTCCACAATAGGCAACCTCCTGATAGGTTACGGAATTAGCGTTGGGATAGCCTTAAAGCAGATGTTGCGCCTCCTGGAACATAAACATGACCCAGAGGTGTTGTTTTTGATTATCTTAGTTGCGTTCATCGTGAGCATCATTTGTCTTGCGCGTGCTGTAAACCAGCTTGATAAAATATGCCACGGACAATATGTCCGCGTAGGCAAGGTTCAAGCAAACAGAGCCACATCTCATCAGGCAACCCAACCCACATCACCAACATCCACACTTCCTCCTTCACCTGTGCTATCTCCCGAAGCGCAAAAGGAACTTGACAACCTTCTGTCTCTTGGCTCACTCACGCCCGAACAATACCGGTGTGTCCGTGAACTCCAGATGGGAGGCAAATAATGGTCGCTATAATCAAAAGTGTTAACCCGGTTAATCATTTTTTCGAAAAAATGATTAACCGGGTTAACACTTTTGTTAGGGTCTATAATTTATGGAAGTGGCTGAAATTATAGCAATATACTTATATTCAGTTTGTTAAGGATTATTCGGAGTCTTTGAAGGTTTCTTCGAGTTTGGGGAGCACGGGGCCGTAGACGCAGCGTTCGTATTTGGTGGCGAAGATCTCGAAGCATTTGTTGCAGTGGAGGCATCGGGATTGCTGGAGATTGCCTTCCTTCAGCTGTAGGATGAAGTCAGGTTGTGTGAGCAGTGCGCGGCCGAACGATACGAAATCTGTGGTCAGCAGGGCCGTAGCGATTGCCTCCTCATTGTAGATGCCTCCAACGAGTGAAAGCAGCAGACCGGGGAATTGCTCGCGGAGCTCCTTCACGGCGTCGAGATAATAGAGTTGTGCTTTGCGGTCTTTGCGTGCGAAATCAGCACCGCTCACCTCAACCAGATCAACTCCCGCCTGTGTGAGCGTGTCGACATAGTAGTTGAGCAGGTCATAATCATCGGAAGCGGCTTCCGAGTTGTTGGCATTGATCTTGATCATGACGATGAAATCCTTGCCGCAGGCCTTGGCAATACCTTCGATGATCTCACGCGGCAGACGCACACGGTTTTCGGCCGTGCCGCCATATTTGTCGGTGCGGCGGTTTAGGTCGGCATTGAGCACCGCCTGCAGGAAATACCAGTGGGCCATATGCACCTGCACCCCGTCGAATCCCACTTCCTTAGCCCTTACGGCAGCCTCCACAAACCATCGGCCTATCTCCTCCATCTGTGCAATGGAGAGATCGTTGAGGTCGAACGGTGTCAAACCCTTCGGGCCGGCCAGTGAGATCTGGGCTATTGCGAGCGAATCATACTCCTTGATCTTCGCGGCGATTCGTCGAAGCCCCTCCTTCTTATCATCACTGCCGATTGAAAGCTGGGCGATGTCGGCACGGTAAGCCAAATCAGGGCAGACACTCATATGACCGGTGATGATGGTTCCGATCTCGCCCCGTCCCAACACATCATACATCTCGATCTCCGCATCGCTCACAGTGCCGTCGAGATTACCGAGATGATCATTCACTGCGCTGCGTATGAAACGGTTCTTAATATCTTTCCCTTTGATTTTTACAGGCGTGAAAGCCTTATCCAGTGATTCCATGAGGTGATTCTGCAAATTATTTTCCTGATTGATAATTTTGATTTTCAAGAGTTTCCCCCTTTGTAACTATGGGAATACCCTTCATTCCCTATAACAACCTCGGCGGAAATATGGTTGTCATGGCAACCATTTGAGAATACTTCCTTTCACTTTTGGAAAATAATTGCTATATTTGCCCTATAATTGGCAGAATGGCTTTTTAGGAGTCTGAATGCTGATCTATTCTCCCTGTTAACCACACAATAGACAAGAGTTCTTTCACTCCATCAATAGACAAGAGTTCTTTCACTCCATCAATACCATGACGATAAAGGAGATTACGGCGCTGCGTAAGGCCGGTAGGCTCGAGGAGGCCTTGCAGGCTGCTGAGCAGGAATTTAGCCTCAATGCCAATAACTTCACGGCAAGCGCCCTCTTCTGGTGCTATAGCGAGCAGGCGAAAAACGAGACTGAGCCGGACTCGCTTCAATCTCTCTTTGAAAAGATGAAGTCGCTGCATGAAAATTACGCGCCGGCCGATGAGTTCATGCCGAGGTTTCTGCAGGCGGTGGAGGCCAAACTGGATCCGTTGGGACGCCAGATCCGAGAGGCTACGGAAGCTGCCAAATCTGGACGGAATGATATGAGTCGGTTGAACGCCATACAGGAAGCGTTTGATAGGGGAGCCCTCAGCCCGGCACTCCACAGGGATTACGGATGGTTGATCTTCTACTCCCTAAAGAATGCTCCGCTCACCGACCACGTGTTTCGCAAACGATTCCTGCACCAATACCTGTGCCTCGGTTTGCCTGCACCAGAGCTGCTCCATTCCCTGATTTTGGGAGAGGCTGTGAAGGTGGAGAAAAACACACCGTACCAATTCCGGATGCGCGACTTCATGCGTCTCTGGGATTGGAAGAACATCCGTGAGGAAGATTGGGAGCAATATAAGTCGGATAACGGCCATACTGTCACATCGCTCGTGGAGAAACTGATAGGAGTGTTTGCCAAGGAGGTGAAAGACGACCGCATCCTCCCCCCGGCGGAGTTCGAGTCGTTGCTCGACGAGGCTCTGACCCGTTTCCCAAACAGCCAGTTTATGCCATTCTATAAGGCAACAGTGCTGAAAGCGAAGGGAGAGAATGAAGAGGCACTCACCCTCTACAAGCAACTGCTTCTCAAGACTCCCTCAAGGGGGTATCTCTGGAAGCAGGCTGCCGAGTTGGTGGAAGATCCGGAGTTGCGTATCGCCCTGCTCTGCAAGGCAGTGGAGGTGGAGCACGATGAGAGTTTCAAGGGGAGCAGCCGACTGGCGCTTGCCAAAGCCCTCATCGCGCGCGGAATGCCCGCGAATGCCAAGCAGGAACTCGACATCTACCGCAATTTCTACCTCTCCCAAGGGTGGCACCTCAAGAATGATTTCATTGATGTGGACCGCACCATCCCGCCGACCATAGTGGCCGCCGACAACAAGCAGCTTTATGCCCATTATCTCCCCATGGCCGAAGAATTCATCTACAGCGCAGTGCCGTCTGAGTTGGCGGTGAAAGTAGCCGACAAGCAGGTTGACGACCGCAACCGCCCCGGGCGTAAGCTCACTCAATGGACACTCCGCACCAAAGAAGGCACCCTCTTCCTCAAGAAACCCGCAAAGTTCGGGCTCGACAACCGGACGCCCAACGGGAGTGTCTACGACGTCAGGCAGCGCGACGGCCGCATTGTCTGGATAAAGAAAAGCAGCCAGAATCCGTTGGAGCAAGAGTGGATAAAGAAAGTGGAGGGCACCCTCCGCCTACGCACCGATCGCAATGGCAACCCCTACGCCCTGCTCGACGGTGTCTATATCGGCAGGCGCCTGCTCTCCGGCATCGCTGATGGTCAGACCATCACCGCAATCGCCCTGCGTCAGGACGACGGCCGCTGGTCGGCCATCGCCCTGAAGTCGCGGTGATTAGCTTTGATCAAAGCTTTTCATTCAAGTCAAAGCTTTTCATTCAGGAATGTAATGTAGATCTTGATGTTGGCTAAGCCATTCTTGATGGTTTTGAGGGTGCTTGCCGTTATGTCATTGGTCTTTGAGTTTAAATCGTCCTCAACCATTGCCACATATCTCTTGCGATCTTCCTTGCTGTGGATGACACGGATCTTCTCAAGGAAACTCAACTGGTCATCGATAAGTGGCCGTAGCTCCAGATCAACACATTTCACAGAAGAAGCGATCTTTCTGGCTCTCTCATAGTCGTAGCCATAAGTGCGCTCAAGCCATTCCAGAAACTCCTCCTCATCGGGAAGAGATTCCGCTTTATCTTTCAGCAACTTGGGGTTGGAATGGTTGCCGCCGAAGTCTAAGATGAAGTCATGGTAGGCCAGTATGGCGCGCTGTTCGGCATTGGAGTAAGCCAGTGGATTCTCATTCAGCTCCTCCTGCATAGTCTCTACATAGATATCCACCAATTCAAATGCATTTTCCCTCGTAAAGTCGCTTCCCGTCTTTCGCGGTATCACTGCAATGAAAGCACGCAACTTTTCGTAGAGGTCGATGCCAACGAGGTCATAGAGAGATTCGTAAACCGACTCATAGGCGCGAATGTAATCCTTTGCAGACTTACGGGAGATCTTACGTTCGGCCACCAGCCAATCCTCGAATGCCTCCTCAAGGTATGGGATTACGAAGACCATATTGTCATCCTCATCCCAGTGAGGGTCAGCATTGATGAGCTCTTCGGCCCAGCTGCTGGAATCTTGATTTTCCATAATTCTTAGAGTTTTATTTCGGCTGCAAAGATAGAAATAAAGTCCCTATTGAGGTAGAGTTCGATCTTGCTTACTTTCGGGAGAGAGGGGGAGAGCTTGCTTGTTTAGAGAATCCAAGGACTTTAGGTAACACGCAGAACAGAGAGGTGATTTATTTCAATGGGCGGATTTTGATGTCGGGGTAATATCTTTTCAATAACTCGATAAAGTACTGAATTTTCTTTCCGCTCCATTGATTGCTCACCATGATTTTAGAACCTATGCGTGTTGGTGAAAATTTTTTATCCTCAATAATACCTCTTTCAGCTGCCACACGTAAATCAATGCCTGTCAACCCAAACGACTTGTCAATCTGTCCTAAGTTTAAAAGCAACACTTCTCGTGGATAACCCTCCTTTAAAAGGAGCTTAAAGATGGTGACAGCCAGAGAGGTAAACCCTTTCACTTCAACTTTTTTCCCTTTATATTCCACCATATAATCTTTTGTAAAGGACTGGATTGCTTCTTTTTCCTCATCTGTACCGTGTTCCATGATGGCAAGTTCAAAGACCTCTTTGTACTGCTTGTAAACTCTTAGAAGAGATTCTTTGGCTTCGGTATAATTCTCTGCTTTAACTATAGGGTTCATGTTATGATATAGCGATGTGAGAGTGTGACAGTATTCATGCAGTAAATAGCCAAAATGAGATTCATCTTTGTCGTATGCTCTCAGAAGCGGATGTAATACCTTGTCATATAAATTTTGATAGGTAATGTGGATGAATCCATCGTGATCTGGCTTATTCTCATGGGATGGAGATAGATATACGAAAACATTTTCTTCATTTGCATTTGCGTTTTTACGGATTTCTTCGTAGTACCGACTGAGCTGATCATAATGGGGGTTGCTATTAATCTTATTCTCAATCCATATTGTTACTGTTTTGTCATTTTGAGCTTCCAGCGTTAAACATAGATCAATGCGGCTATCCCTTGAAAGAGAAACTTCTTTTTCACAATGTATATTAAGGTTGCCATTACTAAGAGGCATAAGTGCAGATGTATCCGCAATTATGTTCTGGGAAAGATTGACCTCCAAGATTAAATCACACAATCGAGTGAGTCCCGAAGGTTGTCCAAGGGAAAATTCCTTGCATCCAAATAGATAACATAAGATGGATGTATGAACATTCTCTTTCTTCTGTTTTCCACAAACCTCAAGAATAGTAGGAGAATTGATCATTGAATCAATTTTAGCAAGCAGATCTAAGCAATCTCTCCTAACCTCGTTTTCTTGCGATGCGTGGCTCTGGGGATCGTTGCCTAGGGCCTCATGTCTTTTTTTCATGATTGTTGAATTTTCTTACAAATTTAATACTTTCGATTGGAATACGAATGAATTAGTCCGTTCCATTTTGTTCCACTTTTCTTGCGGTGTCATTTTTCGGCTGTAAAATTAGTTATTACCCCAATAGGAACCTAAGGATCGGTATGCCCTTTTTCGGGAAGGGAACTGCGCTCGGGGCTTTTTTTCCTCTATTCCCTTTTTAGAAGGAGAGATGACCGAACGGTGTGGCAATCTTGAAGAAATCAATGCCGGCCTTAGGAAATGGTTCAGCTGAGAATGGAAGTGTTACATATTTGCAGCTGTTTGGAGTCCAAAGTGTCATTTTCAGCTGAGATAGCGGGTATCTTTGTGCTTTCAGAGTGGTTATCTTGAGTTTTTATTTCTTTATAGAATCTTTATACATTGTTAGTAATCCGTATAGGAGAGCTGTATGTTTTAATAGCAGAAATAGGGAATGAGATTCCTGCCCCCGTAAGGGAGTGAGATTCCGAAAGGAGGATAAGAACTCGTCCTGCTTCAAGACAAATAAAAAACTCAAAATCATTATGGAAAAAGAAAAGAGATCGTATTATGTAAACATGATCGAGGCCAAGGATGGAAAGATGGCCGAGGTGTTGAACTTCAATTTCGGCGGTCATCATGACATTGCAGCCATGGTGGAGAAAGCCAAGGGTCTTGGTTTCGCCAAAGACAAACATGCGAAGGAGTTTGTACTTGCCATGCGCTTCATGCACCATGTAATCAAGAAGAACTCCGACAATCCTCTCTTCGCCCAGTTTGCCTCGCAGTTTGAAAACTTCAAGCAGGAGGTAAGAAGCAAGGTAGGTTGCGGCTGCAAGTAAGCCTCTAAGAATTTATCGACACACAAAAATGGGATGCATCATAGTCAACCTATGATGCATCCCATTACTTGTGTCTTGAAGGAGGAGTCAGGTTCCCTTAGGGGATTGACACCTTGAGAGAAGCCTCCGGTCTCAGGCGTCGACTTTCTGGATGTCTACGGAGAGTGGAGGCACATCCTCGCGTACGATTGAATTGAAGTAGATGGAGGTAGTCTCCTGCATATCAGGTGTATCTCCTTTTATTTCGCTTTTGTCCATTATAGAAGGTTTCTCTCTGGATTTGTGTGGGGGGAATAGGTAGAGGGTGAGGGAGAGAAGGAGAGAGAAGGGGAGGAGGAGAGAGAAGTAGATGTGATTGATGGAATGCGGTTTGAAGGGGGAGTTGGAGCGTCAAGGCTGGCTAAGACCGAGCTCCTTGTTGAGGAAGGGGATAACGCTGTCGGATTCGGTGGCGAAAATATAGTGGGTGCCATCCTCTTTCCAATAGCGGGCCACGTCGCCCCGCCGACGGCGAATTCCGTTGTAACCTTCAGTCATGCCGGGAGCAGAGGGATCCAAGGCTCCGCCAATTATAAGCACCTTGGATGGAATGGCATAGGAATGATGGAGCGGTGTGGAGATGAAGACTATGTTCTTGAATTTTGAGGAAAAATGGCGGTAAGCCTCGTTGACGGCACTCCCGCCGTTGCTCAAGCCTAAGATCGAGATATTATCCTGCTCAACGCGATAGCCCATATCCTCAAGCATAGGTATATATAGGGAATGAATCTCCTTCAGTTCGTCATCGGAGAATATACCGGAAAGATCACGAGTGCCGATCAGGAGCACTACGCAATTGTCAAGATCCTTGAGAATACCGTTGTAGAGTTTCCAGTTGCCGAGCATACCATGGCAGAAGACCACCAATGGATACGACTTTTCCTTGTCGAAGTGTTTCGGCCGGATTACGTAGAATGATTTGTCGTTTGTGCCCAACACATCATTCATTCCCTGCACATACGCGGCCGACATAGGATTCTCGAAGCTATTCGAGAGACGTCGGTAAGGCTGGAGCATCTTGCTGAGTGTGCCTCGTTGCTGTTCCACCTCATAATTCTGCATGAGCCCCTTGCCGAGACCCGCCATCGGACCGGCGATCCGGGCCGTTTTCATACCGAAGTTGCAGAGTTCCTCTTCCGGCAGCACGGCATTGAGAAGCCAGTGATGGATGGGAGGGAGTTTAGTTTTTCCCTCTTTATTTACATAGTAATGACGCACGCGATCGGAAGGGAGCGCGAAATAACGGGGCAGCGAGAATATGAAGGCTACTCCCAACACGCACCAGAGTGCCACATAGCCCCAGTTCCAGTAACTGGTCAGGAACTTCTTCACCGGCTGGCGCCAGACAAGCACCAACAGCATTATCAAAATTATGTGCCATTCCAGCGATACGGTGAGGAAAAACAGCACAACCAGCAGCAGAGTCAATGCAATCTTCATGATTCAGAATATTCTCTTAGGTTTGCTATGAGTTTCTTAGTTTTTCTAAGTCCTTATCCCGAATCAAGAAAAAAGTAAACAGATTTGCGGCTGCTATTGCTTTGCCTTCAGCGTGAGTAAGGAGCAGAGCAATAGTAGGAAGCAGCCGCGCAAAGGTTCTTAGGTTCATTTTTGTGGAAGTTTGAGGTAACTTTTATAGATGATTTTTCTCCAAAACGTTGGGGATTAGTAATAAAGTGCTAAATTTGCGCAAGATCAGAGAGCCATTGGCGCTTGCGCTATTTTCATTCGCTGACTGGCAAACTGAAGTTTGCTCACAGATCCATGCTGACCCAAATCCGGATTTCACAGCGGCATTCCAGGCTCCGAGAAAAGGCATAAATGCTCCCCGCAGCGGCTGTCCAGGTTCAGTGAGAGAGCTTCAGCTCTCCCATAGATGTTTGGTTCAGACATCGCCTCAGCTTTTATCAAGCGAGGGCTTGCCCCTGCATAGAAACTTCAGCTCACAAAAAAAGATTTAAACCATGAAAGATACTTTCGTTCATAGCTTTAATCGGCGATGCAAAGGCCATGATTATCGGAGCCGATGCATTTATATGATTACAATTCTAAAATCGCCGTCTTTTCCTGTCTTTTCCATCATTGTCCCCGATCCCAATTCTAAAAAGATCTATCCAATTGTACAGCTGCAGCCAGGTGGAGAAATTGTCAATGAATGCCTTGGTTCGCTGTGTGAGAGATATCCGGCCCTTAAGATCCTGAGGAGTGTGACTATGCCTGACCATATCCATTTCGAGATATTCGTCACGCAAAGAACTGAGGATTCTTTAGGCTCGATGATTGCGGTTTTCAAGAGTCAATGCACCAAGCAATTCTGGCTGAGATTCCCGAACTCTATCCAGGCCTTGCAAAAGGAATCCATGTTCGAGCCCGGTTTCAATGATAAAATTGCATTCAGGGGTGGCGCCAAAGATGCTTTCTACAATTATATCGCTGATAACCCAAGGAGATATCTGGTGAAAAAACATTGCCCTGAGTATTTTTATCATAAGGTAATGATAGAGGTAAATGGCGTTAGATGCGGGTTATATGGCAATATTTTTCTTTTGGATAATCCGGTAAAATCCTTCGTCAAGATTAGCCGCGATAAGAGAAAGATGCCAGATCTGGAAGAAAAAATAAGGAATTGGGAAGAGACAATACGCTGTGACGGCGTTTTGGTCTCTCCCTTTATTAACCCTGCGGAGAAAGAAATCCGCAACAAAGCCATTGAAAATGGTAATGGGATTATCGTTGTAGTGGATTATCGATTTTCAGAGCGTTCAAAACCCTATAAAGCTCTGTTTGACCTTTGTTCAGAAGGGAGGATGCTCATAGTCAGCACCGAGGAATTTGCTTCTCCTCCCAAGGAAATGAAATATGCCTATGCCCAAAAATTAAATGCCATAGCATCTCTTATCTCTTATCGCCGCGCAACCCCCACTGGGGATAAGGTTGCTTCCTCGGTGAAGCAATTAAATCTGAGGGCATATCCTTGCTGAGGGATAGATGCAGGCTCCGTTCCAACTGCGGAGGGAGCGGAGCTGATACTGCTTCAGCCGAAGTTTCTTATTCCTCTTCCTCTTCCTCCTCTTCTTCGGCGGTCTGGAAGAAAGAGACGTGGAAATCTACCTCGGCCTGGAAGAGGTCGGCGCAGAGGTTGGGAAGGGCTTCGGCTGTGGGATAACGCTGGAACAGGAGCTGCTGCAGTGCGCGCCAGGATCTGACTCCGAACTTCCCCAGGACTCGGTGGTAGTTGTAGATATTCAGACGGGTGTGGAGATCTCCTTCTTCCTTTTCCAGGATAATCTTAGGGCCTGAATATGAGTCTTCGCGCTGAAGGGTATAGGGTGCGCCGATGGGGGAGACGGACCCTGACAGGAGGAAGAGGTTCTGGTCGGAGGCTTTTTCAAAGTCGGCTGCCTGTCTTTGCATATAGTTCTGCCAGAGTTGCTCCAGCTTTTCGCCCTGCCCTTCAGTGAGGACCATCCCGGAGTGTCCTCCAAACCAGTCAAATTCGGGAATGGCTTCGCTCAGTTCGGCAGAAGTAAGCAGCGGGAAAGCATCGGGATTGATCATGACCTCGAAGTCGAAGTCGCAATACATGGTGGGGCGGTTGCGCCATGACCAATCTTCGCCAGAGTAAGGTTCGGACGTTATGACGCCCCGGGCTACGATTCCTGTCTGGCCGTAGCCCACCTTGAGCAGGAAGCATGTGTCGCCCTTATGCACCTTCCCGTATTCCCATACCGACCAATTCATGCCGATGCTGCCATCGTTGGCAAGTGCACATTTCTCAAGATGATTGAGGAATCTCACCATTGTATATGATGAGAATGCGGGATTCCATTTCAAAATTACTATGCCCATATCGTTAGATTAAAAGTGTGGTTAATGGTTGGGGTGGTAGGAGTCGAACCTACTCAGCCATAGGCGACAGATTTACAGTCTGTGGCTCTCACCGTGGAGCAACACCCCAATATGTGTAAAAACTCGTGGACACTCGTGGACTCGAACCACATTCTCAGGATTTTCAGTCCTGCGCATACACCATGTCTGCCAAGTGTCCAGCTTCGCGGAAGCAGAAAGATTCGAACTTTCGGAACCCTTGTGGGGCTCGGTCCCTTAGCGGGGGACTGGTTTAGACCGCTCACCCATACTTCCATCGTCTTTCGACACTGCAAAATTACAAACTCCGTCCGCATCCTATCTGCGTACCAACCGAAAAATCTTGATTTTTTCAGCTGGCGGATTATAAGGTGTTGCATATCAATGATATAATGTAATGAAAAAATTATTTATGGAATCATGGTTTGGGCGGCGATTGAGATTTACCTTGGAGAGGGGCATTAGTAAGGGAAAGCGAATTTATTCCTGCGACTTTAAGGAGATTGTTCTGCTTTAATTGAGGAGGGTCGAAAGATTTTTTGTAAATTTGCACAGAGACTAAACCACAAAGACTAACCCCAATATTGACCGGAAGCAATGCCCTACGAGTATTATAATATAGCGCATGAGTGGTATGAGGAGATAAAACCTTTCTTCATCAATTATATTTATAGGAATTTCAACCTCAGCCGTGATGAGGTCTATGACATCTATCATGACACTTGGGTGGAGGTGCATAAGATCATCCGTGAGGAGCGCGCCGAGAACGATACGAAATGGCGTGCGCTTATCTTCAAGATCGGTTGGCGACGCGCCAATAAGGTTGCTACGCGCCGTCCGCAGCATCAATCCATAGATGATGGAGCTGGCTCCGAAGGTGACGACGAACGATTCAACAAGACGGAGTTTGAGATGGAGAAGGCCGTGCAGGAAATGCAGTATCAGTCGGTATATGCCGACCCGGAATTACAGGCGCTGCTGGGCACGGAGCTCAACTATATCCCCAATCCTTGCAGACAGATCCTCAATTTCTACTATTTCGACAATATGTCGATGCAGGAGATTGCGGAGTGTATGAATTATAAGACTGCGCGTAGCGCGATCACCACCAAGAAGCGCTGTTTTGAGAAGTTCAAGGCGAGGATGTGGAAAGCTGCAAGACGTTTGGGAATTTTTGACTGACCACGAAGATCATATAACATAAAGATTATGAAAGAGAATGACTTTGAAAAGTGCCTCGACAATATGATCATCGAGGGGTTGATTAAGGAAGCAGAGCAGGATAACGCCGACTTTGCAGCGGCCATGCGGGCCATGAGCGAGGAAGACCTTATGGACATCATCATGGAACCGGTTTATGTCATGGATGATGATTTGCGATTAAGTTTTTCTGAGGATTCTTGTCTTGCGGCAGAGCCGGAGATTTGCTCTAATGCCAACTATAGACCTCCTATAAAAGCGTGCAGTACATTTCGCATAGCAGATGGATTTGCCGTTGATGATCCTCATACCGGGGCTCGCGTTGACGACGATTTTGACTTGGAATGGGATGAAGAGGGGAGTGGTCATAGCCAGAGAAAGCAGCGTCGGGGTAGGAAACTCCTACCGTGGATTGTCTCGGCAATTTCGGCAGCGGCCATCATCCTGCTGGTGCTCATCCCGAGCCTGAACAGCATGAACGCCAAGCTCTGCGACAGTGCCCTCTACCTGAGCGAGAGCTACATCACCCGCGCCAAGGGTGGATTTGATGTCGCCTCTGCCAGTACGGAGGAGATAAAGGCAGTTCTCCCCGAGCTTAGGAAGCAGTTTGAGGCAACCATCTCATCCAAGGGACTCGTAAACGAGGATTTTGAGGATGCAGGCTGGACCCTTACCATAGCCTACCTTCGCCTGCATAAGAAAGGGGACGCCGTAAAGGTGCTCAAGACCCTCGCAGAGCATACTGGCGACGACACTCCCTTCGGTCGTCACTGTCGCCTGCTGCTTCGCCAACTTGAATGAAAAAACACTCCATCCATGTTTTTGTGAGCAACTCCATTGTTAGGTTGTTGTATATGTAATACAAATGTATTAACTTTGCAATATAAAATAATACTGGTATGGAGATTGCACTTAAGAAAAATCAGAGTTTCCGTCTTTCTGTGGAGCTTATAGAGAGGCTGAAGCAGCTTGCAAAGCGTCAGAACCGCAGCCTTAACAACTATGTTGAAACTGTGCTTCTTGATGCTGTATATCACGAACCAAATGCCGTCACGCTGGCAGCTATGAAGGAGGCGGAGAGTGGAGCGCTGGATAACGTTGAGCCTCTGGACATGTCTTCAATTGAGGCAATGGAAAAATCAATGGGATTATGAAAAATCTCAAGCCCACTTCTCAGTATAAGAAGGATTATAAACGTTATCGTAATAATCCGGCTAAACTTGAGAAGCTTTTTGACATTCTTGAGTTACTGCGGCAGGAGAAGCCAATTCCCGCAGAAAATCGTCCTCATCCGCTTACGGGAAACTATGCTGGGCATATGGAATGCCATATTGAAGGAGATTTTCTGTTGATTTGGTTGGATCCACATAGCGACACAATCAGTCTTGTTCGTCTCGGTTCCCATTCCGAACTATTCAGCTAAGAAATTTGTGCTAACCCGGTGCGATGCGTGCCGGGTTTTGTTTTTTTACTGCTTCCGTTGAGTCGATTGGGAGCTGTAAGGCGAGGAGGTAGGACTGGTGGAGAATTTTTATTACGGGGTGATTTACCTTTGGCATGGGGGTTGCATATGGTAGTGTAACAACTTTTAAAACTATTAACATCATGTGCTACACAGCTATTTTACCTACCATCGCCGAAGGGGCGACAGTCAGTGAGGAACTGATGCAGATTACTTATATCTTCAACCGCTGGATGAAGATGCTTACCAATTATGGAAAACTTGACGAGTCGCGAATCAATGAGGATTGCTCTGTGATTGCAAGGTTTATTAAGTCGGAAGGTATTGAAAGGCGCCTCCGCCGTGCTGCGGAACGATGCCGGAATGCTGCCGTGTCGGATTCAAATGCTGAGTATTTGTTGGATGTATTGAGGTTTACGCTCGACATGCTCTGCGAGGCTCAGGAGAACGCTGAGATCAGTGCCATCAAGAAGGCGTATGCCGACCAGGGTATGACTGAACGCTACCGCCCGCTCACCCGGAGGCTTGCCAGGGAGAAGATCCGCAAGCTCGGCAAGGGTCTGAATTACACTGACCTGTATGTCGACGACAGTGCTACCTGCAAACTCGTAAGGCGTTTCGTTGAAAAACGGGCAGCCCAAGCCGTTTACAAGTATTCCGGATCACGCGATCGCTCCGGCAACCGTTTCCGGCAGAGTGTCCGCCGTGCCGTCTCCTTCAGCCTCTACAACAAGCGTTTCACCGACTACGATCTGGCCATGCGCCAAAGCAACACGCATTGGAAAGTAGTTGTTCGTGCAGGCGAAAGGAAGCTCTTGGCCAAGCATTGTTACAAGACTTTTGAGGAAGCCCAGGAGGCAGCCAACAGGTTGGTTGCCAAATACCCCGACGATCCCCGTCCCGTCTCCGCCTACAAATGTCCCCGCTGTGGCAAATGGCACATCGGCCATACGCGGCCAGAGCTGATCCCCGAAGACGGGATCCAGATCGCCGGATGAAAAATTTTGATAGAAACTACCGTACGATAGCAAAAGGACTTTTTGCTTGTGTTTGTGTGAAAAAGGGTGAGATGAGCTATTGTGGATTGTCTCACCCCTTCTTCGGTAAAGAGTCAGAGTTTGAAGCGGTCGGCAGCAGCACGGGAGGGCGGGACGAGAATGGAACAAAATGGAATATGGGCAATTTCTTGAGGTTATGTAACTTTGCATTGTGGATGGGATGGCTTTAGACACATCCTGTTACAATGGTGAATTAAATAACTTATTTTTAGGAGGATATGAAGAAGTTTCTTTCTTTGGTGGTGCTTATGCTGGTGGCTGTGAGCGCCTATGCCTATGATTTTGTGGGCAAGACTTTCCGTGGTGAGGATACGGTGGATGGACGTAAGGTGGTGCTCACGTATAACTTCAAGGCTAATGGACGGCTTTCAAGCTCGCTTGCAATTGCCGGTAAGAAGACTCTGAGCGACAACAACATGATCTGGGAAGTGGCCGGCGACTATATCAACTATTTTGATTCTTTGGGTGATTATGGTTACCTGATGATTGACGAGGAGGATGGCAAGGTTGTGCTCGTAGCCTTCGACTCTCGGGGTTATCCCGCCATGACTTTCCGTGAGGTGACTACGACTGCCAAGAAATCCACTGGAGCCAAGAAGACCACTGGAGCCAAGAAAACCACCGGCACAAAACGGACAGGGAGGAAGAGATAGAATGGGGTCAGTAGGTGAGGCCGAAGTGCCATAGCGGGAGGATGTTGCCGTTGCCGTATTCGATGTCGTCTTTTACGACGTAGGAGTCTGGCACCGCTGCTATCTGGCGCTGGCCTTTGTTCTTGCCTCCAATCTCAAATGTGTAGGGACCTATACGGAAGTCGGATTCGCGGGAGTTCTTCAGTTTTCCCGTCAGTCGCATCTGATTCTGGAAGAAGGTTTCGCGGGCGTTGCCGATGTTGGTGTTTTCACCAGTCATGGCATACATGAGGTTGGTGTTGTCAATATAGAGTTTCTCCACCTTGCCGAGTGTCCGCAGGCCTGATGTGTCGTCCCTGAGCTGTGAGATCATCCCCGCGTTGTCGAGCATATTCAGATATTCTGGTATGTTATTTTTGCTGACTCCAATCTCCTGGGCCAGTTTTTCCATACTCGGCTTGTAGGGTGCTAGCTGCGAAAGTACAGCCAAGAGTTGCTTGAGCTTGCGGGCAGTGGAGGCCATGAGTCCTGAGAAGAGGGGAATGTCGGTCTCTACTGTAAGCGAGATCACCTGATTGAGGCGCATGTCAAACCCCGGTTCGTTGGAAAAGGGGTAATAACCTCGCTTCAGATAATCATGGAAATAGGGGAGGGGATGTTCCAGATCTACAAGATTTACCTTATGCGATAGAATATCCTCGAGTGTCACCACCGGAGTCTCAATCTGATGGAATAATGAGAGGTATTCTCTGAAAGAGAGTCCCTGCATATTATACATCAAAGCCCTGCGGCTAAGGTCGGCTTCTCCTTTCCTGATTTCAAGGATGGAAGAGCCTGTGAAGATAACCTTGAGAGTGGGATGGGTGTCATGGATCTGTTTCAATTCCTTCGACCATCCCTGATACTTATGTATCTCATCGATGGCAAGGAGCTTTCCTCCCGATTTCACAAAATCATCCGCGAGTTCAACTAAGGAATGAGAGGAGAAATAGAGATTGTCGGCATCCACATAAAGGAAATCGCTGTCTGGCCGTTCCTTCAGCTTTTGAAGCACCAGCGTAGACTTTCCGACACCTCTCGGACCGGTAATGCCGATCAGGCGGGCATTCCATGCAACTTTATCATATAGGTAACGATGGAAAGTATCGGGTGTGTGCCGCAGGCGTTCCTGCATATAGGCGTAGAGGGTATTGTCGATCATATTGAGGTTTGGTTATGAGTCAGCCGACCCGGTTCAAGTCGCAAAGATAGCTGAATTTTTTAGAAAATCCCTCAGTGAGGGACGTTTTTCGGCATTTTCTTCCCTCAGTGAGGGACGTTTTTGGGGAATTTCATCCCTCAGTGAGGGATTTTTGAGGTGGGAGGATACGGAAAAGGCCGCATTTCTGATAGGAAATGCGGCCTTTTCTGTGATCCGGATGCGACTCGAACGCATGACCGTCTGCTTAGAAGGCAGATGCTCTATCCAGCTGAGCTACCGGACCCTTTTTCGCCGCAAAGTTAGGAATAAAATCCGAATCGGCCAAACCAAAACGCTCAAGTCTTCAAAAAAATGAGTAATTTTGTAGCATGACTTTCACTGCCAACGATATTTCTGAGCTTCCGGCAATGGCCGAAGCCTTCCTTAAAGCTGCCGCAGGGCGGCGTATTTTCGCTTTCCATGGTCCCATGGGGGCTGGCAAGACTACGCTTATCTCCGAGATATGCCGTCAGCTTGGTGTGGACGCAGATGAAGTTGCGTCGCCGACTTTCGCTATTGTGAATGAGTATCTCTCTGCCGAAGGCGAACCTATATTCCATTTTGATTTCTATCGTATCGATTCACCGGAGGAGGCCCTTGACTTGGGACTTGACGAGTATTTCGATTCGGGAGTGCTTTGCCTTATGGAATGGCCGGAGAAGGTGGAGGCGTTTCTGCCGGAAGAGACTGTAGATGTCACCATTACCGAGGAACCCGACGGGTCGAGAAAGCTTGAGATGTCATGAACAAGGTGAAGATTAAGGAGGCTGCGAGCACCAACAGCTGGTGTGCGGCCCATATCGATGAGTTGCCGCACATGACCCTTGTCAGAGCCCAGTCGCAGACGGCCGGGCGCGGACAGCGAGGCAATTCATGGGAAGCAGAACCGGGTAAGAACCTTACAATGAGCGTAGTGCTTCGGCCCGGTTGGCTTCGGCCCGCCGAGCAATTCGTGCTCAGTGAGGCAGTGGCCCTCGCTGTGGCCGACACGCTCATCCATTACGGCATCCCGGCCCGGGTGAAATGGCCCAACGACATATATGTCGGCGACAGGAAGATATGCGGCATCCTCATAGAGCATGCTATTGGGGGTGCAGCCATTCTCCATTCCATCTGCGGTGTGGGAATCAACGTCAACCAGACCGACTTCCGTAGCGATGCTCCCAATCCTGTGAGTATGGTTCAGATTGCAGGAAGGGAGTTTGCGCTCGATGAAGTGGAGGACGTTTTCGGACATGCCCTCGAACAGAACATAGGGCTTACAGCATCTCCCGGCGGACGCGAAATGCTCCATGCCGATTTCCTGCGCAGGCTATGGCGTGGCGACGGTAAGCCCCATCCCTTCCGCGATACATCCACGGGTGAAGAGTTCCAGGCCGTGGTGGCCAACGTTGATCCAAACGGTTACCTTCATCTGCTTGACTCAGGGTTCGGCACACGCCGTTACGCCTTCAAGGAAGTGGAATGGCTCTGAAACGTTGCGGAGGCAATTGGCGGAAGAGTAAAAAATTTAAGAGATGCGAAGTTATCCCCGCAGGCATATAGCAAGCCATTTTTTAATGGGTACGAAGATTGGGAGGATAGAGCCTCCCTTTTTCGGAAATTTTTTGCGCGTCCGCCCGCATTTTCATATTTTTGTAAAAAATATCCACCTATCAATATATCAACTAATGAATAGGATCTTTACCATCACACTACTCGCAGCCTCAGCCCTCACCGCCGGAGCCACACAGCAGCGGCTCTCAGCCAAGGGAAGCGAAGTTTTCGGCTATCTCGGATATGCCGACGAATATCGCTTCGTGCCGGCGATGACTAAGCTCGAAGGCCACGACTTCAAACGAATCTGGAATGATCCACGCTACGCCACCGACCAGGCCATCATGACCGCCGGCTGGCTCGTGGGCGACAAGGTGTGCGGCATCGCCACTTTCTCCTTCATGGGAATGACATATGCCACTTATAGCGTGCAGTGCGACCTCGCCAGCGGACGTACAATCGAGATGGCGGAACTCCCGGAGGGTACTCCCGTGTTCGACTTGGCGGCACTCGACAAGGATAACGGCACACTCTATGGAGTCGTGAAGCGCGACAAGAAATATTTCTTCTGCTCCGCACCGGTGGAGGACCCGATGAACCTTACCGACATCATCGAGACCACCTCCCTCGACCAGATGCATATCCTCTCGCTCACTTACCGTGAGGATGACAAGAACCTATATGCCGTCAATACTCAGGGAGAATTCCTCCGCGTGGGCCGCGACGGCTCTTCGGAAGTTCTTGCAATGCTCCAGACGGATAAGGAGATAGCCTCCTACTACACCGGTCTGGCTTACGTACCGGCCGACGGTGAATATATCTGGAACGTAAACTTCGACGATTATTCCGCCTCTACGTTCGCCATCAATCCCGACACTTACGAGCTCACGCTCATCGATGATTGCCCGGCCAGTGAGCAATACATGTTCTTCCTCAATCTCGACGGCAGCTACGATGCCCAGGCTCCCTGCCGTCCGCAGCTCGGCGAGATCTCCTTCCCCGAAGGGAATCTTTCCGGAAGCGTGAGCTTCATACTCCCCACAGCCCTTCAGGACGGAAGCAATATTGACGGAGAACTCTCCTACAACATAATCTGCGACAACGAACCCTACACCGAGGGCAAGGCTGCCCCCGGAGCCACAGTGACGGCCGACTTCAAGAACCTCACACAGGAGTTCCACTCCTTCGGTATTACCGTCACGTCCGCCGGCCACACCTCCCCCATGCAGCTTGCATCAGCCTACATCGGCCAGGATATCCCCGTTGCTCCCACCGGCGTCACCCTCACAAAGGATGAACTGAAGTGGAACCCCGTCACCGAGGGTGTCAACGGAGGGTATGTGGATGCCAAGGCCATGCGCTATCATATCTATTTTGAAGGTGATGAAGTAGGGGAGACCACTGCCACAACTTTCACACCCGATCTGCCGACCGACCGCCCCGTAAGCGCCATGACGATGAGCGTAGTGGCGGAATATGACAATATCTTCAGTGAGGAGACCGTCAGCAACTATATAGTACTCGGTCAGCCTCTGGAGATGCCAGTGGAGATCACTCCCACACGCGACGAGATGATGACTTTCACAGGCGTGGATGCCAACGGAAGCGACAATGGATGGACCTACAACGCCGGTCACTCATCCTTCTGCGTATACATCAACGACAAGGATGCCGATGCATGGATCTTCACCCCTGCCATCAATTTCCCTGCTGCCGACTGCTACTATACCCTCGCCTTCCAGGCCCGTTCGCTCAAGGCAGACATCACGGGAGAATGCCTCGGTGTCTACATTGGCAAGACCGACAAACCCGAAGAGATGAAGCTCGTAGGCGAGACTTTCTCACCGCAGCCCAGCACGTATGGCGACTATGAGCGTCTGTTGAAGGCCGATGAACCCGGATCCTACATAATCGGTTTCCGCTATTCCTCGCCCGCCGGCAAATATGGTGTTGAGCTCTGCAACCTCTCACTGACCGACGGCGGCGTTACCCCCGACTCGCCGGCTCGTCCCACAGGCGTCAGCGCCACAGCCCTCCCGCAGGGCGAGCTTAAGGCGCGTGTGGACTTCGAGTTTCCCACCACCGATGTTAGCGGCAATAAGCTTGATCCCGAAACGCGCCTGCGCGCCGTAGTCAGCGGAGAGTCTAAAGCCGTGGCCACAGGAAAACCCGGTGAGAAGGGTTATGCCACGGTCAGCACCAAGCAAGGCGACAACAAGCTTTCCGTAGTGGTCAGCAT
Organism: uncultured Sangeribacter sp.; assembly: GCA_964588625.1. Taxonomy (GTDB): domain Bacteria; phylum Bacteroidota; class Bacteroidia; order Bacteroidales; family Muribaculaceae; genus Lepagella. The sequence goes on along the minus strand of CAZPQD010000021.1, from coordinate 4,552 downwards.
CGACGGCAAGAACTCTCCCGTAGGTTATTGCAATGTCTACACCGGAGTGGTGAAACCTCTCGGAGTGACCAATATGGGCTATCAGCCCCTCGACAACATGATGGGAGTGATGGTGGCCTGGACAGAAGTGACCAAAGGACAGGATGGTGGCTATGTCGATCCTGACGACATTACCTACACTGTGCTGCGCTACGAAGACACCGGCTATGCTTCCACGTGGATACCTGTGGCTGAAGGCCTGACCGACACAATGTTCACCTACGAAATGGAGGAAGGCACGCCTCAGCAGTTACTCCGCCTCGCTGTATGTGCCGCCAATGCGGCAGGACGAAGCGAGGAGATGTCAGTTGTCTCCCTCGTGGCCGGCACCCCCTACGCACTTCCGATGGAAGACGACTTTGCACTGGCCGATGATGAAGGAGCGAAATACGCACCTTACGTCAACTTCCGTCTCAATGAGAACTACGTCAACTTCAATTTCGTCACACCCGAGGAACTCGGCAGCGAATTTGCCGATGAATCAGGATATTACTTCATGGCCACCGGCACGAATGGCTCCAAGGCACGTCTCAGCCTCCCCTGCTTCACCACAAAGGATGGAGGAGCTGAACTGACCCTTATGTCACTCTGTGGCAATGGCTTCTCACCGCTTTCAGTGTGGGTTGACTGCGTCGACTTCAATTCAGCGAAGTTCGTAGGCACCATGCCGGAGGAGGGTGGCCTTGTGGAGAAGTCCTTCCGTCTGCCGGAATCCACCGACAGAAAGGGATGGGTGCAGGTCTTCGTGGAAGGCACCATTGAGGATTATGGAATGCTTGCTCTCCGCGGTTTCCGTGTGACTCCCGTTGCAGGTGTTGACGCTGTAGGTCAGCAGGCTATGGAAGTGCGTGCCGGCCATGGACTTCTGGTAGTGACCGGAGTCGAGGGAGAACGCCTCGAGGTGCTCACACTCTCCGGCAGCCGGGTGGCTCTGCGCGACAAAGCCGCAGAAGTTGAATCCATCGCCCTGCCCGCCGGCATATACATCGTGAAGGCCGCCGGCTCGGCAGTGAAGACAATCGTGAAATAACAACTAACAACTATACATATGCGACTGATGAAATCAACAACGCTGGCAGCCGGTTTGCTGCTCGCCACAATGGCGGGAGGCACAGTGGCCGCACAGCAGATGCCGCTATCGAGATTCCATGGAGGCCAGCAGAAAGAGGCATCCATCCTTCCCGAGGCATCCGGACAGAAGAAAGTCATGAAGCGTCTTACGTCGGGCGGAAGCACCGTCTACGGCTATATCGGCTATGACCGCTTCTATGACGACGGTAATTTCAAGGACACCAACATCGGAGCGCTCTGCAACTTCGGCCCGACCAACTACACCATCAAATGGACCGACCCCATGTGGCTCGAGGAGATGTCGGTGCTACGCACGGGTTATTATTACTACGACAAGGAACTCGACAAGTACCTCATCACCGGCACCAACCCCGTCTACTATACCGGTAATCCCGACATTATCTCCGTGTGTCTGTACACCTATGATTTCGAGACCGGCAAGTTCATGGGGGCCCAGTTCCCTACCCAGAAGCAGCCTTACTTCCTTTGCGCCGCCTACAATGAAGATGATGGCTACGTTTATGGTCTGGCAGAATATCTGCCCGCAATGGGAGGCGGTGCCTACTACGGACGCGCCAAACTCAGCAACCTGAGCAGCATCCAGCAGCTCGCCCCGCTCGACGACAACCATGCCTTTGTATCCATATGCTGGAATTGCGACGACGGTCTCATCTACGGTATGCTCTCCGACGGACGACTCATGCGTGTGGAGGAGGATGGCAAGACCACCACGAAGGTGGCACAGTTCAGCGAGAGGATCGGCCCTTGGCAGACCGGCCTTGCCTACTCTCCCGTGGAGAAACTCTTCTATTGGAACGCCAATTTCGAGAACGGACGCTCCGCATTCTACAGCATCGACATCAACGAAGGCGAAGCTGGCATGGGCAAGTTCAACTACCTCTATGATTTCGATAACGATGAGGAATTCTATTTCTTCATCACTACAGATAAGAAAGCCGACGGCAAAGCCCCGGCTGTGGCCTCTGTGGGCGAAGTCAACTTCCCCAACGGCGCCACTTCGGGCAGCATAAGCTTCGTGACTCCCACCAAGCTTGCCGATGGCTCGGATATTCCTGCCGGCGCCTCACTGCGTTATCAGGCCTTCCTCGATGGTGCCGACTATAGCGGTGGCTCCGCCAAACCGGGCGAGACCATCACACTTGAATTCATCGAACTGCCTGAGGAGGTGCACAACTTCTCCTTCACCACTTCGCTGGAGGGCAAGCAGAGTCTCGCGACAGCCCGTGAGCTCTTCATCGGCGTCGACACTCCGGTGGCTCCTGAAAATGTATATCTGACTGAGGAACGCGTCACTTGGGAAGCCGTAACCGACGGAGTGCATGGCGGCTGGATCAACCGTGATGATCTTGAATACTACGTCTACGTTGACGGAGAGTTCTACGGCAAGACAAAGGATATGCAGCTTGATATCGAGATTCCCGAGACTCTTGAGATCCACAATTTCTGCGCCACGGTGGTGGCCGTGGCCGGAGGTAAGGAATCCGCTCCCGGCATCAGCAACTATATCGTGGCCGGCAATCCTCTGACACTCCCCGTATTCTTCGCTCCTACTGCCGATGATGCTGTGGCCTGCACATATATTGACTACAACGGCGATGGCAACGGGTGGGTATACTCCGCTCCTTCCGAGGCTTGGGTTTGCCTCCACTCCCTGCGTGGGGAAGGCGACGACTGGCTCTTCCTCCCCCCGATGAAGATTCAGGATGCTTCGAAGTACTATGTGCTGAGCTTCGACTCCAAGATCGTAAACGATGCCTATCCCAAGGAATATATGACTGTAATGGCCGGCAAGGAACTCAATCCAGACGGGATGACCATTACCATCAAGCCTAAATTCACTCCCGGAGTCGACTATACCAACTATGAGGCTCTGCTGAAGGTGGATGACCCCGGCACTTACTATGTAGCATTCCACTATGTCTCCGATGAGATGCAGAATGGTATCTACCTCAAGAATGTAGGCATCGCAGCCGACGGACTTGACGCCGCCACACCTGCCTATGTGCAGAATCTCGCGGCCACTCCCGGCGAGAAGGGTGCTCTTGATGCCACAATCACATTCAACATGCCCGAACTGACCATCGGCGGAGAGAAGATACCCGCCGACACTGAGCTTACGGCTGTTGTTGCCGCCGAGAATACGCTGACACTCACCGGCAAACCCGGCGAGGCCATGAGCGCAAAGGTCAGCACACTTCAGGGTATGAATATGGTGAAGGTGCAGGTAAGCCGTGGCGAAAACACTGGTCTGGCTGCTCCCATCAATGTTTGGACAGGTATCGACGTTCCCTCCAAGGTGACCAATCTCAAGGCCGAGGATTCACGCGACATGATGAGCGTGCATCTTTCATGGGATGCTCCGGAAGTCGGTCTGCATGACGGCTGGGTAGGCGACGGCCCCTTCACTTACGACATCTACCGTTATATGCCTTCACCCCTCTTCGGAATGTCGTGGGAGAAGGTAGGTTCGGCCGGCACTGAGACCGAATACACCTATATCTTCGAATCCGGCGCAGAGCAGGATCTCTATCCCTTCGGAGTGCGCCCGAGCAACTCTGCCGGCAAGCCCACCTACGTGACAATCACAGCGCAGATGGCCGGCACGCCACATGCTCTTCCGATGGATGAGAACTTCGAGAATTATGAGACAGACTTCACATATCTACCCTGGATAGTGATGAATCCCGATATGTCTTACACAGGAAATTGGAATGTCACTCCCGTAGGTGACTACGATTCGAGAGCCGACGGCTTCCTTTTCGTCGCCAGCGGCGCACGCGGCACAAAGGCCCAGGTGGCTGCCCCGCGTTTCTCCACTAAGGGGATGAAGGCCGTTCAGGTTTATTTCGAGCTCTTCGGCGGTGAGGAGATGACAAGCATGGATCTTCTTGCCTCCACTTATGGGTCTACCGAACCCGTGAAGATCGGAGAGGTGCCCGTCAACAAAAAAGAAGGATTCTACAGTGCTTCAGTAATGCTTCCGGAAGAATACCTCGACAAGTATTGGGTGGCCCTTTACTATGACGTGACATTCGGCAACAACGCCAACCTCTTCGCACTGCGCCGTATGCTTGTAGGCGATCCGGCATCCAGTGAGATGATTGCCGACAACGAAGGAGTGACTGTCGTTTCCGGCGAAGGAACCGTGACAGTATGCGGAGCCGAAGGCCAGCGCATCGATGTCTATGCAGCAGATGGCAGAATCGTGGCCTCCACAGCTCGCGCCGCTCAGGTAGAGACATTCCGTCTTGACAAAGGTATCTACATCGTACGCGGAGTCAAGGTAGCCGTCAGATAATCACGGCTGAAATAATAAGAAATTGCCGCAGAAGCGTTCGAGCTTCTGCGGCAATTTTATTTGACTCGGAGTTCTCAGAGTTCTCAGAGTTCTCAGAGTTCTCAGAGTTCTCAGAGTTCTCAG
>CAZPQD010000020.1:0-30399 GCA_964588625.1 uncultured Sangeribacter sp. | reverse complement strand
ATGGAGTAGGAGGCAATGTCCAGGCGCTTCGCACCCGGTTAACCGAGTTACAGCCCCGCCGGGGCTGTACGCTCTCCCATGCTAACAAGGGACTCTCCCTCTATGACATGTGAACTCATGACTTTCCCGAGCGGTCTCCCGACCGCTTCAAAAACAGTCCTTAAAGTCCTTAAAGTCCTTAAAGACCCTAAAGTCCTTAAAGCCCTTATTTGCTCCCCTCTCAGTTGGCCACAGACTCCAGTCCTGCCAGAGAGAGACCGAAGGCGAACATGCAGATAATGTAGATGATACAGCCTGCCACAGCTGTGGCTGCCGAGGCTATCGACCAGTTGCGCGCCTTGTTGGCCGCATCATAGGCTGCCATCTGATTTCCAGCATACCAAAGCCCGTCTACCTTCGAGGCATAGACGATGGCCACGATGCCGAAGGGTAGGCAGCAGAAGATGGTGGTCAGGATAGCCCACACCATGTTGTTTGATGGTGGAGGAGTAGGCATACCGCCCTGCGGATTCTGGGGGTATTTGGGAGGATATTCGTAAGAAGACATATGCAGTGTTTTTTGTGTTTGAGCTCTTGTTTGTTGACTTTATGCGCAAAGTTAAAAGTTTTTTTCGATAAAAAAGAAGAAATAAACCTTAAAATTCGGTTCATTACGCAAATTATATCTATCTTTACACCCTGATTCCACCTGAAGGAAAATCAACATGCAAGGAAGCAGGAAGCCTTCTGCGGGTCCTCATATCTCCTTATCTTCCTTCATACCTTGTATTCTTCTTATACAGGATTCCGTATATAAGACTCCGTAAAAATATAAAACATTACATACATATGAACAGCAAAGTGATTTGCGTGGCCCTCGGCGTCGCTGCCCTCGGCCTCACAGGCTGCTCGAAGAAACTCGGCCAGTTCAAGAGCGACTTCTTTTCCACCACGCCCACTCCCCTGGAGACTGTGGGACAGAATGTGCCGGCTACAATCAATGGCAATATCCCGGCCAAATTTATGGTGAAGAACGCACGCGTCACGGCCACTCCCGTGCTGGCCTGGACTTCGGGTGAGGCTGCCGGACAGCCTGTCACTGTCCAGGGTGAGAATGTGCGTGCCAACGGCCAGGTGGTAAGCTACGCCAACGGCGGAAGTGTCACAATCCCCTTCAATGTTGAATATCAACCCGAGATGGCGCAGAGCGACCTCTATCTTGATTTCTCCGTTGATCAGAACGGCAAGCTCTATAAGCTACCCCGTGTGAAGGTGGGCAACGGTGTGATCGCCACTTCCACACTCGCCTCTGCCGCCACCGTCACTCCCGCCACAGCTCCCGATAAGTTTGAGAAAGTCATCACTGAGAAATACAGTGCCGACATCCACTTCCTCATCAACCAGGCGAATGTGCGTTCTTCGGAGACTTCAAAGACCGATTACATCGACCTCAACAAGCAGCTGATGGAGGCCGCCGCCGCTCCCAACAAGGAGATTGCCGGAGTGACCATCAATTCATATGCTTCGCCCGAGGGCACATATGATTTCAACAAGCAGCTCGCCGAACGACGCGAGCAGAACACTGCCTCCTACGTGGAGAACCAGCTCAAGAAGGATAAGATCACTGAGTTCGGCGAACTGACCTCCTCCTTCACTCCCGAAGACTGGGAGGGCTTCAAGGAACTCGTGGAGAAGAGCAACATCCAGGATAAGGAACTCATCCTCGGTGTGCTCTCCATGTATAAGGACCCCGAACAGCGTGAACGCGAGATCCGCAATCTCTCCAGCGTATTCAATGAACTCGCCGACCAGATCCTCCCCCAGCTCCGCTATTCGCGTGTAATGGCTTCCATCAACGTCATCGGCAAGAGCGATCAGGAGCTCATCAACCTCTTCAACACCGACCCCTCGAAGCTCACTGTCGACGAGATCCTCTACATTGCTACCCTGACCGACGACAACACAAAGAAAATGGAGGTCTACAACAAGAGTGCGCAGCTTTATCCTTCCGACTACCGTACTTTCAATAACCTCGGCCTCACCCAATATGTTGCCGGCGACTATTCAGGAGCCAAGAGCAACTTCGAACAGGCCCGCCGTCTGGCTCCCTCCTCAAAGGAAGTGGAGATGAACCTCGGCCTCATCGATCTTCTCGAGGGCAACTATGCCAAGGCCAACGAGCAGATTGGTGCCGCAGCCGGTGTGCCGGAGGCTTCCGACGCTCTCGGAGTCTACTACCTCACTCAGGGCGACATCAACAAGGCTGCCACGGCCTTCGGCGACGCCAAGACCAACAATGCAGCCCTCGCACAGATCCTCGCCAAGGATTATCCCGCTGCCAAGAGCATTCTGGCAGGTATCTCCAATCCTGACGCCACAACCTACTATCTGACTGCTGTGCTTGGCGCACGCACCAACAACGAGAATATGGTGATGACCAACCTCCGTCAGGCCGTACGACTCGACTCTTCGCTGCTTTCCCGCGCCCAGAAGGACCTCGAGTTCTCCCGCTTCAACCTCTCCTTCCTCTGATTATTCTTCCTGGGATATTGAAGGAATTAATGGAAAATTCCTTCAATTGGAAATTATAATTAAAGACTCCGTTTCCAAGAAACGTTTCTTGGAAACGGAGTCTGAATTTTTTGGAACTGGTCTTAACTTTAATCCTCGGCTATTATCCAGTTTTCGATACACCGTGTTTTTGAAGAGAAACTGACCCCGATTTTGAAAAGTTTACGAGAGTCAGTCTGATAAGGACGGGCATAGAGATTATTCTCAATCTGCCGGAGTGCCTCTTCCGCAGAATGATCATATTTTAGCTCAATGACATAGATAAATTTAGGGGTAGATATCAATAAGTCGATGCTTCCATTGGATGTATTGACTTCCGCAGCAGTGCTGAGGCCTATCAGGTCGGTCAGCAAGAAGAAGGCATTGTGGAAATTATTTTCATTATCCATCTTCAGCCTGTATGTAATCCCGGCAAAATAAGTCTGCAAGCCCTTCATCGCCGTTTCTGGTTTACCTTGGATAAAACCGCGTATAATGGTGGCTACCACCTGTTTTGGAGTTACACCTTTGCAATTGACATAATAAGGAAGCAGACAAGTGAAAAATCCCTTCTTTACTTCATTGTTGGGGATGCCGAGCAGATACTCTTGTGTATCATGGAGATAATCCTTTATTGTAAGGTAACCGGTCTGATACATAAGGGCGGTCGGATTGGGATTGAGAAGATCCATCCCTTTCAGGTCATCGGCACTGCAATATATGTCAAGACTTTCCTCAAGGTTTGCATCTATCCTGCGGAGTGCTTCCATGATGATGGTTGGCAGTCCGGTGTTGTTCCAATAATATCCTATTTTACTCTCGTCCAGACAGTTGAGCAATGACCATGGATTATATATGTCACTCCCCTTCTCGGCAAAGCGATAGCCGTCGTAATTTTTCTTTAATTCAGTCAATGCTTCATCGTAAGATGTACTGTTGGTGAGGGCTAATTTCTTTATGCCTTCGTTCAGGTTGGATAAAAGTTCCTTTTCAGTGATTCCGCATATGTCGGCAAATTCATTCGAGAAGGTTATGTCTTTGAGGTTGTTGAGATCGGAGAATACACTGAGCTTGCTGAATCTGCTTACGCCCGTAAGGAATACCAGGCGAATATGCTCGGCTCCGCTCTTGAAGTTTGAATAGAGAGCAGCCAACTTATCACGGTAAAGCTCATAGTTTTCATTTTTATTTAAATTCCCGACCAAAGGTTTATCATATTCATCAACCAATATTACGACCTGTCTACCCGTCCTTTCATGGGCAGTCGCTATGATTGTGGCAAAACGTTGAGTAATCGACTTATCTTTAACCTCTATCTCATATTTGGCTTCCCATTCCCTGAAAATCCTATCGATTACTTCGTCCAGGTTCTTATCGCCGGCATATCTCTCTGTGTTTAGGTCAAGGCGGAATACGGGATATGGCTGCCAGTCCCATTCCGTAGATTCAATAAAAAGATCCTTGAAGAGGTCTCTCCGGCCTTCAAAGAAATATTGCAACGTTGAGAGAAACAGACTTTTTCCGAACCGGCGCGGACGGGCAAGAAAGTAATATTTACTTCCGGACGTAATGATGCTGTCTATAAATCTTGTCTTGTCAATATAAACACATCCTCTTTCACGCAGCGATTTGAAGTCTTGTTCGCCGATGCCATATCTGGTTGTCTGATCCATTGCCTGATTAATTTCTGCAAATGTAAAAAATTTTTTTGAATAGACAAAGCCCGGATGATAGGAGAAGGAGTCATCAAGCCTTTCGTGAGCCTTACGAACCAACAAGTTGGTGGGGGCGTTATTATCTTTGGAGACAGCGCGCCGGAGGCGCGTGCTCTCTCCGTGCCGCCATCATGGCGGGGCGGGATGCTCTCCCTTATATCACGGTGGATGCCTTCCCTTATATCATGCATATCATGGGAATGCTCTCCCTTATATTTTGATTTTATGAGAAACATACTCACAATCCTGGCAGCCGCCTTCATGATGCTGCTTACGGTGCCCGGACATAACGGCACACCGGCTCTTTCCCCTTCCGGCGGCTCCCCTGAATTTGAAAAAGCTGTGGAGATTATAAAGAAATACGAATCGCTTCATAAAGCTTCCCACTGGCCTCTGATAGGCTACGGACATCTTGTGCAGAAAGGGGAAAATTTCAAGAAAGGAAAGGTGCTCTCCCAAAAGGAGGCCGAGGAACTGCTTCGCGAGGATCTGCGGAAACTCTGCTCGAAATATTCAAGTTTCGGTCCCGACTCAATCCTTCTCGCCGCCCTCGCTTATAATTGCGGCACCGGCACTGTGGCCCGTTCTTCGGTGTATAAGAAACTCCTTGCCGGCGACCGCAATATCGAGACCGCCTATAAATCGCATTGCCGTTACCGTGGAAAAGTGCTGAGTGGACTAAAAAAACGGCGCGAGGAGGAGTTTGCTGAATTATTTGTCAGATAATGCGCCGACTAATATCTCCCTCCCCGGTGAAATCACGTTATAATACAAAGTAAGAGAAAAAGAAGAAGATGGCAAAACGATATAATGTCAATTTGATGAGAGTGCTGAGTGTGCTGGGTGCGGTGACGACGCTTCTCGCCATGTGCGCCTGTGCCGACGGAGCCGGCAAACTGCCCGATGATGTCAACCGTGTGGTGAAGGCCGCCCGCAGCGGAAAACCGGCGGATTTTGCAGCCGTTTGCGATTACCCTGTGGAGCGCCCATATCCCTTGCGCGACCTGAACGACTCCCTTGATATGGTGGACTATTACAATGTCCTGATGGATGATTCCCTGCGGAATGTAATCACCAAATCCTCCCGCTCCGAGTGGGATGAATATGGATGGCGGGGCTGGACAGTGCGTGATGGCGATTACATTTGGGTGGATGGCCGCATCTACAACATTCCTTACGTCTCCAAGGCGGAACGTCAGCTCATAGCCCAACTGGCCTCAGAGGAGATGGGCACTCTGCCGAAGCATTTGCGTCGTGGATGGCACCCGGCCGGATGTCTGCGTAATATGGCCGACGGCACCGTCTACCGTATCGATGCCGCCGATGATGAGGCTGCTCCGGCCGATTCCCTTTACAGACTGAGTGTCTATGCTCCCGATTCCAATCTTATGGCCGAGCCTTCCTCGGTGCTCATGGGTAAGATGAACGTGGAAGGTTCTGCAGGTGTGCGTGTGTTCATGTTTCGCGACGGCAACGGCGACTCTGTGGAATATACCCCCGACGATTCCGACGATGGCGAGTCGGCCAACATGATATGGAAACCCGTCAATGGAAAGCCTCGCTCCGCTCGGGTAAAGAAAGCCTACTGGCGCGATATCCTTGCCCAGTCTCAACGAGACAAGGATGTGCCTCAGCCCGTCGTTGCTCCCTCTTCCAAACGATAGCATTTAAGGCTACCTCAACGCCGGAGGCATCGAAAGCTTCATGACGGGCATACAGAGCCTTATAGCCTCTGTCACGACCGACCACATCGTCAACCGCGAGGAACATTTCCAGAACATCATGGCCTTTATCTGCCGCATGCTGGGACTGATTCGGGCCAATTGAAGGGGAAACCTGCAACTTTTTTTAGGATTATTTTGCATTACAGAAAATCTTTTGTAAATTCGCGGATGCGTTACTGAAGTGTCTCTATATCGAATACTCTATCCGACATTCTGACATTCCTATATTACTGGAAGATACATTATCAAATTTTCAACCTATAAATTTTTAAGACAGTGAAGAAAACTTTACTTTTTCTGGCTTTCGCCGGCGGCATCTTTGCAGCCCATGCGGAAAGTCAGGTCTACACGTCTGACAACCTCGGCGAGGTGGACGGTGTGTCCGACAACGGCCGTTATGCGGCAGTGACTGACCCCGACTATGGCGCAGCCTATCTATGGGACTTCTATAAGCCCAGTGAATTCAAGGACATCTCCGCCTTCATCGGTGAGAAGGGCAACCTTGACGGCAATCAGGAACCCGGCGCCACTACCGCTGTCGACGTGAGCGACACGGGCATCGTAGTTGGCAGCATACAGTTTTCAAACTTATTCCATCCCGCCTACTATAAGGATGGCAAATGGCATCTGCTCCCCCTCGATCCGAATGCCATGAACACAAACGAAGCCATAGCCATCACTCCCGACGGAAGCGTCATAGCCGGCTATCAGTATATTAATGACCCCTCCGCTGATCAGGGTGGACGTTACTATCCCTGCCAGTGGTTCCTCCAGGCCGACGGCTCCTACTCCCTGAAGAGCTACACCAACATCGAGCTTCCCGACCATCAGGGATTTTTCCCGATGATGCAGACTCCCGACGGCAAGATCATCGGTGGCACCGTCTACTGCGGCATCGGCAGCCGAATCAATGCCCTCATCAAGGATGGCGACCTCGTGCTTTTCGATGAGATCGAGACAAAAAGCGAACCCTGGATCTACAAAGGAAAGTATTATGCCGGCGTCGATGATGACGGCAAGCAGATCTGGGTGACTGATCCGGGCGACCCCCGCATTGTATTCTTCCCCGAAGTCTACATCAATGGTTTCAAGGATGGTCAGCGTGGTGACCCCAGCTTCCTCAATGGCGTCTTCACCAACTGCGACGACAATGGCAATCTCTATGGCGCCCGCTCCCGTGTGGAAAACCTCAATGAGGATGCCGACGGCGAGGTCTATACTGAAGCCTGCATCTACAACTACCTTACCGACACATGGTATACTGACGATCAGTTCACCTTCTTCTCCGCCGGTATTGCCGACGAGCTCCTCTTCACCGACAATGGCTACGTAATCAAGGGCAACGAGATCTCCAGCATCAACGAGGCTTACAGCATCTCCACTTCCAGGGATATCTCCGGCATCAACAAGATTTCTGCCGACGGCAATGTGCTCGGCGGCGTAGTCAGCGAGTTCAACCCTGCCATCAGCCAGATGATGTATTATCCTCTGGTGATCGTGGCCGACGGTTCCGGAGTCCAGACAGTGGCCGGCACACCGGGCAAGGGTGTTGTCATCGCTTCAGCCGGACGCATCGAGGTGGTTGATACTGACGACGTGGCTGTCTACGACCTCAATGGCCGTCTGATCAGCACAGAGAAAGTCACTGAAGTTGCCGGCGGCATCTACATTGTGAAGGCCGGTGATCGCACTTATAAGATCAACGTAAGATGAGAATCGCGGCGTTGACGATTCTTCTTCCCGTGCTTGCCAATGCGGCAAGCGCGGGAGCTGAAGAGCCGCTCTATAAGCTCGACCTGTCCGGAGGTTCGCTGCCGGCGGGTGTGAAGGTGGAGAATGTCAACGGTGTCTTGCCTGATGAGGGAGCCTATAAGCATGGCTACACCAAGCAGGGATGGATCGTCGACCGTCTCGACAACCGAGGCTATGTAGCCCTCTCCCCCACCTACAATGGCGCCAACTCCTCCTGCGAGAATGTGCTCTCCTTCACGCTTCCTTCCGCATCCGGCGGCAAGGAGCTGCTCCTCGAATGGGATGCACGCTCCGTGTATCGTCATTTCCCTGAAAGCTATCGTGTGGAGCTTCAGGGCGAAGGGGGTGAGTCGGCAGTACTCGCGCAAATAAAGGAAGAGGCTTTCTCCTGGCAGACGCATAGAGTGGCGCTTTCCGCCAGCGGCCTTTCCGGAGATGTCACTGTGCGGTTTGTCTGCACCAGTTCCAATGGGTATATGCTCGCCCTTACAGGTGTGCAGGTAGTGGAGGCCGAGGCCCGGGCCGAACTGACTGACGATGAGTCATACGTGGAGGAGGAATTGTTCGACTTCACCCGTAAGCTCGTAGTCGACCACGGCACCGGCACGTGGTGCACCAACTGCCCGGTGGCTGAGATTGATCTTGATGCCTTGCGCAATGAGTATCCCGAACGCCTCATAGAGCTTAATACCCACGTCAATGACATAATGGCCAACAAGCCCTATTGGGATGCACTGAAGTGGTATTCAGTGCCCAGGATGATGCTCAACCGCATCAAGGCCACTGAGGGTGACGGCACTAAGAAATTCAAGGACTACTACGACCAGCCTTCCCAGTTTTCAGTCAAGGTAAAGTACGCGGAGGATGAACCGGGCCACGGCATCTACCGAATCACCGGCAAAGTGCAGGTAGCGGAGACTATTGACAATTCCGACGACCGCTACCGTATGGCTTACGTGGTGACCGCTGATTTCCATAAGCCCGAAAATCCGCTTTACGCGCAGAAGAACAACTGCACGCAGCCCGTCTACGGAGCCTACTACTACTTGCCGTCGTTGATACCGGCACCCCTCATGTATTATGATGATGTGACGGCAACTTACGAAACGGCCTTCACCGGTGTGGAGGGTTCGCTTCCGGCCACGCTTGAGCCGGGCGTAACCTATGATTTTCGGGTGGATATGGATCGTCCTGAACTGGTAATGAACTCCTCAGGCATAAGCTATGGTGTGCTATTCGTGCTCGACACCAAGACTGGAGAGATACTGAATGCCGACAGAAAGGAAGCTTACATCCTTATGGATGTCAAGGGTATTTCCGCAGAGTCAGATGCACCAGCCATCACCTGCCGAGCGGAGGGAGGTCAGCTGAAAGTGGAGGGTCTTACTTCAGGTGCTAACTATCGTGTGGAGGCCTTCCGCGCCGACGGCGGATTGGTGGCATCCACCGAGGGCACAGTTGCTGGCAGCGTTAGCCTCTCCTGCGGCGACGCCGAGGGACTCCTGATAGTAAGGGCAACTGCCGACGGCGCAGTAAGGGTGGCCAAGGTCATGATGCGCTGACCGTTTTCTGGATTTTTAATTTGAAAAGTCTAACATCATGGACTATTGATAAAAAGATAATAATCACAAAATAATGATAGATATGAGGAAAATATTTACAGCTATGGCAGCGGCCGCAATGATGTTTACGGCCAGTGCAGCCGACTTCAGCTACACGGTGGATCCGGCTGAAGGACAGGTGAGTATGCTGCAGTTTATCACCGTCACCTTCCCCAATCTCGATGAGATTGACATCGATAGTGAAGAAGATATTTACATCACACGCAACGGTGCCACTGTGCGCGGTGTTGATGTGAGCGTGACCAATGGCAACGAACTCAGCTTCGTGCTCGGAGCTGAACAGACAGAAGCCGCCACCTATCTTGTGACCATCGGCGCTGAAGCTCTCTACGGCTATGCCGAGAGAGTAAATGGCGCCTACACATGGGAAGAACCAAATGAAGAGGACATTGTGCTGACCTACACCATCGGCTCTGCCCAGTCTGGCGACGGGATGAACTGGACCTTCATGGTGGATCCCGAGGCCGACAGTGAAATTGAGGAACTGAGCCAAATAACACTCTATTTCCCCGAGATAGAGGAAGTGGAGGTGATTTCGAAAGATGACATTACACTCACGTGGAATGGCAAGGTCGTCAGCGGCATTAAAAAAGCCTCCCTTGACGAGCAGACCATCACCATCACTCCTGCCGAACCTCTGACAGCCCCTGGCGAATACGTACTCTCCATTCCGGCCTATAGCCTTGGAGGTGCCAACTATTCAGAGGAACTCTTTGAAGATAATCCGGAGGATATAGAACTGAAGTGGACAATAGCCGGAACTCAGTCCGAGACTCTCGACTTCAGCTGCACTCCCTCTATTTCCACTGAGGGATTTATCGCTTACTTTGACGGCGTCACCCTTGATTTCACCAACCTTGAGAGTGTCAGTTATTCAGGCAGCGGACTGACAGTATCCAAGGATGGAGAAGCCCTGGAGGGTGTAAATGTCACCACAGATGCCAATAAGCTTACCATCGCCCTTAAGGAAGGCCTCAATTTTGTGGAAGGCAATCTGGAGATTCTCTTTGCTCCCGAATCTCTTTCCGGTGTGGCTGACGGTGTGACGGCTTCAAATGCAGAGGAGGTTTCACTTACTTATAAGATGGCCACTCCCGTGGAGTTCAATCTTGAAGCCACCTTCAGCAATCCCAAGCCCAACGCTGATGGTCAGATTTCTGCCGAGAAGCAGCTCACTGCGTTCTTCTTCCAGAGCGAGGTCAAGGGGCTTGTGGCTGCCGCCGGCACAGAGGCCAACGTGACTATCAAGGAAGTGGAGGGTGATTTCGAGGCAAAAGGTCATCTGCGCAGTGGTAAAGGTCTGAATGCCAATTACTCCTACTTCTCTGTAGACTTCGGCACAGAGCCCAAGTATAACGGCATCTACACCATCACAATTGAGAAGGGTGCTTTCGGCACAGAAGCCTGGAGCGTGGATCCCAACTATGGCCACACCAACAACACCATCGAACTTAACTTCGAACTCGTTGACGGTGCTGACTATACTGTCTACAATGTTGAGCCTATCTCCATCACTCCTGCTGAGGGCGCATACGCCACAGCAGAGGAGATCGCCACTGTGACTCTGAAGTTTGCCGAGGGTATCGCAGCCGTTGAGGGTGCTTCCGCTACACTCGCCGGCACTACCTCCAGCTATACTGCCACTGCTGAGTTCAAGGCTGACGCCGATGGTGGCTACTCTGTCACTTTCGAGACACTTCCCACTGAGGATGGCCGCTACATGTTCACCGTAAATCAGGGTGCGTTCGGTGATGCCGACTTCATCGCCGATGGCAAGGGTAAGGCCAGCATGCCCATCAGCATCGAATACGTGATCGACAAGACCATCGTAGGTGTTGCCGGCATTGACGCAGAGGCAGCCGACGCTGAGATCTACACAGTGCAGGGTATCCGCCTCGCAGTGCCCGTAGAGCAGCTTCCCGCCGGTCTCTATATCATCAATGGCAAGAAGGTGATCATCAAGTGATGAGACTTCAGTTAAACTGCGGGCATCGCCCGTAGCGGAAGTTACAATTACATACCCGAGAGGGCTGAAGCGCACTGCGCTTCAGCCCTCTTCTTTTTTATTACACTTTTATCTTCAGTTTATTACACTTTTATCTTCAGCGAGAGGCCGTTTTATCCATTTTTTGTTATTATCTTTGGGGGAAATTTTCTGTAAGGGTTGGGAATGAACGAAAAATCCATAAAGATCTGAAGAATGAAGAAAGAAATATATCTGGCGGGAGGATGTTTCTGGGGTACGGAGCATCTTTTCTCTCTTGTGCCTGGAGTGGAACAAACACGTGCAGGCTACGCCAACAGTATGGTGCCCGAGCCGGGCTACGAACTGGTATGCACCGGCATTACGGATGCCGCCGAGACCGTGAAGGTTGTCTATGACGATTCCGAGGTGGGACTGACGGATCTGCTTTCACTCTATTTCCGCAGTATTGACCCTGTGTCTGTCAACCGTCAAGGTAACGATGTTGGCACCCAATACCGCACAGGCATCTATTACACCGACCCTGCCGACTTGCCTACGATAGAGGCATATGTGGCTGCCGTACAGCGTCGCTATTCCAAACCGTTGGCTGTGGAGGTGGGGTTATTGAAGAATTTCTATCCTGCCGAAGAGTATCATCAGAAATATCTCGACAAGAATCCCGGTGGATATTGCCATATCGACCGTCAGCTGCTTGCAGATGCGAAGAATCTGAGGCGTAAATCAGCTGTTGCCGGTAAGGAGGAACTGCGTAATAGGCTCACTCCCCTGCAGTGGGAAGTGACTCAGAACGGGGCTACCGAGCGTCCTTTTGACAATGAATATGACGAAGAGTTCCGACCGGGCATCTATGTGGATATCACCGACGGCACACCCCTCTTCGTTTCCACGCGAAAATACAACTCAGGGTGTGGATGGCCGGCCTTCACCAAGCCCATCACAGAAGAACTGCTCACACGGCATGCCGACACCTCCTTCGGGCGCGTCCGCACCGAAGTACGTTCCGCCTCGAGCGGCGCACATTTGGGGCATGTCTTTCCCGACGGACCGGCTGAGGAAGGCGGACTGCGCTACTGCATCAACTCCGCCTCCCTGCGCTTCATTCCCCGCGAAGCGATGGCCTCCGAAGGCTACTCCGACCTCCTCCCGCTGCTGTAAGACTGGTAGAAGCGCTCTCCATAGCGCTTCTACCCTACTGCGTAGCCGGTCAGGGTGCGGGTGTCGGTGGAGAAGTTGGCACCGATGAGTATCTTCTGGCGGGGATCGGAAAGGTATGGATTTGCGTATCCTTTTTCTTCGATCTGGCGGAGGGCTGCTTCCGGGGTGCTGTCTATCTTGAACTCGAAGATATATATGTAGCCGGGACAGCGGACGGTCATGTCGCAGCGGCCGGCGGCCCCGTGGATCTCGGTCTGCACTTCGAGTCCCAACATGCGGCAGATGATGGCCATCATGTTCTGGAAGTGTTCTTCGCGGTTGACGATATGGTCGGTCGTGGCCGAGGCTATCAGGCTCTGGATGCTCGTCATGAAGCTGTCGATGTCGCCTGAGCGGAGATTGTCGGTCATGGTGATGACGTCGAAACCGGAGGGGTTGAGGTCACGCGGGAAATAGGCTTTCACGAGCGATCCCCAGAATCCGGCATACACCTCGCGGTTGGGGAAATCTAGGAGGTATTGGCGGCGACGAGTATCATAGGAGCGCAATGTGAGATAGCCTGACTGGAACATTAAGGGGACTATATCGCGGGTAGCATCTGTCATGTCGGAGAGGTCGTCAGCACTTCGCCTAATTCCTTCCAGTTTGATGAGTGGGAGGCGGTTGCGGCGAAGGAGTTTCACAAGGAAACTCGGAGTACCCGACCTGAACCAATAGTCATCAATTCGCTTCTTATTAAAAGCGAGCATTACACTGAATGGATTGTAGATATCCTCACCGTCTTCGCAGAAGTGATAGCCATCGTATTGCGACTTAAACTCAGCCCAGGTCTCTTTCTCCGTAATCCGTTTTGCCTCAGCGAACTCTTTCACGGATTCTCCGAAATATTCGTGCATCTCCTGCTCGGTGATGCCGCAGATGGCGTTGTAGGGGTGATCCATGGATATGTCGGTGATGTTATTGAGACCGGAGAAGATGGAGAGATGGGCGAATTTGCCGACACCAGTGAGCATGGCAAACTGTATGTATTCGTCGTCTTTCTTGAGGACGGAATAGAAATTCTGTAGACCGAGTCTGATTTCTTCCTGTAGTTCTGGTGATTCCAACGAGTCGATGATGGGTTTATCGTATTCGTCGATCAGGACCACAACTTTCCTTCCGGAAACTTCTGCTGCCTTTCTGATGACATCGTGGAAGCGGTCGCCGATGTCGAAGTATGAGTGTGGGAGACCATATTCATCTTCCCATTCCACGATAAATTTCTCCAGACCACGTTCCAGTTCTTTGATAGATCGATAGTTCTTGCCGGTGAGGTCCATACGCAGCACGGGATACTTGATCCAGTCTTGTTCCAGTTCTTCTATGGCGAGCCCCTTGAAAAGCTCCTTACGACCTTGGAAATATGCCTGAAGAGTGGAAATGAGCAAGCTCTTCCCGAATCGTCGCGGACGGCTCAGGAAGACATATTTGTTTCTTTGGACGAGGTCGTAAACCAATCTCGTCTTATCAACATAAAGATAGTCTTCTTCAATAATTTCAGGGAAATTCTGGATTCCGACAGGGTATTTGATCATGGCGAGCAGTTTTGTTTCTGCAAAAATATGAAATTTTTTGCAGAAAGGCAAAACATTATGTAAGGAGTGCGAGTCAACATCGCGCCAGCGATGTTGACTTTAGTGACAAACTACGAGTGACGAGTTACCACTCTACATCGCTGGCGCGATGTTGGTGTTGGCGGAGGGTGCCTGGGCCGACTGAGGTGCCGTCCTGGGCTGGGAGGAGTGGTCTCCCGACCGCTTCAGGAGCCTCCGGGGCGGCTCCGACGGCACACTCCAACGGGTGTTGAGGCATTCAGGTTTTTGAGTCCCTCCAGGGTTTTGAAGCGCTCGGGAGAGCGCTCCTCCCCGGTCGCCGAGGGAACACTCGGACGGCTGTGGGTCATAACCCCTCAGCGACTGAAATGAATTTTACCGTTCTGAATGAACAGTCCACTCTCTTCATCATCAGAAATCAATCTTCCGTCAATGGTATATCTATGGGTGTCCATGCTCGGAGAAGTATTGGGCGCAACTTTTGATAACCAATCACGCTCATAGAGTATTTCTCCCTCCAGTTCTATACGTATCAGGAATGATTTAGGAGCACCAATCATTCCATACCGCATATTCTGCAACGGACCTTCCGTGCTTCCCAATCCCTTAATCCAAGTGCCGACTATAAAATCATTTATATCATCCCGCCAGTCATCCTCATTAAAATAATAGGACAATGGCATGAAATCTTTTGCCAACATTTTGCAAAGAACAAGGTTATGGCCATCCTCAATTATATCAAAGCAATACAATTCCTCACTGAGAGGAGTCTTGTTTGCATGTCCGCTCTGTATGACCTCATTGACTTCTATGGTATCATCCATGGTTATTGAGAAATCATAGAGAAGAAACCATTCATCAAAATTATAAAAATCTTTGAAGTAAATCCTCTCGCCTTCTCTCTTGATAAAAGCAACCACAAGATTATCATCGGAGATAACCCCCTGTTTGACGGGAGAGACAATCATTTGCCACAAATCCGTCTCATCTTCCGTTGTTATATTTACAGAATTCAGTTCTAATCTGGATGCTCCCGCCAATTCCAATTCATAGAGGGAACCGTTGAAATCGCTGACATCATAACTCTTGTCATATCCTTCGGTTACAAACCATCTCATACCAGGGCAAAAGCCAGTCTCTGCAAAGAGATTGCTTACGGCAAGTACCAAAGTTAGGAAAACAAAAACCTGTTTCATAAAGCTTCTATTTATTTATTCTTACTGGGGAATAATGAAAATTCACAAAGCTCAAAGCATTGACTTTAAGAGTTTTACCATTTTATGATTTTCGGGAGTATGGAAATGTGGAATCTTCAGGCACGAAATAAGATTTTAGTGTCCTATATACGTACAAATTTATAAAATCTTTTTTATTTCACCAAATATCTGTCTCAAATTCCCTGTTTTCGCTTAATAAATTTTATTCAGGTTGGAAAAATTGGCAGAAAATTGGTTAGTGTTTGGGATGGAGATGTTCAATCAGTTACTCAGAATTTGGAGGGGCAGACCCTTCGCTTCCGGCAGAAACCCAATGAACCGGAAACGTAGAGGCTGTCCCTCCTTATCCTGATTCTCCTCGCATCGAGGAGGTTGAATCACTCTTCACTAATTCCTACATAGATCTTGCCGCCCTTGATGTAGGGCTGGCCGGGTTGTGGCTCGCGCAGCTCGCGGCCCTGCAGGTCGTAGAGACGGTCGGCGGGGGCTGTCCAGCCGTCGGCGTCGGTAGCGATCTCGCCGATGCCGCTGGGCATGTCCTGGCTGAAGAGCAGGTTGCCGTCACCATCGTAGACGGCAAGGAGAGCAGCTCCGCAATAGCTTGTGTCGTCATCGGTCAGCGGCAGACGGAACTCGCCGTTGACACACGGCAGTATGCCTCCCTTCACGATGCCGATTCCCTCGACACACTTCACATAGTTTCCTTCCCGGAAGATATAGCTTTTCACATTCTTCCCTCCCACTACTGACGTGGTAGGTATCACGTAAAATTCCTGTTCACCGTCAGGTGTATATAGCGTCAGTTCCGAGGCATATGTGGCATTGAAATCATAGATAAGCGATTCCTGAAGAGGAGTCTTATACGGATCATAATTTGTCAGTCCCTCGGAATGATACAACCACACCTTCCCGGCATCCTCCCTCACCAGGGAGCAGTTGAAATTGGCGTCTTTCCATTCACCCTCCATGGAATCGGAAGTGGCGAACGTGCCGAAACGACGGTAAACGGATTTGGTGTCCTCTCCTTCAGGAGTGATGGCGGCAAGATAATTGAAACCGCACTTGGCATAGCTCACGTTGCCTTTGGAATCATAGATTCCGTAAATCCATGTGTAATCACGCTCCTTGAAGAATCCTGCTTCCAATTCGTTGGGGTTGAGGAATACCGTCTCCCCATCCTTGTCAAGCATCTGGTTGAACATCACATAAGGTCCAGCTTTAAATCCGGTAGTCTGGAAAGGGAGGACGAGGGAAGCCACAGTTCCGTTCTGTATGAAACCCACTCCTTCCACAACCTTTACAGTCTCTTCACCGATATATTTTTCGTCGAGAGACTTGCAGCTGAGTTCGAGAACCCTGCGTCCGGAATCATCCGTGTACTTCTTTTTAATCTCGAAATGGAAGAGGGAGGTTGAGCGTGGAGAGTAACCTTCAAACACAGCACCGATCAGCAGCGCGGGAGCATCAAAGCTCTCGCCTTCCTCCATGTTGAAGTCATATACGAGATATTCCCCGGGCTGGACATCCCCGGCGCCGACTTCCGTATCGGCGGGATACTCTATGTAAGTGTAGCATGTGCCATGGTCTTCACGGAAGAGGAAATAGGGAGGATTATCAAACTCTTTGTCCTTCGTATTCCATTCCAGACGCCAGTAAGTGTTGCCATCACGCTCTTCGGTACCTGCCGACTGGAGTGTAAAAGGAAGAAGCTGACAGGTACCGGAGGCCGATTCCCGAGCCTGCTCCACAGTAAAGTATTCTAATTTGTCATTGGGATTGAACCGCTTGTCAAACTCCGGAAGCATGCCGAAGTCCGAGCGGAAGAGCACTTCGCCATCCAAAGTAGTCATGGAGCGAAGATAATAATATTTCCAATACATCCCGGAAAGTATGCCGATATACTGGGGAGAAGACAACAGTCCCCGAAGTGCACCGGCGCCGACCACTACCTTAGCTTCTTCATATTTTTCATCAGGAAGCTGCCTCGCAATGTGAAGGTGCTGACACTCATACGACATGGCGTGATAGGTAATATCAGATATTTCTGCCACTTCTGCATCCAGCATTTCGCAAAACCAACCAGTGTTCTCATCAAAACCCACGCACGAGAATTTATCCCCTGCTTTGGCATTGAAGTCATACAGAAGGTACTCGCCTGGTTGTGTGAAGTACGCAGGGGTCCTGTCATAGAGATAACGGTATACCTTCCCGTCCTCCTCCCGGAGATACCCCTCCTCGTTGCCCTTGCCATCACGGAAGATGGAATACTCCACACCATCAATGGTCTTTTTACCCTTGAAGTGATAGCCGTTTTCAGCAGTCACAGTAGTAGTGCCAAGAGTTGACTGCAGTTCATAGTTCCAGATCCGATCTTCCCTGACCAGCAGGTTCTCGGCATTGGTAGGCACCGCCATAGCGGCCAGTGCCAGCACCATCAAATAGAGTAAAGCTTTTTTCATACGCATTTGCTTTTTTAGGATTGTTAATTATTTTGATTTGTCGTCGGATTGTAAGGTGTGGAATCTATATATCCGAGGCAAGATTCAAGAGCTTTTACGCCCGTAAATTTACACAAACTTTTTCATTCCACCAAATATTCATCTCAAAATCTGTGTCTTAATTTTAATTTTTAATCGGTTGTCTATTAGCCGATTGCAAAATTAATTGCATATCGCTATGTCTTAAATCCCTCCTATACTGGGAGAAGCGTTCTACAGACCGCTTCCGGTGCTGACGAGAGGGATTGCTTTGCGGGTTCCAGCATCGGTCAAGATGGCCGCTACTCCTGATAAAATGAAAGGTGTTTTCATATTAGTTTTATCTTAAAAAATTGTTTTGGAGAGGATGGCAGTTCATTTCCATCCTCGTTCAAGTTTGAGGTTGTTGTTGTCTCTGAGCATCATTGTGGTTCAAAGCTTTGACGCCCTTTATTCAAATATTTTAGATTTATATTCATTTCTCTCACTCCCATTTCCTTCGAATAAGCTACGGGATTACTCCGCAAGCTTATTCAAAGGAATGGAAAGGGAATGTTTCTCAGAAGGAGATCACACCCTCGTACACGTCCTCATTGTCGAAGGAAACGGTAAGAAGATGGTCTCCCGTCAACGGAGGGAGTTCAAGTGAGTTGTCAGTACGGTCGATGCCGGTGAATAAAACGTCGGCAATCCCATTGTTGAGCGTTACTTCCGCAGAATCCGCATCCTCTGGAAATTCCACTGAGAGCATCCCATTGGAATACGATACACTCAGGAATAATTCGATTCCCGGAACTCGTGGGCGATTTGGGTTGGGCTTTGGCTTCGGATACTTTGCCTTTTTAATAAGGACTGTGAAATCCGTTCCTGTTCCTGATCCTGTACCCGGAGCAGGATCCGTTGGGCCTTCTGCATAGGCTGCCGTTGATGCCATAAGGACGATGGCGAGCAGAGCGTGTCTAAATTTCATGTGGTGTCTGGTTTATTTTTATCTTAGGGAGATGTCCCGGCAACAGTCAATCCGATCCATCATCCGACGCCACAAAATTACATACTTAAGCTGAAAAATCAAAATTTTTAATTACTGAAAACAATTTGATAAACAGTTGATACTCAACAATATAAAATGTTAATTATTGTTAAATTTACTTACATTCTCCCGCAGGTTGCCCCAGTGTTATCCTTTAGCTCCTTTGAAGCCATTCCTCTTCCCTTTTTTCATCCTTAACTTTAGGAGAGGGGTATATTTTTGGAGTTTTTCTTCAGGTAATTTCTTGATTTTTGACTTTAGGTTGCCAACGGCATTGTATATCCCCCTTGAGTCTGACCTGTTCATGAGATACGCGATTGATTTCTTATCCAGATTCATAAGCAAGTAGATGGCAAGCGTGTAATAATGGTCCTGCAAACCTGGCAGATCTTTGCGCAGTTCCTTCATGATATTGCCCATCTGAAGATCGGCCTTTTCCTCGAGATGTTTCCATTCCGGACCATGTACACGCAGTGTCCTCACAATACCGTCGCAAAATTCTTTTCTGATGCTGTCGGCCAGTTCCACGTCTTCCTCACCGGTAATGTAAGAATGGATGAGGGCCTGCAGCAGTTCGGCTGGCAACTCGTATAGGATTGTGTCACCATGAGTCGGGGATGAGTCAGATTCGCTCTTTTCATATTGCATATTCTTACGGAGCAGATCCATGAGCATACTGTCCTTCTCCTTCATCAGAAGCTTATGGTCACGCCCCATGGCAGTATGCCTTCTGTCAAGCTCTTCATATTGCTGGCGGGTATTCCTTGAGTTTTCCCTTTCCTTCTCGAGATTATCTTCAAGGCATGCATAACCTTCTGTCAAGTTTTCAAATTCATCAGCAAGGCTGGCTTTCTCTTCCTTTGTCCTTACAAGCTCGTCATGTTCCTGTTGCCTACTTCTGTATATCCTGACAAGATGTCTCAGCAGTACGGAAACAACCAATGCACCCAAAGTCAGCATTATAAATAAGATGGATGAATAACCGGAACGGATGCTCTCCTTTTCTTTGGCATGGCGTTCGGAAGCCTTACGGTTTATGGCCATCTGCATGGTGTTGAATCCTGTGGAAGTGTATTCTGTGTATTCCTTGGCGAGTCCGTCTATGATTGCCTTGAGTGTTTCAACCTGTCTGTCTTTGTCTTTATTGATATTGGCGAATGCGTTCTCAACCATGTATCTCGCGTCCTCATCGAGCTGTTCTCTGTAATGCTCATAATATTCCTTCGCCTTTTGAGGATCATCCAGGAAGATGTAGGAAATGATCCTGAACAATTGTAGTTCATTGTCCATGCACCCGGCCCTCTCAAGACGGTTGATTTCCTCAAGGCAGCCCATTGGGTATTCCTTAAAGAAGAGTGTGCGGGCCTTCAGCTGGACGGCCTCCGCCCACCACTCTGCTTCCGTCTCATCCTCCGTGGACAGTGTGCCCAGGAGTTCATCCTCCACTTTCAGTGCTTCATCATAACGGTAGGAATTATGGAGGGCTATGGCATACTCAAGCTTGCCAGCCTTGACAAAATCCTCTCTGTCGGTAAGCATGAAATGTTCCACCGACATCCTCTGAGCTTCCGCTGCATCTCCAAATGCACCGCCTTCGAAATATACATCAGCCATGGAATTGAATTTCTGGCAATCCAATAATTGTCTTTCCTGTCCAGGACAATTTCAAGACTTCTGGAAAGCGGCACTATGGCATGAAGGAAATTTGAGTCAGAAGGAGCCTCTATCTCACCCTGATAATAGTATGAGACCATCAGCCTCGCGTCATTGTTGTTCTTTTCATAGTGGTCAACCGCAATTCGGATCAAGGAATCAGAAAAGGCAATGTTCTCTACGGAATCACGCCATATACGGTATGTCTTGTGCATTGCCTGGGTGAGCAGCAGGGCGTGCAGGGCTTGGTCTTCGGGGGTGTCGTTTGTGTCGACGCGCAGCGGGGCGAGCAGGGCATAGGCGGAGTCGGGATGCTCCTCCATGAGGTTTTCGGCACGCTGGAGCGTGTCGCGGAGCTGCGACGACCGGCCGCAGGCTGCTGACAACATCAGCAGACTGACAGCCGCAGACAGCAGAAGGAAGAGGGGGCTGAGTGGATGCTTGGGTTCCATAATGAGCGCAAAGATAATAATTTTTGGGGGATTAGGCTCCATGGATCTGTTCCGACTGAGATAAGCGGTCTGTCAGTCATTATCACCTCCCTCATACGGATAATTGCAGCTGATTGCTCACCAGACGGAAGTATTTTCCATTCAGGGCTACGAGCTGCTCGTGGGTGCCGCTCTCGGTGATTATGCCGTTCTCTATGTAAAGGATCCTGTCGGCATGCTTCACGGTGGAGAGTCTATGGGCGGCTATGACCATGGTCTTTCCTTTGCTGAAGCGATGGAGGTTTTCGTGGATGCTGCGTTCGTTCTTGGCATCCAGAGAACTCGTGGCCTCGTCAAGGAATATAATTTCGGGATTGCGGTAAACGGCCCTCGCTATCAGCAGCCGTTGCTTCTGGCCACCGCTCAATTCTACTCCCGTCGTCCCTATCTTCGTATGCACACCCATCGGGAGGGATTCGGTGAACTCCTTCAATCCTGCCGTCTGCAGGGCATATGCAACCCTATCCCTGTCGGGCGACTCATCGGAGAGGGCGACATTCTCCATTATCGTCGAGCTGAATATGTAGCCGTTCTGCATCACAGCCCCGCATCTTTCGAGCCAGGCCTCCTCATCCAGTTCATCCGCATCCGTCTCCCCTAAAAAGACCTTTCCCTTCTCAGGCCGGTAGAAACCCATCATCATCTTGATGAGCGTAGTCTTGCCGCATCCGCTCTCCCCCACCAGAGCCACTGTCTCACCGGGATGGATCTCAAACGAGATGTCACGCAACACATACGGGGAGGAGGATCCGGGATAACGGAAACTCACGTCGCGGAAGGAGATCAGGGAAGAGAGAGGCCGGACGTCTCCTGTCCTGTCTCCCTCCTCCGACAACACTTCCCCGAGGCGTTCGTGCGAGATGGACGCATCCTGCACCTGTGTCACCATCGATATGATGGAGCGGAACGGCCCAGCCAGACTTCCCGTGAGATAGCTGACGGTGAACATTGTGCCCAGCGTCATCTCCCCGCGGATCACGAGGGTGGCGCAGATGCCGGTGATGGCTATATCCTTTATGTGTGAAAGCAATCCGGAGCCGGAACTCATCCATATGTTGAGCAATGTGCTCTTCAGCGACAGCGAATCGAGAGCTTTCTGGCTTTTCCTCCATGTGGAGAGGCGGATCCGGGAGGCATTGTTGGAGCGTATCTCCGAGATTCCGTTGATCAACTCGTAGATGAGATTCCTGTTTTCTGACGAAACGGCGAAGCTTCTGTAGTCGATGGCACTTCTGCGGCGCAGGAATATCGTGTTCCATACTGTCTCCAGCACGGACATCACAATGAAGAAGAGGAATATCCACTTGTCAAACCATATCAGCAGACCTGAGAAGACCAGGAAATTAAGCACGGTCGTAAGCGTGGACTGCGGCATGCTGACAAGGAAGGACTTGATGCGCCCCTGATCGTTCATCTTCTGTATGAGGTCGGCACTCGACTTGCGGTCGAAGAATGCCATGGCCTTCCCTGTGAGTTTGCTGAGGTAACGTCCCATCATCTCGAGATTCACCTTGAAGCCCAGTTTTACGAGCAGCAGGCTTGAGATGCTCGAGGAGATGGAACTGCCCAGAAAGATTGCGAGCTGGGAGAGCATGAACATCCACACCAGCCCGATATCCTTCATCTGCAGGCCCTCGTCGATGCTCCTGCGGAAAATCAGGGGAAAGCATGCGTCGGCAGCCATGCAGAGGAGGGAAAGGAGCAGCACGGCAAACATGTGTCCCCGGTATTGATGCAGCTCACGGCTGAGTGTGGCCACGAGTCCGGGGGTCTGTTCGTCAGAAAACGTTATGCTGTCGAAATCCGTTCCCGGCGTCACGATGACCGCAAGTCCGGTCTCGCCCGTGCCTGCCCACGCTTCCGACATTTCCTTTTCGTCGACAACTATTTTCCCCTTCTCCGGGTCAGCCAAGAAAAAACGGTGTCGCTCCGCGTCCGTACGGTACACCACCACAAAATGGTTCTGGTTCCAGTGCAGGATGGCGGGTGTGGGGATCGAATAGAGTTCCGTCACCGTGGGGCACACCGGAAAAGCCTGCATCCCGGTCTTGGCGCAGATCTCCCGGATATCCTTTATGGAGATGCCGAGTTTGCTCGTGTCGGCAAGACGGCGTAGGGAAGCGAGCGGAATCTTCTTCCCGAAATGCCGCGCTATCATGCGGATGCACGTTAGTCCGCAGTCCGACTGCTCAAGCTGACGATAGGTCCGGAAACGCATTGAATGATGTTTTGGTTCTTGTTAAACACTAAAATCACAGCTCAATCTGAGAGACTCTGTCGATCGACATTTTGCCGAATCGCCAGGTGAAGGTGACGGAGGCGGAGATGTCGCGCCAGTATTTATCGACGGTCATATCGGAGAGCGACGAGGCATTGGAGAGCGTTGTCTTCACCTTGTTGAGCGGCACCGTCATGTTGGCTCCTACGTCCGCACCCTCCCAAAGGTCCTTGGATAGGGAGAAATAAAGTATGTGTTTGCCGCTCACGCTTCTGGTGAGTTCCCGGTCGGCGCCTTGCCAGCGATAGTTTCCGGAGACCGTGAGGCCGTAACGGCGGCTCAGGGTGACATGGGATCCCAGTGAGAAATTGTAGTTTACGGAATGCGAGGCTATCTTTCCTTCTGCGAAATCTGCAGAGGAGTTGCGCCATGTCAGGCCGCAGGATGCCCACAGACGCCAGCGATAGTCGAAGAAGTCCTTGGAATAGTTGAAGTCTGCATCCATGTCATTGTATCGTTGATTCATCAGATAGCTGCTGACCTTGTTGGAGTCATCATCAAGATAGATGTAGCTGCTTGTGCTGGTTTTGCCTGTGCGGTAGCCTACGGAGAGGAAATAGTTGCTCAGGAATCCGTACTGCAGCGTCACCCGGTGGCACACCGTGATGGGTATATCGGGATTGCCCTGTGTGTAGGAGGTGGCCGATGTCCATGTCTTGTGGGGATTCAGCTGGAAGTCGGCCGGGAAGGAAGGATATGCATACCAGTCGGCATTTATGTTGTGCAGGCCTCCGTGCAGGTTGAATGAGAGGCTTGCATTGGGATAGAACAGGAGGAAATTCTTCCTCACGTATTCCCCATCCTCTCCCATGATGGAGCGCACGAGATATTCTTCCCTGACTCCCGCGCGGAATGAAAACCACTCCGTGCATTGACGCTGGTAGGAGAGGGACAGCGACTCGCCGAAGAACCGGCGTCTGAAGTCGAAGGCATCATCTGTGGCGGTGTAGAGCTGCTTGACGGTTTCATAATGGAAACGAGCCTGTACGCCCAGCACCGACCTGTCCCTGAATCTCTTGTTCAGACGGGCGCTTATGCCGCTGCCGAAGGTCTCCGAGTCATAGGATTGGTTGAGCGCCGACAGTGGTTGCGCGCTCCCGTTTTCATCTTCGGAATCCACATTGAGCAGACTTTCAGTCTTTCCGACAGTGTTTCCGATGATGGCGGATATGTTGAGCTGCATGGTCTTCTCCCTGTCGATCCAGTGCAGGAAACGAGCCCCCATTGTCAGGTCGGGATGCCATCCTGATTTTTCAGACGTCCGGGAGATATACTTGCGCAGATCCGTAAGGTTTACCGATTGTATCTCCTCATCGTGCGTGCGCCAGTTGAGTTCCCCCGACGAGAAATGCAGGGCGAGGCTCGCCGAGCTTCTCCCGAAACGGTATTCACCGGTCACGCTTCCCGCCACCGACTGGTCATGTCCCCGCTTTTCGTTAGTGATGTGGCGGTTCAGCCCGGTGGAGGCATCGAAGAGGTCGCCGCTCCGCGATGAGAATCTGTCGCAATAGCTGTATGAGGCATTGGCACTCAGCAGGATGTTGTGGTTCTGATAGAACCAGACCAGCGATGGCGCGACGGAGGACAGTCGTCGTTCGGCATAATTGCCTGTCAAAGTCGAGTATATATTCCAGCCGATCATATCATCCACCAGCTCTATGTTGATGATGCCCCCTTCAAGAACATCCCTGTCATGTTCCACGCCGGGATTCATGATAATCTCCACCTTCTTTATCTTGTCGGGAGGCATCGACTTGAGTTTATCGAGAAGCACTTCCTGCGGTATCGACGGTTCCTCTCCGTTGATGTAAATGGTTGCCGACGTGCTTTTGGAGAAGATTTTCGTGGGGCCTTCGAGCAGGGGGACATAATTCAGTATCTCCTTTGCGTTTTTCACATACTTTGACAGGTCGCCCGGGTCAAACACGAACATTCCGGGTTTTCCCTTCATGTTCGCCTTCTTCGCCTTCACGGTGAACTCCGGCAGCTCGGTGTCGGCCCTGCCCATGCTCACCTTCATCTCCCCCGAGGCAGCCACAAGCGACGACGGGGCAACGGTGACCGTGTTCCAGCCATTCCTTACGAATCTGATCCGGTCGGACTCGCTGCCGACCTTCACGCAATAACGGCCCTTCCTGTCAGTGACATCTATGCCCGACACGACACTGTCGGGCATAGATATCACCGATACCACTACATCGGACAAAGGATGTCCGTCCTCTTCATCGACAACATAGCCGCAAACCTCCGTGAGGTTGATTTCTCCGTAACCGCACAGACTCACACATGCCAGCAAGAGGCTGCCGAGCAATAAACGTAATCTCTCCTTCATCCGATTAGATTTAGGGATTTGTTACTTCGGACATGTCCAAAGAATATTACCTCCTCCGGGTTGGTACTTATCTGTGGTGTTTATACAATTGCCACCGTTTTTTGATCCACTGCATGCGCCACTGTAATTACCACAGTCTCCACCATTAGTTTTGTTCTTGCAATCCTTGGTGTTAATGCAGTTTCCGCAATTGTCGCCACAATTGTCATTTGCATTGGAACCGCCAACGCCTGTCAGTCCTCCAGTTGCAAGGAGAACCGCTCCCATCTCCTCTCCGGGAGATGTCTTGCTCAGAGAGCCTATGTAGGCTGCTATCTGCGCATTTCGAACAGTTAGTTCTTTCATTTGCTTGGTAAATTTGAGTTAATATTTGGAGAAATCTTTTTCTTTTTAATAATACACCACCTTCAATATCGAACAAAGCTTGTGTCACTCTTCTTGATAAGATTATTATCCATGTCCGTTAGGTGGCAGTCTCCAGAAATTTGCAACCTACAGGATTTAACCTTTAGGTTTGGGGAATATAATCTTACTTATTGCTTATCCGACAAGGGATTGGGTAGAAGTCATTTGGGACAAGTCCACGCTAAATTTCTAAATCCGGGTTTGTATGTTTCAGAGGTATTTAGGCAGTTCATGCCGTTACTTGTTCCGATACAGTCTCCACTGTAATTAGTGCATTGTCCTCCATTTACTGTATTCTGACATCCTGCGACATTAACACAATTACCCAAGTTGTCAGCACAGGTACCACTTGCATTGGCACCTCCAACTCCAGTCAATCCTCCTGTCGTGAGGAGAACGGCCCCCACCTCTTTCGCAGCAGAGGTTTTGCTCAGAGAGCCTATGTAGGCTGCAATCTGTGCATTCCGAACTGTTAGTTCTTTCATTTGCTTGTTAATTTTTAAATTGTTGTTATGGAGAAATCTTTTTCATTTAAAATCAGATTGGTTCAGAATGAGTTCTTCAAATCTCTCTAAGATGAACTCATCTATCACATCATCCGTGTATCCAAACAAACAACCCTCTTCTCCATGATGGTCAACGGCTTGACTGCGGCATCCTCCTCCACACAGAGGGGCTATCCTGCACGTATGACAAACGTCTTTTGAAAACCGTGATTCAAACTACAGATCATTCTTATGCTTATTCCATTCAAAATCTTTGTTGCCTATATAACCCACACTGTTCTCCTCTGAAAATTCGCGGGCAGTGCATCTAAATAGTTTTCCATCGTAGTTGACAAGCACATGGTTCAGTTTGTCACCATAACAAGAGTTTTCTACGCCGCGAAGTATGCGGTTATTCATCACTCCATAGCCCATAGAACGAATCTTTTGACGTATCGTCTTCACCTTCATATAGGTTTCATCTACGCCTTCCTTGGGTTTGTCTTGCCATACTCTCTGATAGTCAACTCCAATCTTTTCTCTCATATCGTGTGGCAATTCTTGGAGCCAGTGTATTATTTCAGTGCTGCTGTCCACATTTCGAGAGGTATAATTGACTCTGAGGATCACATCAATGCCAGCTTTTGCCAATCTTGCAACATTGTTTAGAATGACGTCATATGATCCTACCCCTCCTTTCCCAAATCGAGTTTTGTCGTGATCGTCTCGACCTCCGTCAAGAGTTATCTGGAAAGAGCACTTATAGTGGGAAAGAAAGCTAATCATGGATTCCGTAAGGAGGAACGCATTGGAAGTGAAGCCAACTTTGAAGTCAATTTCCTTCTTTGCACATATTTCTGACATCGTCTCAATTAACTCCTTAACCTTGGCAAACCCCATGAGAGGTTCACCTCCGAAAAAACTGAGGTGGAATTGCTTTAGATTTTTGTTCTGAGAGATTATTCGCTGGGAATTCGCCAGAATCTTAGACATGACTTCATCCGAAATCATGCTGCCCTTTTGATGATTTTCGTAGCAATACCAACAGTTGAAGTTGCAGTCAAGGGTAGGATTTATGTGCAGCATGAATATACTGTCGTCATAATCTATCTCCTCAATACGCTTTCTTAATATGTCCACTTCATCTATTGAATCCTCAACAAACGCACCTATTTCCACCAATTGCTTAAACAAAGAAGGGGACTTCTTCTCAAGCGCATGAGTATCTTGAGAATTCCCAGGCAATTCAAACTCCGCACTGTTTACTGCGACAAAATTATCACTCAGTGCGTTGTACACCAGAGTTGCCTTGTCGTCAATATGAAGCACCGTATTATATAGGGATGGTTTCATATGAAAAAGAAATTGATATTCCACTTTTTTCTATTCCTATTCCTTTGAATAAGCTTGCGGAGTTGAATCCGCAAGCTTATTCAAAGGAATAGAAAGGGAATGTTTCTCAGAAGGAGATCACACCCTCGTATACGTCCTCGTTGTCGAAGGAAACGGTAAGAAGATGGTCTCCCGTCAACGGAGGGAGTTCAAATGAGTTGTCAGTACGGTCGATGCCGGTGAATAAAACGTCGGCAATCCCATTGTTGAGCGTTACTTCCGCAGAATCCGCATCCTCTGGAAATTCCACTGAGAGCATCCCATTGGAATACGATACACTCAGGAATAATTCGATTCCCGGAACTCGTGGGCGATTTGGGTTGGGCTTTGGCTTCGGATACTTTGCCTTTTTAATAAGGACTGTGAAATCCGTTCCTGTTCCTGATCCTGTACCCGGAGCAGGATCCGTTGGGCCTTCTGCATAGGCTGCCGTTGATGCCATAAGGACGATGGCGAGCAGAGCGTGTCTAAATTTCATGTGGTGTCTGGTTTATTTTTATCTTAGGGAGATGTCCCGGCAACAGTCAATCCGATCCATCATCCGACGCCACAAAATTACATACTTAAGCTGAAAAATCAAAATTTTTAATTACTGAAAACAATTTGATAAACAGTTGATACTCAACAATATAAAATGTTAATTATTGTTAAATTTACTTACATTC
Source organism: uncultured Sangeribacter sp. (assembly GCA_964588625.1). GTDB lineage: Bacteria > Bacteroidota > Bacteroidia > Bacteroidales > Muribaculaceae > Lepagella. Next base: position 1,898 of record CAZPQD010000020.1, on the reverse strand, counting down.
TCCCGCAGGTTGCCCCAGTGTTATCCTTTAGCTCCTTTGAAGCCATTCCTCTTCCCTTTTTTCATCCTTAACTTTAGGAGAGGGGTATATTTTTGGAGTTTTTCTTCAGGTAATTTCTTGATTTTTGACTTTAGGTTGCCAACGGCATTGTATATCCCCCTTGAGTCTGACCTGTTCATGAGATACGCGATTGATTTCTTATCCAGATTCATAAGCAAGTAGGTGACACACTCAAGCTTGCCAGCCTTGACAAAATCCTCTCTGTCGGTAAGCATGAAATGTTCCACCGACATCCTCTGAGCTTCCGCTGCATCTCCAAATGCACCGCCTTCGAAATATACATCAGCCATGGAATTGAATTTCTGGCAATCCAATAATTGTCTTTCCTGTCCAGGACAATTTCAAGACTTCTGGAAAGCGGCACTATGGCATGAAGGAAATTTGAGTCAGAAGGAGCCTCTATCTCACCCTGATAATAGTATGAGACCATCAGCCTCGCGTCATTGTTGTTCTTTTCATAGTGGTCAACCGCAATTCGGATCAAGGAATCAGAATAGGCAATGTTCTCTACGGAATCACGCCATATACGGTATGTCTTGTGCATGGCCTGGGTGAGCAGCGGGGGAAGGGCATGCAAGTTTTGCTTATTTGGCATATAAGGTGCAAAGATGATGAATATCTTGGGTGTGACAAGGGATAAGGGGGGTGGGAAGAATATGAGAACTATAAGATCTATGAGTTCTGAGAGATCTAAGAGCGTGCAGGAATTTCTCATAGATCTCATAGGGCTCATAGATCTCATAGGACTCCAATAATGGAATCGAGGGTTTTGAAGCGCTCGGGAGAGCGCTCCTCCCAGTCTGAGCGCACTGCGCCCGGTCTGAGCGCGCTCCTCCCAGTCTTAAAATAGTGGAGCCGTCGGCCCGGGTGGGGCTGACGGCTCGCTGTCGTTATGGGTTGAAGTGGAATCGATTACTTCTTCAGGATCTCACGTCCCTTCTCGATGGCTTTCTCGTTGAGGGGGATGAGCTTGTGGTGACGCTCGGGGAGCGACTTCTTGAGGCCCTTGATCACGTTCTCCATGGGGAGCTTGTAGGGCATGGCCTCGAGCAGTGCGCCCATCACTACCATGTTGTAGGCCTTGGAGTTGCCGATCTCGAGAGTGGCTTCCATGGCGTCGATGGGATAGATTGTGATGTCGTCGCGGTTGGGACGGTTGTGGATGCCGTTGGTGTCGTAGATGAGGATGCCGCCGGGCTTAACCTTGGGAGCGAACTTGTCGAGGCTCTGCTGGTTGAGGGCGATCACGACGTCATACTTGTCGAGCACCGGGGAGGAGATCTTCTCGTCGGAGAGGATGACAGTGACGTTGGCTGTGCCGCCGCGCTGTTCGGGTCCGTAGGAGGGCATCCAGGTCACTTCCTTGTCGTCCATAAGGCCGGAGTAAGCGAGGATTTTGCCCATAGAGAGGACACCCTGACCTCCGAAACCTGCTATGATGATTTCTTCTTTCATTGTCTTGGTAAGTTTTGGGTAGGATCTTTTAAGGATCTTTAATGATTACTCGTCCTTGAGGTCGCCGAGGGGATATTTCTCAAACATGTTGGCCACCATCCATTCGTTGCTCTTCTCGGGGCTGAGTTTCCAGCCGGAGTTGCAGGTGGAGACAACTTCCACTACGGAAGTGCCCTTCTTTGCGAGAGCGTTCTGGAAGGCTTTCTTGAGGGCGGCTTTGGTCTTGCGTACGTTGCCGGGAGTGTGTACAGACTGGCGGGTTACGTAGCAGGTGCCGTCGAGCACCTTCATGAGCTCGGTGATCTCGAGGGGGTGTCCGTTGAGGTCGACACGGCGGCCGTAGGGAGGTGTGGCAGTCTTCTGGCCCACGAGGGGTGTGGGGG
>CAZPQD010000019.1:0-31436 GCA_964588625.1 uncultured Sangeribacter sp. | reverse complement strand
CGCTACGCTCAAGACCATAAGCAAGAGCGGCGGCAGTAGGCTCGTTTACAATTCGGCGCACCTTCAGACCGGCAATCTCACCGGCTTCCTTAGTGGCCTGACGCTGAGAGTCATTAAAGTAAGCAGGCACTGTGATGACTGCTTCAGTCACAGGCTCACCGAGATAATCCTCAGCTGTCTTTTTCATTTTCTGGAGAATCATGGCCGAAATCTCCTGCGGAGTATAATCGCGGCCATCGATGTCGACCTTAGGAAGGTCGTTCTGGCAAACCACCTTGTAAGGCACTCGCTTGATCTCATCTTCAACTTCATTGCATTTCTCGCCCATGAAGCGCTTGATGGAATAGATAGTACGTGTAGGATTTGTGATTGCCTGACGCTTAGCAGGGTCACCAACTTTTCTTTCGCCATCGTCAACAAATGCTACGATTGACGGAGTTGTGTTACGACCCTCATTGTTCGGAATTACTACAGGGTTACCACCTTCGAGAACTGCTACGCAGCTGTTTGTGGTACCTAAGTCAATACCAATGATTTTTCCCATGACTTTTATAAATTTTGGTTTTTAGTATTTCTATTAAGTCGGAGGCTCTTGGTTTCAGCCTTCGTACACTTTATAAACAAATGACGTGCTAAAAGTTTCGGTCAGTGAAAAAATCTTTTTAAATAATTTTTACAATACTTTGTTTTTCAGTCCGATACAATACTCTCTCCTCTATTTCACCCTCTTTTTCCCGGTTGTGACACCGGCATGACATAGCCGTGACATTTCATGCCATCAGTGTCATTTAAAAGCACCCTCAAACAATTAAAAGCACCCTCAAACAATTCTATCACTGGATTTGCCAATTGTTCAAAAGAGCCAGAGCGGACCGTTTCCTCCCCCTAACCGGAGATCCTTCCCTCCGGCTATTCCTCTGTCAATAATTTCTTTCGCTCCCTTCACAGCTTCCCGCAGGCTGAGACCCTCACCAATCAAGGTAGCGCAGGCACTCGAGAGTGTGCAACCTGTGCCATGCAGATTCCCTGTTTCAATCTTCCTTGAAGAAAATTCTGTGATTGTGCCGTCATCCTCGAACAGAATGTCACGCATCTCCTCCCCCTCCGCATGTCCACCCTTTATAAGGAATGCACATCCGTGATTTCTTACAAGCTGCTCACCCATTCTCCTCATTTGAATTCCATCCTTCATTTCATATCCATCTTTTCCAGCAAGCAATCTTGCTTCGGGCAAGTTAGGAGTGATAAGTGTGCATATTGGAAAAAGATTTTTCATAATAAATCCGAGGCAATCCTCCTCCATCAGTCGGGTGCCGCTGGTGGATACCATCACTGGATCATACACTATTGGAGCCTCAACCCCGGAGACACAATCCACTATTACCTTGGCAGCACTTTCATCAGGTATCATCCCTATCTTGATGGCATCCACCTTCATGTCTGAAGTTACCGTCTCTATCTGTGCACGAAGCATCCTCTCCTTCACAGGTTCCACCATCGTGACTTCCCTGGTATTCTGTGCCGTCAGTGCGGTGATCGCAGTGACACAATATTGTCCTAAGGCCGTCACAGTCTTAAGGTCTTGCTGAATCCCGGCTCCCGCACCCGAATCACTACCCGCAATCGAGAGTATTACCTTCATATTCTCTTTCTATGCATTTTTAATATTACTTTGCTGTAAGACTTTTAGTCATACTTTATTTTGCTCATCCTGACTTCTCCATGCGTCGCCGAGAATCATAGCTCCTCCAAAACCCATACCTCTCACTTCATCCAATCGGTTGAATGTGATGCCTCCCAACGCCATTACTTTCCCATCGATAATTCCTTCATCGGCGGCTTTGAGAAGTTCGATGTGTGAGAATGCGGAAAAATAACCTTTTTTTGATATTGAATCAAAAATAGGCGACAGTGAGACGTAGTCAACCTTTGACTTCCATTCTGTCACTTCCTCAAGTGAATGGCAACTACGACTCACACATCCCTGCCACCCGATTGGCGGAAATGGATTGCGCGCATTGATGTGAACACCAAACAAACCGTATTTATCCGCAAGTTCGAAATGGTCATTCACCACCAACCGACAGTGCAATTCCTCAGGAATCTCAGAAATGAGGTTTTCGAAATTAGCTTTAGCTGAAAATGGCTTTCGGATATGCACAAGGTCAGCAATTCCTTTCCCGAGAAGATTAGCAATGGCATCTGCCTCCCCGGGAAAGAAAGCTGGTTTTGTGATGACTATGGTCCTGAATTTCATTTCCTTAGGGTCCCGGCTCATTTATGGAAAAGATCGAATGAGGTATCCCAGTCTTTCCATACAGGTTCGAGTCCCAATTCCCTAAGCCTTTGGCTCACCTGTTGTGCCGTGCGGTCGTCAGATACAGTAAACTGTTCCAAAGCCCGGGGATAGGAATGATAACCGCCTGGATTAACTTTTGATTCGGCCGACATGGTGGTCACCCCGAGAGTGCACATATTGTCGCGGATAAACTCAGGCTCACGCGTGCTGTAGGATATATCAACGTCATGGTCGAATATTCTCATGGCGAAGGTAAGCTGAGCCAACTGTCGGTCGGTCACAAAACAGTTAGGCTGAAAACCTTCATTCTGCGCCGGACGCATACGGGGAAAGTTAACTGAGTATTTGGTGCGCCAGTAATGCTTCTGGAGATAGCGGAGATGATGGGCAAGCATAACGACATCTGTACGCCATTCCTTTTCCAGACCCAAGAGTGCGCCCATACCGATGGAATGTACACCGGCCTCTCCCATGCGGTCGAAACCATTTACACGCCATTCAAAGTTGGATTTCATCCCCGCCGGATGATAGAGTTTGTAGTTCGCTCGGTTGTAGGTCTCCTGAAAACAGATTACTCCATTGAGTCCATACTTTGTCAGTTCTGCATACTCCTCGGCCTTGAGCGGCATCACCTCAATCTTGATATTCGAGAAATATTTCTTCGCGAGGGAGATAGCCTTCGCGAGATAAGGCACTCCGGCCTTGGCGGGATGTTCGCCGGTGACCAGCAATATATTTTCAAATGGCGCCAGCTTCTTTATCGCCTTGTATTCATTCTCCATCTGCTCCGGTGTCAGGATAGTTCGTTCCATAGGATTGGAACGATGAAAACCGCAGTAGACACACGAGTTGGAACACGCATTGGTGAGATACAGAGGAATGAACATCGACATAGTCCGGCCGAAACGCTTCTCGGTGTATTTTTTTGAAAGACGAGCCATAGTCTCAAGAAACGGTTCTGCCGCCGGAGAGATCAAAGCCATGAAGTCATTGATGTCGCATCGCTGTCTGGCAAGTGCACGTCGCACGTCATTCTCTGACATCCGGGCAATGCGTTCTGTAGTCTCATCCCAACTTATCTTGGATAATTCTTCTGAAAACATTTTTGTATCCTTTCTTTTTTTCAGTCTCTCAATTCAATTCTTCATTCTCCCAATTCAATTCTTCATTCTCCCAATTCAATGATGAAGGATTGCATCGTCAGCAGATTTATTGTCCATAGACGGTCGATCAGCGGACTCCCAAACCCACATATCAGCTGCAGCGCCTGGCTTGCCTCCACACTCCCCACAATAGCCGGAGTGACACCCACCACACCTTTCCCTGGATGCGGCATAGAGAGTGTCTCCTCCTCATCAGGATATAGAGTGCGGTAAGTGGCCTTGCCTTTACAAAGTACTGCCACCTGACCCTCAAAAGCGTTTATGGCCCCATATATATAAGGTATGCCGAGCCGCTCACAGGTATCACTGATGGCATAACGGGTGCTGAAATTGTCAGAGCCGTCGATTACGATGTCAAAGCCTGCCATTATCTCAGGAGCATTGTCATGAGTGAGGCGGGTCTGGAAAGTCTCTACCTTCACGTCTCCATTCAGATGCTCAAGTCTTTCCTTGGCACACAGGGTCTTTTGTCTTCCGTTCTGGAATTCTGAATAGAGTACCTGCCGCTGAAGATTGGAGACGCTGACCTTGTCATCGTCCACTATCCCGATGGTTCCTACACCCGCTCCGGCAAGATATAGGGCGATGGGCGAACCAAGTCCACCCACGCCTACAATCAGCGCCTTCGCTTCAGCCAACTTAAGCTGACCCTCCTCTCCTATTTCAGGAAGGAGAAGCTGACGTGCATATCTTTCCTGATTCATAGTTTCCGAAGATCGTGAGTCAGTTTTGCAGCGCAGAAATTTGGACCGCACATTGTGCAGTATTCTCCGTCGGTATGACCGGCTTCCTCGAAATATTGCAGAGAGCGTTCGGGATCGAGCGAGAGATGAAACTGGTCGCGCCATCTGAAATCGAAACGAGCCTTGGAAAGGGCGTTATCCCTTATCTGGGCTCCGGGATGACCTTTTGCAAGGTCGGCAGCATGGGCCGCAATCTTATAGGTTATCACACCGACGCGTACATCCTCCCTCTCTGGCAACGCAAGATGTTCCTTCGGAGTCACGTAGCAGAGCATCGCGGTCCCGAGCCACGCTATCTGAGCACCCCCTATTGCACTGGTGATATGGTCGTACCCCGGAGCTATATCAGTGACTATTGGCCCGAGGGTATAGAAAGGAGCCTCATGGCAATGGTCGAGTTGGCGCTCCATATTCTCGCGAATTTTCTGCATGGGAACGTGTCCCGGGCCTTCGATGAAGGCCTGCACGTTTTTCTCCCAGGCTCGAGTCACGAGCTCCCCCATTGTGTCAAGTTCGGCAAACTGAGCGGCATCATTGGCGTCTGCTATGCATCCGGGCCGCAGACCGTCGCCAAGGGAAAGGGCCACATCATACTGGGCCACGATGTCGCAGATCTCATCGAAATGCTCATAGAGAAAGGATTCCTTATTATGAAGCAGACACCACTTGCTCATGATGGAACCGCCTCGGCTTACGATGCCGCAGAGTCGATCGTCGGCAAGATGCACATTTTTAAGTCGTATGCCCGCATGGATAGTGAAATAATCCACACCCTGCTCACACTGTTCGATAAGTGTGTCTCGGTAAACCTCCCACGTAAGGTCCTCTACCCTACCTTTCACCTTCTCAAGGGCCTGATAGATGGGCACAGTGCCGACGGGTACAGGACAGTTGCGTACTATCCATTCGCGAGTCTCATGGATATTGTCGCCCGTGGAGAGGTCCATAAGTGTGTCTCCTCCCCACTTGCATGACCATACAGCCTTATCCACCTCCTCTTCAATTGATGAAGTTGTGGCTGAATTGCCTATGTTGGTGTTGATTTTCACCAGGAAGTTTCTCCCTATGATCATAGGTTCAGCTTCAGGATGATTTATGTTGGCAGGAAGCACAGCCCTCCCCTTCGCAATCTCTTCACGCACGAACTCAGGCGTAATATGGGTCTTGATTCCGAGTTGCTCGCAATTCATGTTTTCCCTGATGGCCACATATTCCATCTCAGGGGTGATGACTCCGGCTTTGGCATACGCCATCTGGGTGATTGCCTTACCTTTCTTGGCACGTCGTGGAAGCCTTATGTGCTCAAATCGGAGGGAATCAAGTGAATGGTCGGCCAGACGTTGCTTGCCGTAGTCACTGCTCACTTCCTTCAATTCCTCAGTGTCGTTACGCTCCAGAATCCACTGTTCACGCATTCTCGGTAGACCCTTCTTCAGATCCACCGTAATGTTCGGGTCGGAAAAAGGACCGCTGGTATCGTAGATGTATATAGGGTCGTTTGGTTCGGTGTGTGGCACTCCGTTCTTGTCTTTCACAACCGTGGGAGTGAGATTCACCTTCATCATACCCACCTTGACGGAAGGATGAAGTTTTCCCGTCATATATGCCTTCTCTCTCTGGGCATAGGCTTTATTATCGTTTGGCATGGTTACTGATGTAAATGTCAGATAGTACTTTGAATTATTGTTGTTTGTGTTTGGAGTTTCAGCCTTCCTTAATGTAGGAAGGCTGTCAATGGCGAACTGGCCTCAGCGGTCTCACTCACTGCCCCCAGACCTGCCTCGAATGCCCTTCGGCCGGCTATGACGGCCTCCTTGAAGGCCCTTGCCATCTCAACAGGATTACCCGCCACGGCTATCGCTGTATTCACAAGACAGCAATCAGCTCCCATCTCCATGGCTTCAGCCGCATGACTCGGCGCACCGATACCGGCATCCACCACCACAGGCACAGTAGCCTGCTCTATGATGATCTGCAGGAAATCTTTCATGCGCAGTCCTTTGTTGGTACCGATTGGAGCGGCAAGCGGCATGACAGTGGCGGCTCCCGCCTCTTCGAGATGCTTGCAAAGAGTGGGATCGGCCTGACAATAGGGAAGCACAACGAACCCCATCTTCACCAGTTGCTCAGTAGCCTTCAGCGTTTCTACTGAATCGGGAAGCAGATAGCGAGGATCAGGATGAATCTCAAGTTTAAGCCAATTTGTGCCGAATGCCTCACGTGCCATCTGGGCTGCGAAGACAGCCTCTTCGGCATTGCGCACGCCCGACGTGTTCGGAAGCAACTGTATTCCGGGTTTCCGCACGATATGGGAAAGGAGCTCATCCTCTTTGTCGTCCAGCTCCACTCTCTTCATGGCGACAGTCACAATCTCCGTGCCACTCGCCTGTATGGCCTCGGCCATTACATCATTGTTGTTGAATTTTCCTGTCCCGAGAAACAGGCGGGATTCAAAATCTCTGCCTGCTATTATCAATTTGTCCATTGTTCTTTTGATTTTTTCTTGTGTTTGATGAATCTTTCATACAAATCAGCCATCTATTCTTTCATTCAGAAGGATGATTTTAGGATAGAGATTAAATGTTTCACTTCTTCAGTGGGATCCGGGACATTCAGGATGGCTCCGCTTACTGCTATCCCCGAGAGACCGGTGGAGATCAATCCGGGAACATCTTCGGCGGTTATTCCTCCTATCGCCACAATAGGCAGTTCAATACCGGCGTCCCTCATCCTCGTGATAATCTCCCGATAACCTTCCATCCCCAGGATTGGTGCAAGATTCCTCTTGGTTGTGGTGAAGCGGAAGGGTCCGCAACCGATATAATCCACTCCGGCTGCCGCCAATGCCTTGATATCCACAAATGTGTTGGCAGTGCCTCCGATTATGAATCTGTTGCCCAATAATTCCCTCGCCTTGGCAGGTGGCATATCGTTTTTTCCAAGATGCACCCCGTCAGCCTGGATTTCCTTCACAAGTCGCACCCTGTCATCAATGATGAAAGTTGCCCCGTATCTTCGACACAACTCTTTAGCCTCCGCAGCCAAAGGGCTGACCTCCTCATCCGAGGCTTCCTTAATGCGAAGCTGTATCCAGCGGCAGCCTCCCTCAAGAGCAAGCCTGACGGAGTCAAGGTAAGAATACCGGTCATTGCAATGCGAGATGAATTGCAACCTGAACTTTTCGATAAGTTCCATTTGTCAATTCCTGTATTTCAATCCATTTACAGCGATTTTCTATCCTCCGCAAGCGGCCTTGATAATAATGATGCTGTCGTTCTCATTTAATGAGGTTGCTTCCCATTGAGAACGTGGCACCTTCCTGTTGGCTAAGGCAATGGCGACTCCCATTTCCGGCAGTCGCAATTCCTCTGACAATTCAGCAAGATTCCGCGCAGAGGTAGCGGTCGGATTGTTGTTGATGTTGATGTTCATTTCAGATTTATATTTGTACGGATACAAAAAATACCCGGGTGTTGGCCTTTGCAATGCCTACACTCGGGTACGTGTATAATTTGTCTTACGACAGTTCCACAAAATGAAACTCATTTCCTACGGCAGCATTATCTGCATCAGGTCAATGGGTGTGATCTCAGCCAACAGCCTCCATGCGAAACATGGTTCGCACTTCGGGAGTGGCACCCCCGAGTATTTGCCCGCAAAGTTAATTCATTTATAGCTGACTTCAAATTCTTTAACATATTTTCACATTTACAATACCATTGCCAAATTGGCCGCAACCAATAGAAACCGGACTCAAAAAAATTCAAGGAAGGGACAAAAAGGAGTCTTTGGGATGAAAAAAATCAAAAAATTGGTGATTAATTCAAAATATTCGTTAAATTTGCAGCCTGATTCTGACCGGAACCCGGCCAAACCGGGGCATGTGCATGCGTTCACATCCGGCAAGTCGGCAAGCAAATACACTTGATATTATGAAGCCATTACAAGAGAAACTCTCCCAATACGACGCTCCTCAGAAAGCCAAGGCAGCGGGAATCTATCCTTATTTCCGTCCCATATCCAGTGAGCAGAACACTGAGGTGATAATGAATGGGAAAAAAGTCCTGATGTTCGGTTCCAACAGCTACATGGGTCTGACCAATCACCCCAAAGTGATTGAGGCCGCAGTGGAGGCCACCAAGAAATATGGCACGGGAATGGCCGGTTCGCCTTTCCTCAACGGCACGCTCGACATCCATAAGCAGCTGGAGGCACGCCTCGCAGAATATGTAGGCAAGGAAGACGCCATGATCTACAGCACCGGTTTCGGTGTGAACCTCGGTGTCGTCTCAGCCCTCACGGGGCGCGAGGATTATATCATCCTTGACGAGCAGGACCATGCTTCCATCATCGAGGGTCGCCGTCTCTCTTTCTCCAACTACCTCAAGTATCGCCATAACGATATGGCATCCCTTGAAACCCAGCTAAAGAAGTGCGATCCCGATAAGGTTAAGCTTATCGTGACCGATGGTGTTTTCTCCATGGAGGGCGACGTAGCCAATCTTCCTGAGATCGTGCGTCTCGCCAAGCAGTACAATGCTTCGGTGATGGTGGATGAAGCCCACGGCATCGGTGTCTTCGGCGAAGGAGGCCGCGGCACAGCCAATCATTTCGGCGTGACAGATGATGTTGACCTCATCATGGGCACATTCAGTAAGTCGTTCGCTTCCCTCGGCGGCTTTATCGCCACCGACAAGGTGATCACCAACTTCCTGCGTCATCACTCCCGCTCTTACATCTTCACAGCCAGCATCACTCCGGGTGCCACCGCCGCTGCCAACGCTGCGCTCGACATCATCCTTGCCGAGCCTGAACGCCAGCAGCACCTCTGGGACATCACCCACTATGCTCTTGAGAATTTCCGGGCGATGGGTTGCGAGATCGGCAATACTTCCACCCCGATCATTCCCCTCTTCATCCGCGACGACTACAAGACTTTCCACGTCACCAAGGATCTTCTCGATGAAGGCGTATTCGTAAACCCGGTCGTAACCCCCGCCGTGGCTCCGCATGACACCCTCATCCGTTACTCACTGATGGCCACCCATACCAAAGAACAGGTGACCCGCTCTCTCGAAGCCATCGAGAAGGTATTCAAGCGCTACGACATCATAAAGTAATAGGATTCCTCCCGAAATTATGATATATAAATTTAAGTTGGTAAGCGATGAGGCTGAGAATTTCAGCCGTGCATATGAGATCGATGCCGATGCTTCCTTCCTTGACTTGAGGAAGGTGATTCTCGAAAGCGTAGGCTATAACGTCGACAGCATCGACTCCTTCTTTATCTGCGACACTGACTGGAGCCGCCAGCAGGAGATCATGCTCGAGGATATGGGCACGTCCTCCGACACGGACCTCTATCTGATGAAGGACACCGTCATTGGCGACATCATCGAGGATGAGGGTCAGCGTCTGGTGTTCGTCTTTGATTATATCACTGACCGCTGTTTCTTCATGGAACTGAAGGATACCCTTCCCGGCCAGCATCTCGAAAAGGCTGTCTGTACTGACTCCAAGGGAAATCCTCCGGCCCAGACGATGGATCTGGAGGAGTTCGACAAAAGTGTTGACGCCGCCATGGGTTCAGCTCTCGATATGGGAATCTTTGACGATGAGTTCAACGAAGGCTATAACGACGATGATTTCAACGGCCTCGAGAATATAGGCGCCGATCAATTATAAGATTTTGTTATAGTATGTCTCAAGGATTGTTGCATTTCGTCTGTAAATATTATTGACCCTTTCATATGTTTATAATATAGTTAATTAGGTTAATGATTGGAAAGTAATTTCCAGAAAATTATTGATTTTAATCATGGAAGGTTCCGGTGCTCGTGATGAGTACCGGAATTTTTTTACGGAACGGAGCCTAAAATTTTTATGGAACGGAGCCTAAGCTGATCTGAACAATAGATAATCAAAACCATCTAAATGCCGGAGGCGTTAGAATTATGTAGCTTCCGCCTACTCCACTTATAATTAACAGATTCTACTTTACAGATACATACTTATGGAAAACAATACCACACAGAAACCCTCTCCACAATATGCTCAGCAATCGGCAATGACTGAGAAGCTTGCCTCCGATCCTCATTATTACATTTATCTCGTTGTCTATCTTGTATTGATAAGCGCCCTCGGATCGTTTGTCAATGATATGTATACCCCCTCGCTTCCGGCTATGTGCAAATTTTTCGGTTGCACGGTGCCGATAGCCCAGATGGGTCTGACAATGGGTATGATCGGGCTTGCCACCGGTCAGCTTATACTCGGGCCGGTGAGCGACCGGGTAGGACGTAAGCCTGTGCTCTATTGGTCGCTCGGACTTTTCATCTCAGCGGCTGTAGCAAGTATCTTCTCCCCCACTATCCATGCCTTCAATATCTGTCGGTTCTTTCAGGGAATCGGTGCCTCCGGCGGTTATTTCCTTGCGCGCACCATCCCCGCTGACATTTATGCCGGCAGGAATCTCGCCAAACTAATGGCCTTGATCGGAGGCATCAACGGTATCGCTCCCGCATCTGCTCCGGTCATCGGCGGCGTGACGGCCGATCATTTCGGATGGAAGGGTGTCTTCCTGCTCCTTACGGCATTCGCAGTCATTATCCTGCTGCTTGCCGGCGGTCTGAAGGAATCACTTCCTCCCAAGGCAAGAACCCACGGCAAATGGACCGACGCCATCAAGGGTTACGCCAAACTTTTGGGCAACTATCGGTTTATGATTCATGTGACGTTCAAAGGCCTGGCACTCGGTCTGCTTTTCGCCTATATTTCTGCCACACCGTTTATACTCCAGACAAACTACGGTCTGTCACAGACCACCTATGGCCTGCTCATCGGTTTCAATGCCCTCTTCGTGGCCGGCGGCTCCATGGCTGCCCTTAAGTTTCATCCGCTGAAGAAAGCGGCGAGTGCCGGTTGCCTCGTATTACTTGCCGGAGTGGCCGGAGAAGTTGTCGCTCTTTTCCTGATCCACAGCCTGTTGATTTTTGAGGTTTTCGCAGTCATCATCCTCTTTGGACTCGGACTGATATTCTCCACAACCAATACCCTCGCGATGAATGAAGGACGCTCGGATGCCGGCGAAGCATCTTCGATACTCGGTATTGCCGGCTACGTGGTTGGGGCTACCGTTTCTCCTCTCGTCGGTCTTGGCAATATCCTGCACTCCACAGCATGGGTATTCGCAATCCTCGCAGTTCTCGTCAGCATATTCGCTTATCTCTCCAGTCGCATCTCTCCCGACCTTATGAAATAAGACTCTGAAACAACATATCGAAAGGGAAGGACAACCGAGGATATTATCGGTCGTCCTTCCCTTTTTACCAGATGTTACCAAATTGTGAATGTGCTGCCGTCTACTTCAATATCAAGGCATCACTCTTCCTGAACGTTTATGTGTCCGGCTGAAGATCCTAACCGTGTGACGGATTACTCTGCGGATTGTGCTCCATTTCGGGAAGATTGCAAATGGGCGAACTTTTCCAGGATAGAGTAAACTTCCGAAGAAAGCCACGATCGCTATTATCAACAGCCACCCATAAATCTCCTTCAGTGAAACTGCAAGTGCCTGTACCTGCACCATACCATAAAGTGCAGGGATACCGGTATGGAAAATCTCAGGAGCAGTATCAGTAATGGCACTTCCGAGGTATGCTGCATTAGACGCAATCGTGTGACGCAACCATTCTCCCACTATAGCCGGTCCGAAACAGGCTCCCATCACAGCTCCCGTGAATCCATTTACGGTCAGCGCCTGTGGAAACACCATGAAGGGAAGTCCGCTCTGCACTATCGAGGTAAGGAAGACTATCGAAATTATGACCGAAGACGCCCCCCTGATGAATAAGGGAAGAAAAAGTGCTTCCTTTTCAATACCATAGTCTAAGTGAAAATAGAACCAGCCAAGATAGATAGCGGCAAGCATAAAGCCGATGGCGGTCATAGTCTTATAGCGCCACTTCCTCAGTGCAAAGGTGAAGTATGTGAATCCAACGCCTGCGAGGATGCCTATGAAGACATACCAATTCATGTCAATGGTGTTGGTCTCATCAAAACCGAGTATAGCAGACGCGTAGGTATGCTCAAATACATGTTCTGTGGCCAAAAGAGTGAAGAAAACCAGATACACGAGGGTAGCCCTTACTACGTTTCTTTTTGTCAAGGCCTTTAAGCTTATGTAGGGATGATGCAGGAAAGTAGCCCTCCAGAGATTGAGTGCCAGACATCCCAATCCTAAGAGACTTACCAGCCTTATCTGCGGAGCATCCCACCAATCATAAAACTCTCCATAGACACAAACAAATGTGAAGGAAAGGAACACACCTGCCCAGAGAATGGAACCTATCCAGTCAATTCCAAGCAGAGGAATATACATCGGGGAACGCTTAGGCCTTACGAATATCAGTACTCCCAACATCATGACAATGAGAAGTCCTGCCATCAGGAAGTGCATATACTCCCAGCATGCGAAGAAAGTGGAGTAGACTGAGGCTATGCCCGAGAGTTGGATTACACTGTCGACAACAAGATAAACGTAACAGAAGAAAATAGACATATCCCTGACTGGAGTAAGCCAAAGTTGGATTGTGCTGTTGCAGGCGAAGGTGCCTTGCATCCTGAACCATCCGGCAATGAAGCAAGTGGCGACGAGGACGAATACGTTAGTGGTGAAAGCACAAATCAAGGTTGCCAACAGAAGCACGATTCCCGTGGCCATTAACTGGGAGAAGGTGGAGAACCGGAATTTTATCCTGAACATTACAGCGAAATTCAGGCTCATCCCCACAAGAGAGGCATATCCAGCCATCAGGATATCTTCCTGCATCAGAGCTGTAGATCCCACCATATCAGTGACAGCAGCGAGATAGATGCCGCCACTGAACTGAATGATAAGCACGAAGAAGATGAAGAGCCAGGGTTTAAACCGCCTCGGCACAAAATCGGGCACTTCCGGAATGTCGAAAGGTCCGCTGGGTAAATGATGGTCGGCCATATCAGCTCAGACTCAATAAAAAACTTCGCATTCAACATTCATTCCTGCGCGAAGACGTGCCATAGCCTCCTTGTCATTATCCGTGAAACGGATTCTGACCGGTATCCTCTGGCGAACCTTTACGAAATTACCGGCTGAGTTATCCTGAGGAAGGAGTGAAAGCTCAGCTCCAGTGGCAGAAGAGATAGACTCCACTATTCCTTTGAAAGTCACGCCAGGAAAAGCATCTACCTTTATCTCGGCCTTATATCCGGGTTCTATATGGCTCAGCTGTGTCTCCTTATAATTGGCCGTTACCCACACATCGGAGGCATCCACGACATCAAGGAGGGTCTGCCCCGGTTGCACCAACTGACCCACTTCTATCTCCTTGCGGGATGCAAACCCATCACAGGGGGCAAATATGACGGTGTAACCAAGATTCAGCTCAGCAGTCTTTACCAGGGCATCGGCCAATTCTACAGCAGCTTCCGATTGAGAGATACGTTCGCGGGTGACATCCACTACCGCTGAAGTGGCTGTCTTTCTACGTGCAAGCATCTCATAGCGGGCTTTCTTCGCCTCATAATCGGTTTTAATCTTGTCATATTGCTGGCGAGTGACTGCATCTCCGGCCAGAAGGTTCTCATATCTCCTTAATTCGCTTGCCGCGTCTTCCATCAAGACCTTCGCTTCGGAGATGGAGGCATCGCTCACGGCAACGTCAGCAGAGGCTGTTGCCACTGACCTGCCGGCAACACTCTTCCCGGCTATGGCGGAGGCATAATCAGCTTTAGCTCTTGCCAATGCCAGACGCATGTCGGCATCATCGATGATAACGAGTGTATCACCCTTTTTCACGGGTTGGAACTCGGAGAAACGAATCTCCTTGATGTAACCTTGTACGCGGCTATTGACCGGTATCACCTGACGGTGCACCTGTGCATTGTCGGTGAACTCCACTTTTCCAAATTTGACGAATCCGGAAGCTATCCATGCGCCGGCTGCGATGAGAAGCACGGCAGTAAGGATATAGGAGATTGTTTTCTTTGTGCGATGTTTCATGATTTACTGAGTTAAATTTTTCCGGCGAGGAAAAGAAGTTTATAGTAGCAATAGATGATGTTGATGCGGGCATTTACGAGTTGCTGGCCGGCATCCAGGCGTGCGTTGGCAGCATCGAGCATATCTGTGATGAGAGCCATGTCAGAGGAATACCTCAGCGAAGTCGTCGTGTAATTTCGCTCTGCTAATTCGATACTTTTCTCACGTGTCTTCAGCTCCTCATAGGCCTCAAGATATTTCACGTAACTGTTATTGATGTCCAAATCGAGATCGCTCTTTGCCTCTTCAAATCTTTCCTTCGCCTCACGTGTGGCTATCCGGCTTTTCGTAAGGCTTTTGTCGGTCTTATAGAGGGAAGAAAGATTATAAGAGACTCCGAGTCCCACCCACCAATAGCTCAGATTGCGGTTGATGGGAGGAATCTCCACGAGAATCGGACCATCCATAGTCCAGGATGCCTGAAGGCCGACTTTAGGGAGTTTCTCCGATTTTACGAGTTCCTCAGCCTTTTTACTAATCTCCACACCAGATCCTGCAAGCTTAAGTCCGGGAGAATTGGAGGATGCTTCCGTTCGCCACCATTCAGCATCTGCGTTCCCGAGGGACCTTGCAAGAATGGTGGTATCAGGCACAACAATAGTATTTTCCGGCAATCCGGCAGTAGAGACAAGACTTGCGTTGAGTATGCTGAGGGTATTCTCAAGCTTTATCTGCTCCAGTTTTAGATTCTCGAGCAGCAGTTCGTAGCGTGTGATGTCGTTCTGCAATGCCACACCCTCCTGAAACCTGACTTTCATATCAGCAAGCACCTTCTCGGCAGAAGATACATTGGAGGCCACTACCCTCTCCAAATTTCGGCACTTATAAATATCAAGATATAGTCCTGTGAGCTGAAAGCGGAGATTATTCCTTCGCAGCTCAGTTGTAAAACGGGCAGCTGTAGATTTCAAGCGGGCCATCTCTATCGCGGAAGTGACGGACCCGCCAGTGTAAAGAGGTTGGGTGACATTGACCGACAGACCTGTTCCGAGATGGGGAATCGCCGCCTTCTGATAGTCGGAGTAATTGCGGGCTGTGGTGAATCCATCGCCGATGAAGCTTACGGAAAGGGAGGCTTCAATATCTGGCAATCTTCCGTTTTTTGCAATTTCTATCTCTTTCTCGGCGGCTTGTTGCGCTGCGAAATAAGGATGCAAATGCACGCTCTGGGTCTCGGCAATCTCGAAGATTTCTTCCAGCGAGACCACCGATTGAGCACATGCAACGCCTCCGAAGCCAACGGTCGACACAAATAGCGTCGCCGCGAGCAATCGAAGATTGTTCATGACGTAAAATTTTTAAGAAAAAAGGGAAATAAAAATAATGGGAGAAAGACGCCCTAAGAAAGTGGAAAGATGTTCCCGTCACGTCAGCGTGCGGTGTCATTAGGACGTCAAGTCAGGTCAAGTTAGCGTGCGGAGCCTGTGCTCTTCCAATTTTCAAGGTAACCCCAATTTCTGACTGTAGGGGAAATGTGTCGGCGAGATAAAGATTTCTTATTCATCTAACAGGTGGCTCTGTATAAGCCACGGTGCAAAATTACAAAAAAATCGGGGAAAAGAAAAAAGCTCCTTATGGAGCTTCGTAATATTTGATTGTCATATGTCGGTAAGGATCAACCGAAGATCCTGTCGAAGATGCTGCGTTTGCTTTCGGGCTTGAGATGCACCTGCATCTGCTTGTCTTTCTTGCTGAAGAATAGGATATGGGTAGGAAATACGAAAGCCACCCAATTGTCAAACTCGAGTATGCCGCAGAGATTCCTGACCAAAAATCTGTGGAAAGGATCGAAAGGCTCCAAGTCATCCACAAGCACCTCAATCCCATCCCGCCTGAGCTTATGAAACTGGCTCAGAGTGGCGAGATGCGACTCAAGGTTCAACTCGTCGGTGTTCTTCACCGGACGGCTGAACGTCTTGTAGATCTCTTTGATTACCTTGTCTGTGATCATGATTCGGTTAATTAATACTTCGGTTAATTAGTGGAATTGTTCCCTACAATCTTTTTAACAAAGAGAAAGAGCATAGGTTCATAGGGATTTGTTAAAAACGTGAAACAACAATGTTAATTCTTGCAAACGTTCTCCTCATCCCTTGATTATCACAGAGTAAGGCCACAGTGTTTTTTCACACTTCGGACATGGCACGCCAAGTCCCAACAGAGCATTACGATTTTCAGTCTTTAAGATATGGCTGACATTTCATCAAGCAGGTCTTGGTAACTCGTAACTTTATGGTAACGCACCTTATCGGTGGAGATGTCGTTGAAGAGCCGGGTGCAGCAGTCGATTTTGGCGTTCTCGATGGCATTGATTTGCATCTTCAGCAACGAACCTTTCGTCTCGGCTATGAAGAAGATATGTTTCACACCATCTTTCTGCATGGCGATGGCCCAGTCGGGGGCGTAGTTGCCTACGGGGGTCGGTATCGAGAATGTGCGGGGAAGTTTGGCATAGACCACCACCTCGGAAGCTTCGTCAAGGTCGTGGGCGAAATTGCGTTCTCCCTGACTGTCAGACACTACATATTCCGTCACATGCTTCGTGGCACGTACAGCCTTGTCGAACTCAGCGCAGCTCGCGGCGGTAAAGATCGTGGAGTCATGCTTACCGTCGGTGAGATGATAATGGATGTGGTCAACGATCATCGTGGCTTTCTGTTCACGTATTATACGTACCGCCTTGCGGATGAACTCCTCGGGATTATTGCGGAAGAGGGAAATTTTCTGCGCTTGCATCCCGCTAAGAATCTTGGCGGCGGTGCGCCGCGTGATATTGGCACCTTTCGCCACCTGCCCCACTAAGTCATAGCGCACAGTGGAGGTGGAGACATCGGTCAGCTCGTGGGATGTTGACTTCGTGTCGCCAAACTCCGTCACCTCTTCATTGGCCTGCATTCCCTCCACCTTCACATAGCGAAGCTGCCGGACTGTCAGCTCTTTGCTGTTGAGATGCGCCACAGCATTCTCGATCAGTTCGTCGCTGTCATAGCTCACGGTATAGACATACTTGTGGTTGATGGCATTCCAGAGTGCCTGAAACTCCGGCCGGGCGAAATTGGCGTTCAGACGAGGTTCGGGCAGTTTCGTCTTCCCTCCATTCTCTGTCATATCCTTGAGCAGCGACGGATCGAAGATAGAATTAATAAGACGGGTCACCCCTTCCGCCATTGGCTCAAGATGCTTGCCATAGGGTGCCACTGCGTCTGACGCAACATCAGCATGGTATTTCTCTGTGATGTTACCTTCGGCATCGATATAGTCATTGTCTTCGAGCCAGACCATTATGCGGCTCGCTTCACGGTCAGTGACTTCATGTGGCTGACCCTCCACAGTGATTGTCTTGCCGGTGAAGTAAGCGGTAGAGGCTTTCACGGCACGATCACGCAGCGCCTCGCGTGTCTCACGTTGCAGCGCGTCGGTGAAGTCAGAATAACTCTCATTGGCGATCACCGTCAGAACATTCACCTTATGCACATCCTCATTCAGAAGTTCCTTATCCTGGCGCACACCATCCTTATCGACGGCGATACGCAGACCGCTACCCACCTCCTGCCGCTTCGCCGTCGTGGAATCGCTATGGCGGAGCGTGCAGATCTGGAACACGTTGGGATTGTCCCACCCCTCACGCAGTGCGGAGTGTGAGAAGATGAAGCGTGTGGGTTCGTCGAAACTGAGCAACCTCTCCTTGTCGCGCAGGATAAGATCATAATCCGAGGCCTCCTCACTTACATCGCTGCCACGTTTCGTCTTCGTCTCCACCATCTTCCCCTTCTTATCAATGGAGAAATAACCCCGGTGGGTCTTTTCAGCGGGAAGGTTCATCAGATATTTCTCATAGTCCGAAAGTCCTGAATTGTCTCTATCCTCAAACAAATTCCTGTTTCCCAACTCCTCCTTCCTGATTGCCTCATACTCCTCCTCGAAAATCTTCTGGAAGATACCCTTCACGGGGTTGCCGTCGGCATCATATTGCCTGTATTTGGCCACTTCATCGATGAAGAAAAGCGAGAGGCATTTAATTCCGCGGTTGAATAGTTCCCGTTCCTTCTCGAAATGAGCCTTGATAGTCTCGCGGATCTGCACACGCTGGAGATGCAGCAGGTTCTGATCGCCCACCACCTCCCCCTTGCGTAGCGTCTGACCGTTGGAAAAAGAGACGTAGGCAGTCGGTTGTGAGGCAGAGCCCGGGAAAATCTCGGTGATGTCGAACCCGCGGTATTGCTGCATCTCATTTGACTCAGCATAAAGCGAGTCGCCGACATTAAATTTCTTGTAGATACGTCGCGGTTCGCCGGAAGCACTCTTCACCTCAATACAGATTCGCGCCTGCGGCGGCTGAGAGGGTGAAAGCAGGATATTGTCGAGATACATGTAGCCACTCGTGCCCCGCAGGTTGCGCATCTCAAACCCGATCACCTTGATGCGCTTTACGAGTCGTTCGCGGTAGGCATCCAACGCGTCGAGGGCATAGACAGTGTCGTGCTTCGTGCGGTGTGTGGCGGAGTAGTTGAGCTGGAATAGAGGATTGAATTTCTTGAGGGCAGTCTGTGTGGCCGCACCCTCCATCTTCTGGGGTTCATCCATGATGATGATGGGCCGGTTGGCGGCAATCACATCGATGGGACGGCGCGAGGCAAAATCATCGCGCTTCGAATAGATGATACGGCTCTCCTTCGAGCGTCCCCCCTCCTTCAGCGAGGCGGCAAACGCCTGGGTATTGATGATCATCACATTCAGACCTGCATCCTGCGAGAATTGGTCGAGTTGATTGAGGTTTGAACTGTTGTAGACAAACCAACGGGCTTTCTTCCCATACTGCTCCATGAAATGATCCTCCAACATACGGAAAGATTTCGCCACACCCTCTCGGATGGCGATGCTCGGCACGACTATGATGAACTTCGACCAACCGTAAAGCTTGTTTAGCTCAAACATCGTCTTGATGTAGACGTAAGTCTTGCCAGTGCCCGTCTCCATCTCGATATCGAGATTCACGCCACCCATACCAGCACCCGAAGCGAGGGATTTTGAGAGCGGCACACCGGCCGCCGACTGCACAGCGTGAAGGTTTTCGAGAAGCTGTTCCGGGGATAGTTCGACATCAGCATTGCGATAGCCGTCATCGTCAGTCATCTCCTTGAACGTATCGGCAGTCATGCGGCCCAGATCGCGACGATACTTCGACTTGTCACGGTTCGGTTGACCGACAAACACATCGGTCGTATTCTTCACCGCCTCAGTCTGGTAACCTTGTATCTTGAATTTCAGTTTCATTGTTGGGTAAAATGTTGGAAGCCCATTCGGGCAGGGAATCTACATACATTTTACCTAAAACACCGTTGGAGAGACGGAAGAGAGGCTGGAGAGGCTGATCATCGGCTGAGTTATCATAAACGTATAGTCGGTCCACCTCTAATGCTATGTCAATACAGTTAAGTATTGATTTGGTATAACGAGAAATGATCTTAGAAATGGGAACATCATGACCTCCTTTCATCACTCTACGAGCAATTCTTGCCGCATTAATCGTGGGATTAGAGGTAGAGATAAAGAAAAGTCTTACAAAATAGCCTTGCTGGAGAGCCCTACGGATAAAATCAAGCTTATCAGGGGCAGACATCACTGTCTCAAAAATCAGGCTCTTATTTTTGCTTAGACATTCTTCACGCTTTTCAGAGCAATAAATGGCTGCCTTTCTCACTGCCTCCAGCGAGTTCCAGTCTCCAAATTTCTCTTCGGCTATATTATCTGGATTAATATAGACAGCATCCTCCAGCCAATCACTTTTAAGTAATTGGCCAGTAACAGTGGTTTTGCCCGAACCATTTGGGCCGGCAATCACTATTAGTACAGGTCTATGTCCATCCTTGCGCATAACCGAAGAGACAAATTAACTTCCTGTTTGACGTGAAGTTCTAATGGAAGAGGCTGCATTGCGTAGGTTGGCAAAGAAAATCTCATCTGATTCTCTGTTGCTCTCCTTAACCTCAGAGGCTGCCCTTTCCATTAAAGTGGCCAACATCTCATCAGAAGGCTCCGACATGGAGACAAGTCTATACGATTTGAACTCTTGCTCTGACATTCCTTAGTTTTCTTTACAATATACTATATAACACTTTTTCCTCTGCTTTTGGTATTTTAGGTAATTATTTTTTGGGGTGTCAGTCCCCTTGTAGGGACATGGCGCGCCATGTCCGCACGGGGAGGGAGTCATTTACAAAACTTTCCTGATAGTGTCGGGGGAGTAGTGGCGGAAGATTTGCTCGAAGTTGTCGAGGACGTTGTCGTTGGCGGCGGAGGCATCGCGCATCACGAAGTACTGGGGTTTCATCTTGGCGATGGCCGTGATGGTGGATTCGTTGACGTCGGTGTCGAAGGTGGCGATCAGGTAGGTGTCATCCACGAAGAACACCTTCTTGCCGTTCACCTCCTTCTCCTCTATCTTCGCCGACAGCTCTATACCGAGTTCCGGCATCACCTGGAAGAGCAGGTCGAGCGGAGTGCGACCGTCCTTCACATTATCAACGTAGTTAAACAGGTCAGCTTCTTTGAAGTCTTCAGGGGTGTAGAACACATCTTCCATATTCGACGAATCGAGTTTGAGGACTCGGAAACCGATATCAAGACCATTTTTACGAGCAGTAAGATCTATTTTTTCTTCTTGCAGGATTTGTATTTTCTCTTCTAATCTATTGATTTCAGGTTCTTCTTCCTCAGAGAAAAGCATTGTTTTCTTTTTCTTGTTTTCGTTCTCTTTCAACTCTTCTAATTTCTTAGAAGTGACTTCAATCTTTACAAGTTTTTCTTTTATTTTTTCTTCCAACTCCTCCTTGACTTTCTTACCAGCGCGGCGTATGCGTTCCTCACCGATTTGACAGATAGTCTCATAACCAGCTTTCTTTGCTTTATCATCTGTTTTCTCAGGAAGCTGCACAAGAATAAATTTACAATGCTTATTCTTGTCAACGTTGTATTTCATTGTTGCGTGGCCCATAGAACCGGAACCCGAAAAGAAATCTAAGACAATCGAGTCATCGTCAAGATTAGCAAGTGTCAGCAAACGTTCCATAAGTCGCAAAGGTTTCGGACCATCAAAAACACCTGCATCCATAAGTTTAATTACCTCCTGTGAGCCTTCTTGACTATGTCCAACTTCTTTATAAAACAGAACGGAAGTAGGAGCCATCCCATCAAATTTTAACTCCGAAAGGAATCTTTTTATTCGTGGGACACCGTTACCATCAGATCCGAACCAGATACGGTTGTCTCTAACTCTTTCAGCAAAAGTCTCAGCTGAGAGTCTCCAACAACTTCCCGAGGGAGGATTAACAATTCTTCCAGAAGGTGTTGTAATAGAATAGTCCCCCGACTTAGAGTATGTTTTTACCGTTAAATTATCAGACTGCCAAACCCCTCTTGGATCATTATCAGGATTAGAATAGCGAGCGTCCGCTTCTGCTGTTCGAGGTAAACGACCTATTTTGAAGTGATTAATGTTCCGTGCATACATTACCACATAGTCATGACTATTGGAAATAAACTTTGCATCATTTTTGGGCGCAAATGCACGCTCCCAAATAAGTTGGGCGATGAAATTTTGTCCGCCAAAAATTTCATCACAAACTTTACGCAGATTATCTTGTTCGTTATCATCAATAGATATGAAGATAACTCCATCTTCAGCAAGCAGGTCGCGGGCGACTTTCAGACGTGGATAGATCATGTTGAGCCAGTCGGTGTGGAAGCGACCGTTGCTCTCGGTGTTGCGTTGCATGGGATCAAGGAGTTGGTTTCCGTCTTCATCAAACTGGCCACTCCTTACTCCTAATCCTATTGAATCCTCCTTTTCCTCGTATATACCTTCCCAATCAACTTCCTTATTTTTATACTTTTCATTATGAATGGAATATTCGTCATTGTAAACGAAATCACTTCCCGTATTATAAGGGGGATCGATGTAGATCATCTTGACTTTGCCGAGGTAGTTCTCGCGTAGCACCTTCAATACATCAAGGTTATCTCCCTCAATATAAAGGTTTTGTGTTGTCCAGAATTGCTCGGAGGCATCTACGTCCGGGCGAAGTGTTTTTGTAGTTGGAGTGTTGGCAAGACGGGAGGCTACACGTTTGTCGGGCCACGTGAACTGGTAGCGTTCCTCGCCAGTATCTATTATCTCCTTCGACAACTCCTCCTTCAGTTTGTCGAAGTCGATGGCAAGTTCGGGTGTGCCGTCCTTCCCTTTTCGCTCTGTGACGCAGTGAGGGAACAATGCGGCTATCTTTGCCACATTGCCATCCGCAACGTCAGGAGTTTTCATTCTAAGTTTTTCCATTTATGTTGTTTGTAATTTTGCGAAACAGTCATTTTCCCTATTCGTAGGGCTATGGATGATTTATTCAGCGATTTTGTTTCCATCGTAGACTCCACGAATAAAATTATCATGAATCCGGAGGATCAGTGTTGCGGACATGGCACGCCATGTCCGTACGTAGAGTCTGAATCATTCTATATAGTTCGCGTTTACGGCGCGGTTGTTTGGTGGCGTTCATCTGGCGTTCCAACGAAGCGATCTGCCGTTCAAGTTTGGCGCTTTCCTCGTCAACCTTGATTTGCTCGTTGAGATTTTTGTCTGCCTCAACGGAGAAATCTCCGATTGAGGAGACGATGTTTTCCCAGATGGTGTCGAGGTTGAGGCCAGTTACTCCCTGTAGGGACATGGCGTGCCATGTCTGCCAAGTGGAGGTGAATAATTTCGTGTGATACACAGCGAGTACCCCCTCCTCCTCAAACCGAAGCAAATAGACGATCCGCTGGGGGATGCTTTTGGCAAGAAGGGTTATCATCTTCGGGTCGAAGTCCCGCTGTTTGAGCGTAACCTCCACCACAAAGATCTCTTTGACTTCATTGCCGGTGGCGATAGCGGGCATTGTACGCGGCGAGATCCAGTTCACGAAGTCAAGACGCGACACATCCGCATCGAAATTTTTCTGTTGCGATGCCGTCCAATTCAGCTGCTTGTAGAGCTGAGATTTGGGAAGCTGACGTTTGACTTCGGTGGATGTTGGGAGACCGAGCATAGGCTATTTGATTATGAGGAAACAGATCAGTTCGAAGTCGTCGAGGCCGTGGAGGTCGTTGCCGAAGAGGGCTGAGGTTTCGCCGTCGAGGAAGGAGAAGAGGTCGCTGGTCTCTTTGACTTTGATGAGGGAGGAGATGGCGTCGCCCAAAAGACGGGAGTAGGTGCCCATCCGTTGACCGTCGCGGGTCTCGGCGTTAAACCGCCGACAGAGCTCGGGAAGCGGTTCTACCCTACCGCGGCATAGCTGTCGCATCCTGTCGAGCAGGCCTTTGGGGTCGAGATGGTCGACCACTATCTCAGATTCAGCAGAGATGTAGACGAGGTAGAAGGGATGGAGCCGGTTTTTGCGGTCGATATTGACATCGTTGTTGCGGTTTTTCAACACGAAGATGACACCGGAAGGAGCATAGGCCGAGGATGGTACGATGGCGTGAAGACCCAACGGGGTGTGCTCGATGTCGTGGGTTTGCTTCATGTAGTCAAGCAGGTCGAGTCGAAACTCGTTGAGCCCCAAGTCCATGATCGACACACCGCTGTTCATCTCCTCGATATCCACCACCTCCTCCTTCAGACGTTCGAGTTGGTCGCGACGGTATTTCAAATCACCCTGTTCTTCGGCCGAGAGGGGATTGTCGTCGCCGGTGGCGGTCAGCACCGACACCTTCATGCGGGCCTCTACCCTACCTTTCAGGTTGATATAGTCGTCGAGGTCCATGTCGGGCCAGAAATTGACGAGCTGAATCTTTTCGTTGCGCGAACCGATACGGTCGATACGCCCGAACCGCTGGATGATGCGCACGGGATTCCAGTGGATGTCGTAGTTGATGAGATAGTCGCAATCCTGGAGGTTCTGACCTTCAGAGATTACATCCGTGGCGATCAGGATGTCGATCTCCTCGTGGAGGTTGGGATAAAGGGTAGCCTTATCCTTCGAGATGGGAGAAAAGAGGGTAAGCACCTTGTTGAAATCCAGTTTTTCGCGCAATTTCAACGTACTGCGAGCCTCAATGTCGCCCGAGACGAGGGCGGTGTTGAGACCCGTCTTTTCCTTGATCAGCGAGGCGAGGTTATCGTAGAGATACTGGGCGGTGTCGGAAAAGGCCGTAAAGACTATCACCTTCTTGTTCTGACCGTTGATGGGATTTGATATCTTCTCCTTGATGACGCTGAGGAGGGTCTGGAGTTTGGTGTCATGCCGGGGAGTGACATCGGCGAGCATTGCGAGCAGAGAGTCGAGGGTTGCAAGGTCGGACGCAAGATAATTGCGCCATTGGATATAATCCATATCTTCGAGGGAAATCTTGGTCTTCTTATTGCCGATGAACACCGAGTCTTCCCTTTCGTCGAAGTCAAGACCGTAAGAGAAATCGAAGTCAGCCACTACGGTTGGCATCGACTGACGGGCAGCCGTAGCATCAATAGCCTCGACAGTCTTCGCAATATACTTACGGATCCTCTCTAACGTAAGACGGAAAGAATTGACGGAGCTTTCCAGACGCTTGAGCAGATTTATGCTCATCAGTTTGCGGATACCTTGCTCGCGCCCCGAACGGGAGAGATTGCTGAGCCGGCGGTCATCGCGTGCCTCGATATATTTCTCGAGCCGGCTGGGGAGAATAAAATCGGAGGGGGTATAGATGGCGAGGTTCAGTTCGCTGACACTACGGAAGATGTCGTTGAAACCTACACTCTTAGGCAGGTCGGTGAGTGTAGGCCGCAGAGAGATCGGTTTTAGTCGTTCTGGGAATTTTCCGATGTCGGCAGTGTCGTAATACTGCTCGATATGCCGGCGGCTGCGTGCTATGGTGACGCTGTCGAGCACCTCAAAGAAATCGAAGCTCAGCATATCGAGTAGCGCACTCGTGGTTCGTTCTTCGGCCGGAAGCTTCGACCAACGGTTGAAAGCGGTCTGAGCCTGGCGGAAGATCTCTTCGAGAGAAGTGTTGGTGGAGAGTAACGCATCTAATCGGGAGGAATCTCCTTCGTAAGCTAAGGCAAGCTGGTTTCGCAGGTCGTTGAAGCGATTGTTGACCGGCGTGGCCGAGAGCATGAGCACTTTGGTCTTCACTCCATCGCGAATCACCTTATTCATCAGTTGCAAGTAGCGGTTTTCGCGTGGATTCTCATCGTTCTCATCCGTAGTGATTTTACCTCCGTTGCGGAAGTTATGGCTTTCGTCGATCACCACCAGATCGTAGTTGCCCCAGTTGATATGCTCGAGGTCGAGACCGTTGCTGACGCCCGACTTCCGGGAGAGATCGGTATGATACAGGATGTCGTAACGGAGACGGTCGGCCAGTAGCGGGTTGTTCTTGTAGTTGCTGCGGTAGGTGACCCAGTTGTCATGAAGTTTTTTCGGACAGAGCACGAGCACCGACTTATTGCGGTTTTCGTAATACTTGATTACTGAGAGGGCCGTGAAGGTCTTGCCCAGACCGACAGAGTCGGCGAGAATACAGCCGTTATACTTCTCGAGTTTGTTGATGATGGCAAGGGCGGCGTCGCGCTGGAAACTGTAGAGCTTGTTCCAGACAGCACTCTGCTTGAAACCGGTGGCCTCGTTGGGGAGCACATCTTCGGAAATATCTTCGAGAAATTCGTTGAAGATATTGTAGAGGGTGAAGAAATAGATGAACTCCGGGGAGTTTTCGCGATAGGCGTTAGAGATATTGTCGAGCACCTGCTCCGTGACTGTCTGGAGTCGGGCGTTGTCGTGCCAGACCTCATCGAAGAGGTTGAGGAAGAAACGGGAGGCGGGAGCGTCGGTGCGCTGGATAAACTGGTAGGCGTTGTTGCCGCGCTCGCAACCGAGGTCGACAGTAGTGAATCCGTTGATAGGCATGTAATTTACCTCGTCAACGTTGACGAAACCCATCATTTGCTGGTCGGTGCGGTTGGATTTGAAGCAGACCTTCTGCCGGATCCAGTCGGCACATTCCTTTGCCACAGCCTTGAGGGATAGTTCATTGCGTAGCTTGATCTCGAACTCCGAGCCGAAGAGGGAGCGTTCGCGGTTGAGACGCGGGATATAGAACTCGCGGCGTTGCTTATCCACTTTTTCAGTGACGAAAGAGGGGGAAGTGAAGATAAAGCGCAGTTCCTTGATGGCCTTTAGTTGGTCCTTCAGTTCCTGGAAAGCATAGATCGAAAAACTGGCGGCGGCAATCGACACACGGCTCCCCGGCTTGATGGTAGTCTTCAAGTCGTCGCGCAGGGTTCGGTTGATATTATCGATCAAGGGGTAAGCCACCGTCGGTCGTTAAGCTATCACAGCCATTGACTCCGGTATGGCGTAAGGGGTGTTGGATAAAGACAAAAGAAAAGCGGGAGCCACACCCTTGCTCATTCCGCTCTTCAAGGCCCTGAGAAAACCATTGCAACAGAACGAGCAATGGTAGAGGCACCCCGCGAGGCATGTATATGCAGTAATCCCACCTCAGGATGAAAGATTCTGAAGGGGAAAGCACATAAACGTACCCGTAGGGCGTCTACAATTGCTTCACTCTTGGTTGCAAATTCAAAATTTCTCAGGTTTCGAAGAGCCAAGAATCAAGCGTCGAGTAAACGCCTTTCGAAAAACGAGCCACCCAATACCCGGTGAAAGTCCTCCTCCGAGGCACCACGTATCGCGGGACTCATTACATATGCAAAATTAGTAAAAATAATGGAAAGGACAAAAGAACATCGCTGGGCTATGCTCTTTTTGGGGACGAGTGCCGAAATTTGTGACAAGGTGCGAGTGCCAAGTGAGAAGTCAACATCGCTGGCGCGATGTAAGTGGTCTGCTCGAGAGTCTGGAGGAACCGCCCAGACTGGGAGGAGTGGTCTCCCTACCGCTTCAATGCCGGCCGGTCGTCGATGTGCAGTGGCGGTATGTTGTATTCGATGTGCAGTGGCGGTATGTTGTCTTCGATGTGCAGTGGCGGCAGCCCCGGACGGGGCTTGACTTTGGTTAACCGCGGGTGAAACCCGTGGTCATGGTGATGAAAGAAAATACCCCTGCTCAGCCGCGCAAGCGCGGCTGAGCAGGGGTATAGCTTACTGCGTTTTAGGCCGGGCACTTCGTACCCGGTTTCCGAAGGGGAGGCCCCTCCGGGGTAGCGCCGACTACACTGGAGTAAGGACTTTAGGGATCTTAAAGAATATAGGGACTTTAAGGACGTAAAAGACATTTTAGGACTATAGGGACGGTGTTGAAGCGCTCGGGAGAGCGCTCCTCCCGGGCGCCGAGGACACAATGGGGCGATATGCGAAGATCTATTTTGATTTGGATAGAAGACTATAAAGAGCCTAATGTCGTTAAAGATTTATATGAATCGGCTTTTTTAGAAACAAATGTAACATTGATATGGCTAATAAGAATGAATTCTTCATGAGGTTTTGCTTGAGTTCGTTTTTGGGTTGGACGATTATTTCGGCTCTTCCGTTGAAAGCTGAAGTTGAATTGCCGGAGAATCCGGAAATTTTGACAACCGAGTCGGGGGATGAAAGTATGAAAGAAGTGGAGGAAGCTCTGGAAGAGATTCAAGAACATGAGGTAGTCTGGGGTGAATATGAAACTCCGGCGGAGTTTCCCGGAGGTCAAGCGGCTTGCATGAAGTTTATCAAGGAGAATCTACGATACCCTGAGAGTGCTGCGAAGGCTGGAATCGAAGGCCGGGTTGTTGTGAAGTTAATTATTGGAACAGAAGGGGAGATAAAGGAAGCTAAGGTATACCGGGGTATAAATCCAGAGATGGATGCTGAGGCTTTGAGGATAATAAAATCCATGCCTAAATGGGTTCCGGGCAAAAGCTACCTTGGCAAAAACAATGGAGAACCAGTTGTATCTTATTTCACGCTTCCCATCACATTCAAGCTCGACAGGAAGGAAGAGAAGGCCCAGTAGTGATGGGACGAGGCGGCAGCCCCGGCGGGGCTAAACTTTGGTTAACCGCGGGTGAAACCCGTGGAATTGGACGATGAAAGAAAATACCCCTGCTCAGCCGCGCAAGCGCGGCCGAGCGGGGGTATAACTTGCTGAGTATCAGGCCAGGCACTTCGTACCCGGTTTACCGAAGTGTTGCCCCTCCGGGGCAGTGCCGACGACACTGGAGTAAGGACTTTAGGGATCTTAAAGAATATAGGGACTTTAAGGACGTAAAAGACTTTTAGGACTATAGGGACGGTGTTGAAGCGCTCGGGAGAGCACTCCTTCCGGTCTGGGTGGCACCGGGGACGGAAGCTGGGAAGAATTTTTTTGAAAAAACTAAATAATTAGTTGCATAATTAATTTTTTAGTTTTAACTTTGCCGTGTCGATGAGAATCATGGACTTTAAGGACTCTAAAGACTTTAAGGACTCTTATGACTCTAAGGACTCTAAGGATGCTATATGCTTACGCGATTATGGAAATTTCATGATAGGTAGAGAATTTCTTCTTAACAAAAACAAGAAATAAAGAAAAGATATGAAAGCTGGAAGGAAGAAGCAGATGCTCACTGAGAAGGAGATGGTGCTGATGCAGATGTTTTGGCAGCATGGTGAGCTTTTCGTCAGAGAGATGCTTGATCTGTATCCCGATCCAAAACCTCATTTCAATACGCTTGCCACTACCGTGAGGATTCTCGAAGGTAAGGGTTATGTGGGTCATCGTGTGATGGGTGGCTCTCATCAGTTCTATGCACTGGCTCGGGAGGAGGATTTCCGGAGCCGGACGCTGGCGGAAGTGATCAGGAATTATTTCGGTAATTCTTATAAGAATGTGGTGTCCTGCCTTGCGGAAGAGGAGAAGATTTCTGTGGAAGAGTTGAAGGAGATCATTGAGTTGGTGGAGAAGAAACGAAAGAATTAGGAATTAGGAATTAGGAATTAGGAATTTTTGGGCGGATTCTTGGGCGGATTCTTGGGCGGATTCTTGGGACGGACCCTTCACCTTGCGACAAACCGGCTGACGCATACAAAGAACAAGCAGCTGCATGCCGCGACCCTACAATCCCTCATTCCTCATCCCTCATTCCTCATCCCTCATTCCTCATTCCTCATCCCTCATTCCTCATTCCTCATTCCTCATTCCTCATTCTTCATCCCTCATTCCTCATTCCTCATCCCTCATTCCTCATTCCTCATTATTAAAACCCTTAAAAGATATGCTTATCTATTCGATTTATTCAGCGGTGCTGCTGATGTGCGGGTATCTGGTTTATCGGCTATTTTTGGCTGATCAGCGTCAGCATGCGCTCAATCGCGCGGTGCTGCTTTCAATCTATGCGGCATCGCTTATAATCCCTGCCATTATGTTGGCTCTCCCCTCTCCGCAGCCAGTTTTTCCTAATTCCGCTGATTTCGGAGTCGTGGAGATCGAGGGACTGCAGTCGCAGGGCTTTGCTACCGATTTTGATCATCAGGATTTTCTCCTTAATGAGCTTCTACGATATGTCAACATCGGCTATCTCGTTATCACGGGAGGGATGGTTCTTTACTTGATCCTCAGTATCGTAATGCTCCGGCTGTCGTTGAGGAGTGGAAAGAAGATTGAGTGCGATGGTTTTAAGTTGGTGCTTCTTGATGATCACAAGGAGGGCCAAGGGGATAACGGTTGTGATGATCACAAGGAGGGCCAGGGTGATAACGGTTTTGATGATTACAAGGAGGGCACATGGAAATCGAAGCTTGCAGCAGGCAGTCCTTTCAGCTGGGGAAGATATATCGTGATGAGTCGTGAGGATTATGAGGCTGAGGGGGAGTTGGTGCTGACCCATGAGAGGGAACATCTGCGCTGCCGTCACTGGATCGATCTTATCTTAGCACAGGCGGTTATTGCCCTGCAGTGGTATAACCCTGCAGCGTGGCTGATGAGGAAAGAACTGAGGAAGGTGCATGAGTATCAGGCGGACGCTGCTGTGGCGGATAGCGGTATGGACCTTGGGGAATATAAGAGAATGTTGATAGAAAAAGCTGTTGGCTCGCGCTTCCACACACTGGCCAACAGCCTTAATAATAGTAAACTTAAAAACCGTATTACTATGTTTGACAAACAGAATCCTTCCACCATGCGCCGCCTGAGTGCGCTGCTGGTGGTGCCGGCCTTTGCAGCTGGGCTGGCTATGATGCAGCTTCCTGCAGTGGCTGCAGTGATGGACCGACTTTCGGTGAAGAACGAGAACGCTCCTCAATCCGTCGGCAAAATTACGGAAATTTCTTCAACCGGAGAAATTTCCAAGCTACCGGTAGCTACGGCGGCAGTATCTGCGGCTGCAACTTCGGCAGCGACAACGGAAACCACGGAGGCTGCCATCCAGAGTGAGAAAGACTCCAGAGAAGTGTTCACTGCCGTTGAGCAGATGGCAGAGTTTCCCGGAGGAATGGCTTCCCTGATGAAGTATCTGGGATCAGCAATACATTATCCGGAGAATGCAGCCAAAGCTGGAATCGAGGGTCGTGTGATAGTGAAATTCATTATCGGCGAAGATGGCCGTGTAAGCGGCGCCGAAGTGGTCAGTGGCGTCGATCCGGAACTTGACACTGAGGCAGTGAGGGTAGTGAACTCCATGCCTGCATGGACACCGGCGAAAAACAAAGGCATCCCGGTGGCCTCCTACTTCACCATTCCCATCTCCTTCAAGTTAGAAGCCAAGACTTCCAAGGTGGAAGCCAAGGGTGCTGAAGCGTCAGAGTCTGCTCCACAGAAAGAAAAGAACGGTCATCCCTCGTATCTGATAGATGGAAAGGTGTATGATGCCCTACCCTCTACTCTCAAGTCGGAGGACGTGAAGTCGATGACAGTGCATAAGGATCCGGAGACATGCGAGAAATATGGTGTCAATCCGGAGGATGGCCTGATCATGATTATAATCAAGTAGGGACGCGATTCTTCGCGTCCGGACCGGAAGAATACTAACTACTGCATAGGCAGCATCCGGAAAATAAGAAGTCAGCCGCGCTGGGGCGCGGCTGACTTCTTATTTTTTAGTGGGGTACTAAGGACTTTAGAGACCTTAGGGACTTTAAGGACCTTAAGGACTATAGAGACCTTAGAGACTTTAAGGACTTTAAGGACTTTAAAGACTTTAGAGACTTTAGAGACCTTAGG
>CAZPQD010000018.1:0-31440 GCA_964588625.1 uncultured Sangeribacter sp. | reverse complement strand
TTGGCGTATACACGCTTTCCAGGCGTGCCTCTTCAGCCACTCGAGCATCACTCCTAATGTCGTATGTCTGTCAATCGGAAGGGGAGTGGCGGTCCGTTTGAGTCTCATTTGCGTCCGTTGGGGGAGCCGCCGGATGCTGAAGTCAGGGCGTGCAGACTGCTGTCCTTCGTTTTGACGCTGCAAAGTTAATGCTTTTATTTGATTCTACAATAAGATTCCCGTATTTTTTTATTAATTTTGTGAAAAATTTAAGGGTATCGGGAGGTTTTTCCCGATGGATTCATTCATAACCAATAGATAATGATGGCGTTTAAGTGCTTTTCGGTTAGGAAGTTAACAGTAGTTTTGGGAGCTGCCTCCATGCTATTGCTGGCCGGTTGTGGCAAGGGAAAGGGCGACGGTGGCGATTTCCCAAAGGATTTCAGCAGTCTGCCGGATGGAGAGAAGGTGGCTTACGTTATGCAGCATGCCTCGGCGGATTCTGTCGCGCGTTTCATCTGTGACGCTGCCCTCGGGAGAATCCCCGGGGTGAAGATTGACAAATTCACGGAAGCTACCCTCTATGCGTATGAGAATCTCAAGAATGATGATCTCGCCACATTCTCCTCAGAGTATGACCGATATGTCGAAGTTCAGCCTCTTCCTGACAGAATGAAACTCTATGCCCTCGGCGGTCAGCATGATGCGCAGGGCCTGGGTTATGCTCTCGGTCTTGACTACGTGCGCTCCATCCGCGATAAGAACATGACTGCGGATCAGGTGGAGACGGAGCTCCGGGAGTTCAAGAAAGCCTGTGGCTCCGATACTGAGACTTATAAGCGCTTCATCGTAGGTTTCCACACTGTCCTTGATCTCGACCATGGCAAGGATCTTCCGGAGGATATCTACAAGCGTTTCATCAATTATGAGTGATCAGGCTTGTCCTGATTATATAGAAAATCCGGCTACTTCAGTGAGCCTGGACGTCATGTAACTTTTTTTAATCCGTCATGTCCTGCGGGCATGGCCAACATACACATTAAATTAAGATGAAAGCAGTTTCCGAATATACATCCGATGTTGAAGGCCTCATCAAGGCTCTTGCACTCCCCGAGGATAAGTTCCCCAATCTCTATAACCCCATCCGATATGCCCTTTCGGCCGGAGGGAAACGTCTTCGTCCGGTCATGACCCTGATGGCGGCTGACGCTTTCGGCAAGGCAGCGGAGAAGGCAGAGAACGCTGCTCTGGCCATCGAGCTCTTCCATAATTTCACATTGCTTCATGACGATGTGATGGATAAATCAGAAGTGCGTCGGGGCCGTCCGAGTGTTCATGCTAAATTCGGCATCAATTCCGCCATACTTTCCGGCGACACAATGTTGACACTCGCCAACATCTATGCCACTAAAGTGGACGACAATGTGCTTCGCACTGTCAGTGATGTCTTCAACGCAATGGCCCTCAATGTCTATGAAGGCCAGCAACTGGATATGGATTTCGAGACGCGCGATGATGTCACTCTCGAGCAATACATTGAGATGATCTCTCTCAAGACGGGTGCTCTGCTTGGGGCAGCCCTCCAGATTGGCGCCATCATCGGCGGAGCCGGCGAGAAGGATGCACGCAAGATGTATGATTACGGAGTCAACCTCGGTCTGGCTTTTCAGATTCAGGACGATTGGCTTGACACATTCGGCGACTCCATCACCTTCGGCAAGCCTATCGGCGGCGACATCGCCAACAACAAGAAGACCTATCTGCTGCTTGCAGTGGAGGCGGCCAGTCCTGCCGATGGGGAGGCAGTGCGCATTGCCATGAAGTTGCCTGATAGGGAGATGAAGATAAAGACCGTCACCCGTATCTATGAAAAAGCCGGCGTAGGCGAGTTGTGCCGCAAGGCAGTGGATTCCTACATGACTAAGGCGATGGGAGCCTTGCGCTCCACTTCCCTTGGCGACGAGCAGAAGGAAGCATTCCGCAAGTTTGCCGAGAAGCTCGTAGGGCGCCGCAAATAACACATTCAAGGTTAAATATAAAAAAGGGTGGGACAGCCGGTGCATGCTGTCTCACGCCAAGAACATTCCCAATGATCGATACCCATACTCATCTCTATGAAGATGCCTTCGCTTCTGATGGTGGAGGTGTGGCAGCTGTGGAAAGAGCGGTTGCCACGGGGGTGTCGCGGATGGTCATACCCAATGTCGACGCCTCCACAATAGAGCCGCTTCTCTTACTCTGCGGGCAGAATCCGGAGATACTGCATCCGGCCATGGGGCTGCATCCCACCTCTGTAGATGCAGGATGGGAGGAGCAGCTGGCCCCTATGGAACGACTTCTCCGCGGAGGAGGCTACGTGGCAGTAGGGGAAGTGGGGATGGATCTTTATTGGGACAAGACATTCCGCAGCGAGCAACGAGATGCCTTCTCGGCGCAGCTTCAGATTGCCTCGGAACTCAATCTACCCGTGATCATCCATTGTCGTGAGGCCCTTGACGACACCCTCGATGTTCTCAAGTCACAAAAAGGAAAATTGCCACAGTTGATTTTCCATAGTTTCACGTTGGGGAGTGAGGAGGTGCGTCGTATCCGGGAGGTGGCCGATGTCTGGTTCGGTATCAACGGAGTCGTCACATATAAGAATGCCGCCTCCTTGCGTGAGGCCATACCCGAGATAGGGCTTCCGCGCCTCTTGCTCGAGACTGACTCACCATATCTTGCGCCCGTGCCACGCCGAGGCCGGCGCAACGAATCCGCACTGCTCTGCCATATCCGCGATGCTGTGGCTGCGGCAGCCGGCGTCACTCCGGAAGAAGCCGAACGAGCCACGGATGCGAATGCCTGCGCCGTATTCTCCCTTCCCTCCTCACCTCCAGTCTGACATCACTCCCTCCTCCCCGCCTGCAATGACATTCACTTTCCCGCTAACGCAGCCTGTGGCTATTTTTCTGCTTGTACTGGTCATTATCCTGGCCGGTCCGCTTATCTTCAGGCCGCTGAAGGTGCCCCCTCTTGTGGGATTCATCATAGCGGGTGTGATCGTCGGGCCCTACGGCTTAAACATACTGGCCCGCGATGCGAGTTTCGAGATCTTTGGCCAGGTAGGAATCCTCTACCTGATGTTTCTGGCAGCCGTGGAGATCGACATGTACAATCTGAAGCAGAACTCCAAGAAGGGGTTCATCTACGGATTGCTGACATTTGCCATCCCTATGGCCGCGGGTATCCTTGGCTCGAGGGTGGCCTTCGGATGTTCCTGGACCACAGCCATCCTCATAGCCGCCATGTATGCGGCCCATACACTCGTCTCCTATCCGGTGGTGAGCAGGTTCGGGCTTTCCGATTCAAAGGCTTCCGTGATTGCTGTCTGCGGCACGATCGTGGCGGTGCTGCTTGCCCTTGTCACGCTTGCCGAGGTCGTGGTTGTTGCCGATACCGGACGTTTCTCCATATTCTCCCTTCTGCGTCTGGCAGGCTTCACGATAGCCTATGCGCTTGCCGTGGGGTGGGTTTTCCCAAAACTCACCACACTCTTCTTCCGCCATATCAACGACTCCGTGAGCCAGTTCATATTCATCATGACTCTGGTGCTCGGAGCCTCTATGCTCGCTCAGCTTATCGGGCTCGAGTCAATACTCGGAGCCTTCTATGCCGGCCTCGTGCTCAACCGCTATGTCCCCAACCGTTCTGCGCTGATGGGGCGCATCAACTTCGTCGGCAATGCCATCTTCATCCCTTACTTCCTCATTGGAGTCGGAATGCTCATCAACATCCATGTAGTCACCAAGGGTTGGAATGTGGCCTGGGTTGCAGCCAACATGACGGTTGTGGCGCTTGGATCCAAATGGCTGGCAGCCTTCATAGGGCAGAAGGCGCTCGGCATGACGCGCCTCGACAGGCAACTCGTCTTCGGACTCTCAGCCGGCAAGGCAGCAGCCACAATTGCGGCAGCCCTTATCGGATTTCAGCACGGCATGATAACGGAAGACATGATGAACGGTGCTGTGGTGATGATCCTCGTATGCTGCATCGTCTCCACCATCACCACTGAGAATGCAGCCAAGAGGCTCAGAATAGAGATTACCGAGGCCGAACTCAGGCAGGATAATGCCACAATCCCCGGAGAATATGCGCGGCAGCTCGTAGCCGTTGCCAATCCCGTGACGGCGGAGAGCCTCATGAAGATGGCGGTCTTCATGCGCAACCGCAAGAATCGTTTTCCAATCACAGCACTTTTTGTGCGGCGTAACGACGACGCTTCCCTTGTCACCATGGGGCGCAACGCACTTCAGGCAGCCGTCGGGGCCGCCCTTGCCATGGATATAGAAGTGCGCGATATGGAGCGATATGACCTCAATATTGTGGCCGGCGTCACCAATGTGGTCAAGGAAACACGTGCTTCCGACATCATCATCGGCCTGCACCGCCGATCCAATATTGTCGACACATTCCATGGGCAGATGGTGGAACAGCTGCTCAAATCCACCGACAAGATGATATTCATGAGCCGTTGTTTCATCCCGGTCGACACCGTAGGGCGCATCATTGTGTCAGTGCCGAGCAAAGCTGAGTTCGAGACGGGATTCCAGGCATGGGTGGAGCGGGTCGGCAACCTCACGTCGCAACTCGGATGCAAGGTGATATTCCTCGCCTATCGCTCTACTGCCGGCTTCATCAACAATATTCTTGAAGAGGAACGCTACGCCATCAATCATGAATACTACATCCTTGAATCATGGGATGACTTCATAATATACTCAGCACAGATTGACGATGACGATCTGCTGATTGTGATCGGTGCCCGACGCGGTTCGATCTCCTCCTCAGCAGATTCCGACAATATGCCGGCCTTCCTCGCCAGAAATTTCTCCCGCCAGAATCTTGTGGTGGTATATCCGCAGCAATTCGGAGGAAAGGTTTAGGTAGCTTCCAGTGACGGTACGGAGGTGAAAAGCAGGAGTTTGACTGTCATCGTTAAGGATGCGGCTTGAAGGAGATGAAGCAGTAAGAGATTTGCAAGGAGTAAGAGATTTACAAAAGGATTAAAAATACGATAATGTATAAGAATATGATTAAGCCAGTGTTAAGGGTTTTGCTGACGGTCTGCTGCGTCAGTCTTTTGCTTGCAGGGTGTTCGCACGGAGGTAAGGATACTGTTGCGTCTGATTCCGATACGGTACAGGCAGCTTCTTCTGAAGAGGAACCGTCTTCTGCAATGATAGAGCTATGTGCCGACAGCGTCTACGTTGTTGGCGGAGGAGCCGTTGCGGTAGGTGAGGAGGTGAAGAAGCTTCCGGAAAGAGTGGAAGGACTGTATGATAAAATCGAGAGGGAATCTTCCGATGGAATCGAACAGCTGCATTTCATGTTGGACGACGATTATATCTTCACGGCCCTCGATTTTGGTTCAGGGAAAGTGGACTTACTGATGGCCAACACATTCAAGGTATGTGCGAGCGATGCCGCTGAACCTACTGACCCCATCACGCTCTCCGTGCCCTTCACGCGGGTTCTTGAGCTGCCGGGAGTAATGCCGGAATGGTGTGACTACGACGATTCCGGCATGTGGTATTGGACATGGAAGGGCCTTTGGTTTGCTCCCGACCAGTCGCACCTCACGCCGGGCCTCTCTTCTCGTCTTTATAATGAAGAGGAGATGCCACGGCCCACAGACTTCGACGAAAGCGTCACTGTAGGCTATCTCGGCACCGGGTGCCCATTCTGAAAACAAGCAATCAGATAAAATACATCGTTAGAAAAATCATTGTTTAGAAATCAATGACCGACATAATATCCATATGGGAATGGGTCACGACTGACTTGGGGTCGCTGACCGTAGATCCCTTCAACTCCCTTTTCCGGTTGCTGCTCAGCATGATGCTCGGGGCTGCTGTCGGCACAGAGCGCAAACGCAAGGGCCAGATAGCCGGAGTCCGTACCTTTGCACTCATCTCCATGGGTGCCTGTCTCGCCATGCTGCTTTCCATCTATGTGCCGCAGGAATACCTCGGACTGAAGAATGGCGATCCCGGTCGAATAGCGGCGCAGGTCATCACCGGTATCGGCTTTATCGGCGGGGGCGCCATCATTCAGATGAAAGGTTCCGTAAGGGGGCTGACGACAGCCGCAGGCATATGGAGCACGGCCATCATCGGCATGGCGTGTGGCATCGGGATGTATTTCGTGGCAGTCGGGGCTACCGTCATGATATTCATTGTCCTTGTGCTCTTCGAGATGTATGAGAGGTGGCATGGCGTAGGGCAGGAGGCAAAGGTGATCAATGTCACAGTCTCCGGCATCATCCACGATATGGAGCCCTACCGCAAAGTCTTCAATGAGAACAAGGTGCATCTCTCCAATTTCTATATCGACTACGATTACGCAGGCTACCATACTGAAATCAGTTTCCTGGTGCTTCTCCAGCCCAGGCGCGACATCCTCCCCTTGTTGGAGTCCTTGCGCTCCATACGCCCCACGGAGCGTCTGGTGCTTTCTTCCCAACTTGATGTCTGAGACTCTGCTTGATTCTTACCCACATATACATTATACATTAATAAATATATCCCAATCCCCCTCGCAATATGACGACCTTACGTAAGTCTGCGGCCCTGCTGTCGCTCCCTTTGGCCGCTTCATTTAGCGCTCTCGCCCAGGAAGTAACCGTCACTGAAAAGGTGCAGACCGTCACGGAGACAAACCCTGACGAGGCCGCACATTCGGAAGGCGAAAGCCACGTCAATGGCCTGATAGGCGACCTTGCCTGGATCCTGCTGCTTGGAGCCATAGCCACACTTCTCTTCAAGAAGCTGAAGCAACCCGTAGTGCTCGGATATATCATAGCAGGCTTCATAGCGAGTCCGAAGTTTGAGTATCTACCCTCGATCACTGACCTGGAGAACATCCAGTTCTGGGCCGATTTAGGTATAGTGGTGCTCATGTTCACACTCGGATTGGAGTTCAGTTTCAAGAAACTTATGAACTCGGGGTCGTCGGCCATAATCACGGCTTTGGTCATCATTGTGGGAATGACGCTTGCCGGCTTCGGAGTGGGGCGCCTGCTGCACCTCAACACCATCAACTGCATATTCCTCGGAGGCATGATTTCCATGTCGTCGACCACCATCATACTCAAGACCCTCTCCGACCTCGGTCTGCGACAGAAAAAATTCGCCTCTTTGGTGCTCGCAGTGCTTATCATCGAAGACCTTTTCGCCGTCTTGATGCTCGTATTGCTATCCTCAATGGCGATGGGTAATGTTGAGGGGAGCGAGCTCCTCTTCTCAGTGGGTAAGCTCTCTTTCTTCCTCATCATATGGTTTGTCGTTGGAGTATATGTGTTGCCTTCGCTACTTGTAAAGATGCGCGAGTTCCTCAACAGCGAGACTTTGCTGATAGTCTCCATGGGACTCTGTTTCTCCATGGCCATTTTCTCCGTGAAATGCGGTTTCTCGCTCGAGCTTGGCGCCTTCGTGATGGGGTCCATACTTGCCGGCACAATCCTTGCGGAGCGGATGGAGAAAGTAGTGACCCCCATCAAGGATCT
Organism: uncultured Sangeribacter sp.; assembly: GCA_964588625.1. GTDB lineage: Bacteria > Bacteroidota > Bacteroidia > Bacteroidales > Muribaculaceae > Lepagella. The sequence goes on along the minus strand of CAZPQD010000018.1, from coordinate 23,918 downwards.
TTTCGGGGCCGTATTCTTCATATCCGTAGGCATGATGGTGGATCCGCATGTCATCGCCACATACTGGAGTGAGATCATACTGCTTGCAGTGGTTGTCATCATCGGCATGATCGTCTTCGGCACACTCGGTATGCTTCTAACGGGTCAGAGCCTCAAGGTTGCCATCGAGAGTGGATTCACCCTTACGCAGATCGGTGAGTTCTCCTTCATCATAGCCTCACTCGGCATGGGACTCGGTGTGCTGCAGGAGTCGCTTTATCCAATTATAGTGGCCGTCTCAGTAATCACCATCTTCACCACCCCCTATTTCGTGAAGCTCTCCCAGCCCGCCTCACAATGGGTGGAGCGGCATCTTCCGCAGGGGCTTCGTTTCCTCATCGACAGATATTCAAAGCAAAGCTCCGACAGCAGCGAGACACGCCGCCTCTGGCGCGATGTCCTGTCACGCTACATCTGGCGCATAGTACTCTATTCAGTGGTCCTGCTTGCCATAGTGCTTGTGGCGCGTCACATGCTCTTCCCCATCCTGGAGCGGCTTCTGCCGAAATGGGGACGCCTCACGTCGGTGGTCATTACTCTTGCTGCCATGTCGCCCTTCCTCGCAGCCCTCTGTTTCAGCAGCACCAAGCCCGATGAAAGGATGCGCTTGCACTCCTCAGCCTCCTTCTATGATGTGCCGTTGGTGGCAATGCGCGTGATCCGCTATCTTATCGGTTTGCTTTTCACGGTATGGTTTCTCGGATTGGTGTATGGGTCAACGGTAGGTTGGATAGCAGGCGTAGTCTTCTTCGTGCTTGTGATTCTCTTCAGTTCCACGCGCCTCATGAACCGTTATGACCATATAGAGCGCAAATTCATGGACAACCTCAACATGCGGGAGAACACGCGTCTTGGCACCAACAACAATCTCGTGAGCGATATGCACCAGGCTTATATAGAAGTGGGCCCTTACTGCAGTTTCGTTGGCGACCGTATCGAGGATTCCGGACTTAGGTCGGACTATGGAGTGAGTGTGTCGAGCATCCAGCGCGGAGAGCGTCTGATGCCATTGCCTCCGAAGGAAGCGCGCATCTTCCCGGGAGATGTGTTGGGAGTGATCGGCACCGACGATCAGATAAAGCGACTCAATGACGACATAGAACGCGAGGCGGCAGCCGCCAGAGCCCTGAAAACCTACAATCCTGTGGTGGAGATGCGGAGCATCCGCCTCATGGAATCCTCTCCGATAGTGGAGCGACCGTTGGCCGAGACCGATCTCCGCCATGACTATTACAGCATGATAGTAAAGATACAACGTGCCGACGGAGAGTTCATCCAGCCCGTAGGTGACACGGTGCTTCATGCCGGCGACGTCGTATGGCTCGTAGGCGACATCTCGGAGTTCGATAAGATAAAGGGAGAGAAGTAGGCTTTAGGCGTTAGGTTTTAGGCATTAGGGTAGGCTGGTGAAAGGTTTTAGGCGTTAGGTTGGAGTCGAATGCGTATTTTGTGCCGATGGCTTGCCATCGGGACCCTCTAATGCCTAACGCCTAATGCCTAAACCCTAATGCCTAAAACCTTCATTTTCTTTGTATCACGTACATATCGTAATAGGAGAGGAGGAGGGTGGTCAGCGGCAGACCAATGATGAGGCCCATGAAGCCTAAGAGGCATCCCCAGATGGAGAGAGAAAGGAGGATGATGGCCGGATTGAGCCCCATGACCTTTCCCATGATACGAGGCGTGAGGATGAGATCCTGGATGCACTGCACCACTACATATACCGCCATACTCTCCCAGAAAATCACCCAGAAATCAGTGCCCGTAGCCACAGTGCTGACGATGCAGAGGATAACAGTGATCGGAAGTGAAATCAGCTGCAGGTAAGGCACAAGGTTGAGCACTCCGATGAATAACCCGAGCACCACTCCCATCGGCAGCCCGATGATGAGGAATCCAATTGCAAACAGTACTCCTACAAGCGAGGCTATGAGTGTCTGGCCACGGAAATAACGGTTCATGGCATTGGTAATGTCGTCAAACACGTGAAACACCTTCTGGCGGTGGCGGTGGGGCACAAGCTGACGGAAACTGAGCATCAGACGCTCGTAATCGAGCATGATGAAAATCACGTAAAGCACCACTATAAGCCAGCTCAGAGCTCCGGCAAGCAGCGCGAGGCCGGAGTTCAGGAACTTCCAGGAGGAACTCAGAGTACTCTTTATCAACTGTTGCCACTCACTCTTCTGGAGCAATCTCGAGACTTCGTTGAAATCAATGTTGTCGCGCAGGAATTTATGTATCTCATCGCTGATGAAAGGAATCTTGATCTGGCTCGACGCATATTCCTTGATCATCTCAGCCATTTCCGTACACTCATTTATTATATAGGGCACAAATATCACGCAAAGTGTGCCAACTGCAAGACAAGCTTCCAGCAGGGTCAGCATCACCGGGACGAGACGCTTCTTCAGATGGAACACACGCATATTCCATTGCACAGCCGGCTCAAGCATATATGCGATCAGGCAGGCCACGATGAAGGGAAGCAGCACACCCTTAAGGATATTGAGCAGCAGCAGGACAGCGATAAGCGTGACAACGCTGAAGATGATCCTTACAGTGCGGTCGAAGGTAAAAGGTCTCGGTTCGTAATTATTTTCCATTGCGCGGAATTTGATTTATTGTCCCAGGTAAAGAATCACCCATCCGGAAAGCTTCACTCAGAGCGGGGGCAATGCTGTGCAGTCTGTACGCTGGGGATAAAGAAGATAAAGATGTGCAAAAATAACAAGATTATCTGTGGCGGGCAAATGTCTCATTCTCCTTTTTTGCAAAACTTACGGTAATTCCGTGCAATTTGTAAGGGTAATCCCTTTTGTCCGCTCGCGGATAATTAGTAATTTTGCGTATGCTTCTTCACAGACCATATTTAAAACCGCTATTCCTTCTCATAGCGTTGCTCGCTTCATTGCCTGCAACGGCAGCCCGTTACGATGACGATGTGCGCAATTTCGTCAGTAGTTCGGGAGTGCCTGAAGGTTCGCTGGCTCTTCTTGTCACCGACCTTTCGGATGGAAGCACCCTCTGCTCATTCAATGAGTCAAAGCCTCTGATTCCCGCTTCGATAATGAAGACAGTCACAATCGCTTCGCTCCTTGAGAAAGTGGGTCCCGACTGGTGTTACGTCACCAAAGTCTATACTTCCGGCCATATGAAGCAAGGGACACTTCATGGCGACCTCATCGTGGAGGGAGCCGGCGATCCATCCGTCAATTGCTCGTCGGAGCCGGAATCTCCGGATATCATCGGGCAGATAATCAATGCGTTGAAAGAGAAAAAGGTGACTCAAATCGAAGGGACGGTGATTGTCGACAATTCCCTGTTCCCGGGTCCTGCTACTCCTCCCAGCTGGGCGTCGGGCGATCTGCCTCACGCCTACGGCACAGGATGCCATGCCTTCAACTTCCGGAGCAACGCGTCCGGAAAGTCAGCAGTGAAGGATCCTGCCGATGTGTTCAAGCGCACATTGATTTCCACACTTTCTGCTTCCGGAATAAGCGTGGGTGGAAGTCAGGCCGATGAGGGAGGCCGACATCTCCTTCTGGAGCACAGGTCGGCACCGATTGATGAGATAATGCGCTCCTGCATGATGCGCAGCGACAATCTGTTCGCCGAGGCCATGCTCCGCACGTATGCCCATGTCTGCGGCCGACGGGCCACCCCCACCGAAGGGGCTGCCCTTGAACTGGCCTATTGGAAAAAGCAGGGTCTCCCGGTAGCCGGCGTTGAGATACTCGACGGCAGCGGCCTCTCCCGCTCCGACAGGATGACCGCCATCTTCCTGGGAGGAATGCTTGCAAAGATGAGTTCCGACGTGATCTATGCCTCATTCTTCCCACTTGCCGGACAGGAAGGTACCCTTAAGAAATTCCTTGCAGGAACTCCCCTTGACTCCTACATAGCCCTCAAGACGGGGAGCATGAGCGGAATCCAATGTTATGCCGGATATAAGCTCGACGACGATTATGTGCCAACGCACGTCGTAGTGGTCATGGCCAACAATATGCCCGACAGAACACGACTGCGTTCGGCTTTGCAGACCCTACTCATGAAGATTTTCGATTGATACGACCGGTCTCCGCAATCTTTTATTCCTTCAATAGCAATTAATCACCCCCTCACCCAATACCCATGAATCAGGAAAATCCCTTGGCTGTGCTTCTTGACAGCGTCTACGAACTTGAAGGTCTTGTGCATCTTGCCCTCAACCGTGATAATCCACCCTCAGTGCTTGGCGCCTTGATCCAGCGGAAGGCAGAAGCTGTGTCCCGGCTCGCCCGCGAAGCATCGGTGGCGTTTGAAAATTCAGTTGTGGAAATAATGCCCGATGAAGATGACCCGACGGATATGGCTGCCCCGGTCGACAATTCCTATGACGATCCGGAAGATGAGCCGGAACCCGCCCCCGAGACGTTTTCAGAGCCGGAGCCCTTGACTGAAACCGAGCCTCTCCCTGCCGCTGTCGACACCCCCGACCAATCAGAGTATGATGCGGAATTGAATGAAGAGGCAATGCCCATGGAAGATATACCCATGGAGACCGTAAGCCCCGAATATGCCCTCGGCGACGAATATACGGAGGTGGCAGCCGCATCTCCGACGGAAAGCACTTACGCCATGCCGAAGAAAGGACGTGGCAAACCCGCTTTCAGCCTCAACGACCGTTATCGTTTCCGACGCACTCTTTTCAAGGGCAATGATGCTGAATATCAAGGTGCGATGTCGGTGCTTGCAGGTCTTGATTCCTATAGTGAGGCAGAGGCATACTTCATCAACACATTAGGATGGAATCCTGAAGATGAGGAGGTGATGGCCTTCATGGAACTTCTCCAAAACTGGTATAAGTAAAATCCGGGAGTCTGCCAGAGAAGAATAGTATCCGTTACACTGTAAATTGAAAAAAAGAGGAGAAAAATGTCTGGAAAACTCTATGTAGTGCCCACTCCGGTAGGCAATCTCGACGACATGACCTTCCGCGCCATAGAGACGCTGAAGAAAGCCGACCTTATCTTGGCCGAGGATACACGTACGAGCGGTGTCCTGCTCAAGCACTTTGGAATCACCACTCCGATGGAGAGTCATCATAAATTCAACGAACATGACAGGGTCTCTTCTGTAGCCGACCGCATTGAGGGAGGTCTGAACGTGGCACTCGTGAGCGATGCCGGCACTCCCGGCATCTCCGACCCCGGCTTCATGCTCAGCCGTGAATGCCGCCGCAGGGGGTTGGAAGTGGAGTGCCTGCCCGGAGCCACAGCCTTTGTGCCGGCACTCGTAGCCTCCGGTCTCCCCTGCGACAGATTCGTGTTCGAAGGCTTCCTGCCGCCGAAGAAAGGGAGGGCGACACGTCTGGCATCCCTCGCGGAGGATCCGCGTTCGGTGGTGATTTATGAATCCCCAAAACGGCTTGGGAGGACCTTGCGTCAGCTTGCCGAAGCCTTCGGCCCGTCACGTCCGGCAGCCGTAGCGAGGGAAATATCCAAACTGCATGAGACAGTGTATCGCGACACCATCGGCGCACTTGCCGAGTATTTCGCGGTGAACCAGGCAAAGGGAGAGATTGTTATAGTCTTAGGTGGCCGTGAGCGCGGTCAGGAATCCACAGACGAAGAGTCCGCTGAAGAATGACATGCACGCCATGGCAGTTGCCAACTTAAGATTATAATTATCAAAACATAAGCCAATATGAAAAAGACATTTCTCTGCCTCGGTTTAGGGGCTATGTTGCTTGCATCTTGCTCCGGCAACAACGAGAAGATCCACCAGGATTCAATGCGTATCGCCGAGCTTTCGGCTGAGTATGAGGAGGCCAATAGCTTCAACGACTCACTGATGCTCCTCATGGGCGACATCTACACCGGTCTTGACTCCATCAACCAGCAGGAGGGTCTGCTCTACAATATGGGTCAGGGCGACAACGTTGATCGCCGTCAGGAAGTGCGTCAGAACCTCGCCAACATCAAGGCCCGTCTGAACGCCAACCGTGCCCTTCTCGACAAGATGGAGGCTCAGCTGAAGAACTCCAACAATCAGAACTCTGTGCTGACAAAGACAATCGCTCAGCTCAAGGCCCACATCGAGCAGCAGGATCAGAAGATCGCCCAGCTTGAGAACGACCTCAGCGCAGCCCGTGGCCAGATCGAAGACCTCAACACTCAGGTGGCTGAAGGTCAGGAGCAGGTGAAGGCTGAGACTGCCGCAAAGGAAAAGGCTCAGCAGGAGACTGTGGCTGCAGAAAATGCCGCCAACACAGTATATTATGCCATCGGCACTAATAAGGAATTGAAGAAGAACGGCCTTCTTGAGAAGAAATTCCTCGGAGCCACCAAGGTGCTCCAGGGCGACTTCGATGCCTCCTACTTCACTAAGGGCGACCGCCGAAACATCACTTCCATCCCCACTCGTTCGAAGAAACTCAAGGTTTGGAGCAACATGCCGAAGGATTCATATGAGATCACCGATGATGCCCAGGGCTTCAAGGTGCTCAAGATCACCAATCCTACCGCTTTCTGGAGCCTCACTCCTTATCTCGTGCTTCAGGTGGATTGATAGCTTGACGTATTAAGTATAAAATTATAGAAGTTGAAAGTTGTAGGGTTTTGAATTGAGCTCTCAACTTTCAACTTTTGTCTTATAGAAACTTTAAGATAGAAACTTTATGACCGCGATGAATCGCGGTCCGATAATTTCTTGATCATGTCCTGTAAGAAGATATTTGCAGCAATTCTCCTTGCGTCACCACTGGCCCTGATGACTGATGGAGCGGCAGCCGCAGGGTTTACGGTCGAACGTATAGACCCTCCCCACTGGTGGGTGGGAATGAATGACAATTCACTCCAGCTCCAGGTTCAGGGACGCGATGTGCGGTCGGCCGATTTCACGGTAGATTGGCCCGGAGTGACGGTGGATTCCGTAATTCGTCTCGACGGATCTCCCGATTGGCAATACATTTACCTCACCCTCTCACCAACGACTCCGGCGGGAGAACTTACACTCACATGGAAAGAGGGAAAAGAGAAAGTGCGGAGAAAATATGAACTGCGTAAGCGCACCCGAACTGATGGGGCCGCGGGGTTCTCATCGGCCGACGTGCTCTATCTCGTCATGCCCGACCGCTTTGCCGATGGCGACCCTTCCAACAACTCCGGCATTGGATTGCAGTATCCTGTGGGTGCCGACCGTTCCGACCCCAATGCCCGTCATGGCGGCGATATCAGTGGGCTGCTGCATCATGTTGACTATATCGACTCACTCGGCGTGACCGCCGTATGGGTGAATCCCGTTCTCGAGAACGATATGCCCGGAGGTTCCTATCATGGTTATGCCACTACAGATTACTACCGTATCGACCCCCGATTCGGCACCAATCAGGAATATACTGCCCTGATAGATACACTTCATGGCCGCGACATCAAGACCGTGATGGACATGATCTTCAATCATGTCGGCTCAGAACATCCCTGGCGCAAGAACCCTCCTGCCTCCGACTGGTTCAACCTCCAGGATGAATGGCAGCAGACCAACTACCGACTTTCCACACTGACTGATCCCTATGCCTCCGACCGTGACCGCCGCCTGACGGTTGACGGCTGGTTCGTCAGGGAGATGCCCGACCTCAACCAGAGGAATCCTCACCTGATGAAATACCTCGTGCAGAATTCCATATGGTGGATAGAAGAAAGCGGCATCGACGGTATTAGGATGGACACCTATTCGTATGCCGACCGCGACGCGATGCGTGCATGGATAGAGGCTGTGGAGAAGGAATATCCTGAATTTTCGATAGTGGGGGAGTGTTGGCTTTCCGACCCGGGTGCCGAATCCGCATGGCAGACCGGAAGCAAACTCGGTGAGGCCCTCGGCTCAGACACCGGTCTGCGTATCGTGATGGATTTCCCTCTCATGATAAAGAGCCGCGACATGGCTCCCTTCCGTGAGAATACCAATTCATGGCAGGGTCTAAATACCCTTTATGATCATCTCGCACTCGATTTCCTTTATCCCGACCCCGACAATCTGCTCCGTTTCCTGGATAATCATGACACAGAGCGCTTCATAGTGGAGATGCCCTCCGACCTCGGAGGATGGAAGCAGGCCATGACTTTCCTGCTGACTGTGCCCGGTATCCCGCAGATCTATTATGGCACCGAACTTCTGATGAGTGGCACCCGTGAGGGAGGCGATGGCAATGTCCGCCGGGATATGCCGGGAGGTTTTCCGGGCGACACAACCTCGATATTCACACGCGAGGGAAGAACACCGATGCAGAACGAGGCCTTCGATTTTCTCTCCTCGCTCCTCAAATGGCGCAAGGGAAGCAAGGCGGTTGCCGGCGGTTCGATGCGACATTTCCTGCCCGATAACGGTCTGTACGTTTGGCAGCGTGTGAAAGATGGAGAGGAAGTGGTGGTTATGCTCAATGGCACAGATTCTGAACTCACCGCCGATATGTCGCGCTACTCGGAGATACTTACTCCCGGGACCACATACATTGATGTGCTCACCGGCGAAGAGTGTGTGCCTCTGTCTGCAGGGGAGGCAATGATGGCTTTCCCGCCAAGGGGTGTGAAAATACTGGAGAGGAGATGAGGAATTTTAGGAGTCCTATGAGAACTAAGAGTCCTATGAGAGCTATGAGAGAGCTATGAGAACTAAGAGTCCTAGGAGAACTAAGAGTCTTATGAGTTCTCTGAGCTCTCTGAGCTCTCTGAGTTCTCTGAGCTCTGAGTTCTCTGAGCTCTCTGAGTTCTCTGAGTTCTCTGAGTAATTTGAATTCTATGAGATTAAATTTGAAGACAATGAAAAAGATAGTGATAGTAATGGCGGCTGCGCTCATGGTGCTGGCCGCTGGGTGCAAGCCTACAGAGAAAAATTATAAGGCTGCTTATGATGCCGCCATCGCCAAGCGGCAGGCAGTGGATGTAGACATAGATATCCCGACTGAAGGACTCATAGTGGAGGGGGAGCCGTCGCGACGTTCATTGCAGGGTCACGACGTGTGGTATCTCGTTTCCCCTCTCGGCACAATTGCCGACGGCAGTCTTGCTCCACAGGCCTTCAGCGTAGCCACCGGATGCTTCAAGATGCCGGTCAATGCCCTTGACCAGGCACGTGCGCTCCGTGAGAAGAAGATGGCCGCATTCGCAGTGAAGGGAGAGCAAGACCGCTATTACTCCGTAGCCGGTTCTTTCGAGACCCTCGAGGAAGCCCTTGTATTCTACGATGAATTCATGGCCTCAAACCCCTCTTTCACATTCGTCGGGCTCCCTGCCCTGACAATTATTGAAAAACGATAAAACTGTTAAAATATGTGAAAAACAGAGTTGTTCCTCACCCAAAAAGGGGGAAGAATGGGAAAATTCTGTTAATTTTACGCCTGTTTCCATAGAGGAGGCAGGCGTAATTGTTTTCCTGACGGATTGGAAAAAAGCAAGTCTGTATCTGGAATAATGTCATGTGTAGGGATGCTCAATGGCTGATTGGTGGCCGGAAGGAGTAATCAAAATGGTGAGTTGTCAAGCCACAGCATCGAAAGCATGACAAAATTTCAAGGGAAGGCAATTATTTAAAAATGTTAAAAAATGTGTTTTTTTATTTTCAATCGTAAGAAAACACTAAATTTGCATAATGTTAACATGCTCTCACAAAAATTGAGAAAACCGGCGAATGCCATGCAGACGTCGTGGTTGTGGGAGCAGACCTTAGAACTAAACCGACACCATGAGACTGACTCATTCCCACGGAAAGACACTGCGGGCCGCTATGGGCGGCCTTGACGCGTTGTGGAGCGCATGGCAGTCATCAGGGTCGCAACAGCCTGAAAACAACAACAAATAATAACTTATGTCTAAATCATTTTAAGTATGAGAAAACTGTTTTTAATCCTGATGACGCTGGTGGCGTGCACATGGAGCCTTTCGGCACAGACGCGCACCTACCACGGCACCGTTGTCGACGCGGATAACGAACCGCTCACCGGCGCCACCATCATGCCGATCGGAGGTGGCCAGGGCGCCGCGGCCGACCTGGACGGTAATTTCACCATTACCGTTCCGGCAAATGTCAAGAAGGCCAGAATCTCCTATGTGGGCTACACTACTCAGGAAGTTGAGCTCAAGGATGGAATGAGAGTCGTGCTCACCAACAACGAGCAGTCGCTCGATGACCTTGTAGTGGTGGCTTACGGTACTCAGAACAAGGAGTCTCTTACCGGTTCTGTGGCTGTCGTTGGTGCTCAGGAAATCGAGGACCGTCCCGTGACTTCCGTAACTGCTGCCCTCGAGGGTAACGCTCCCGGTGTGCAGGTTAACAACTCAGTTGGTGCTCCGGGTTCTTCTCCCTCAATCCGTATCCGTGGCTTCAACTCCATCAACGGTTCAAACGACCCTCTCTACGTTGTGGACGGTATCCCCTACACCGGATCAATCGCCGACCTCAACCCTGCCGACATCGAGTCTATGTCGGTGCTTAAGGACGCCGCCTCTTCCGCACTTTACGGTAACCGCGGTGCCAACGGTGTCGTGCTCATCACTACCAAGAAGGCTAAGAAAGCCGGTAAGGTTGACGTTACTCTCCAGATCCGTCAGGGTATGTACAACCGCGGTCTTCCCTTCTACGACCGTCTCGAACCCAACGAGTGGATGCAGGCTACTTTCGACGCACAGGTGAACGGTGCTTACTCCACCGGTACTTATGCCACTTATCAGGACGCCATCGACTTCTATCGCGAGAAGTTCATCACTCAGTTCGCCAACAACAATATCTATGGCGTGCCCAATGATCAGCTCTTCGACCGCAATGGTAAGTTCATCCCCCGCAACTATCTTTCCGGTTATGCCGACGACCTCGACTGGTGGAAGGCCGTTTCTCAGAGCGGTTACCGTCAGGAATACAATGTGAATGCAGCTGCTGCTACCGACAAGTTCAATATCTTCGCTTCCGTCGGTTACCTCAAGGAGAACGGCTACATGCTCAACACTGACTTCGAGCGTTTCAACGCACGTCTGAATGCCAACTTCGCTCCCGTTGATTACTTCCAGTTCGGTGTCAACCTCGCCGCTACTGCCCAGGAGTCTGAGGCCGGTACAGGTACTGAGGGTTCTGACCTTGTGTCAAACCCGTTCCTTACAATGTTCACCGCTCCTATCTATCCTTACTATGCTCACAACGCCAACACCGGCGCCGTAATCTATGGCGAAGATGGCCAGCCCGTTTGGAACACCGCCACTTACCTCCAGGGTAACAACGTAGCATGGGGCATGCGTGAGGACTCCGCCAACTATGCTGCCGTTGTTGTCGACGGTTCTATGTACGGTACTGCCATCATCCCCTACGGCTTCGAGCTCACAGTGCGTGGTAGCATCCACCGCGACAAGACTACTTCGATGCAGTACATGAACAACCTCGTAGGTTCCGCTGAGGGTCTCGGTCTTCTCTCGAACTCCATCGGTAGCTACAACAGCCATCAGTTCATGCAGACCCTTACTTGGGATCACAATTATGGCGACCACCATGTAGACGCTCTTCTCGACCACGAGAACTATCAGTACAACACCAACGCTTGGGGTGTGACTGTCCGTAATCAGCTTTTCCCCAACAACCTCACCATCAATAACTTTACTTCTGCCGATCAGCCCAGCCAGAGCAAGGGTATGCTCCGCACTGAGTCTTACCTCGGCCGTGCACGTTACAACTACGATCAGAGATACTTCGCAGAGTTCTCCTTCCGTCGCGACGGTACTTCCCGCTTCGCAAAGAAGACCCGCTGGGGTAACTTCTGGTCAGTGGGTGCCAGCTGGGTGATCTCCAAGGAGAAGTTCATGATGAACCTTCCCTGGGTCAACTACCTGAAACTCCGTGCCGCTTATGGTTCTGTAGGTAACGACGCATCTGCCGGCGCTTACTCCTACTATTCTCTCTACGGCTTCACAGTTTATGATGGCTACCAGGGCCTCGTTCCCTCTCAGATCGCTTCCGACGATATCAAGTGGGAGGCCACAAGAACCTTCGACATCGGTCTTGACGGTTCACTCTTCAACGACCGCTTCACATTCACCGTAGGTTACTTCAACAAGCGCAATACCGACCTTCTCTTCTCTGTTGTTAAGCCCGCTTCCGCAGGTACTGTCGCCAACTCCGGCTACAACCCCTCTGTGACTGCCAACGTCGGCACCATGCAGAACATCGGTTGGGAGCTCCAGTTCGGTTATGACATCATCCGCAACCGCGACGTGAAGTGGAACTTCACTGTGGACGCTACCTTCATGAAGAACAAGATCGTCAAGCTGCCTAACGGTCGCGACCTCCCCGGCCAGAGCCGTTTCCAGGGCAAGAGCATCTATGAGATGTTCACCTACAAGTGGGCAGGTGTCGACATGCTGACAGGCCGCTCTCTCTATGAGATCAACCTTGATTCTCCCGACTTCCTCGAGTATGACGCCAACAACCAGCCTTATCAGAATGTGGCTGAGTTCGAGCAGAACATCGCATCCGCCCGTGCTGCCGGTGCTCTCGTTGAATACGGTGGCAAGTACTACACCACTGAGACTCAGTATGCAGGCCGCATGCTCTGCGGTTCGGCTCTGCCGACTGTCTATGGTTCGTTCGGTACCAACTTCTCCTGGAAGGGTATCAACCTCGGCCTCCTCTTCACCTACTCCATCGGTGGCAAGGTATCCGACAGCAACTACCAGTCTCTCATGTATATCGGCAACAGCGCAGCTGCCGTTCATAAGGATGCCCTCAAGGCTTGGAAGGCTGCTCCCGAAGGAATGACTGCCGACAGCCCCGACCGTATCAACAACAAGGCTATTCCTCAGCTCAACTATGAGCTCGCCCGTCATAACTTCACAAGCAGCTCACAGTGGCTTACCGACGCTTCTTACCTCGTGTTCAAGAACCTCAACGTATCCTATGACCTTCCCACCAAGTGGGTAAGCGCCCTCAAGCTCCAGAACATCAATATCGGTATGTCTGTCGACAACCTCTTCACTGCTTGTAAGCGCAAAGGTATGAACCCGCAGTATGGCTTCGCCGGCGGTCAGGGTGCAAGCTTCGTTCCCGCACGTGTATTCAGCTTCCAGCTCAGCGCACGTTTCTGATAGCATAGGAAAGCTTAAAAACAGCAATTACAATAAAACAACAGAAGATTATATATATGAAAAAGAATATATTCGCCAAGGGTCTTGCCGGCGTCCTCATGATGGGTTCGCTTGCATCCTGCTCAAGCGACTACCTTTCCCTTGAGCCCGAGACCTCTGTCGACATCAGCACAGTGACCAACAGTGTGGAGGGTGCTGAGCTTGCCATGATCGGCCTCTGCCGTGCAATGTATCAGGGCTATTCTATCGGTAGCGTCAACCTCCAGTTTTTCAACGGTGAGGCCACTATCATGACGTTCTACGGCGACGTCTTCAGCCCTGACTATTACAATGCCCTCTGGGGTGAGTATGGCGCCGACTTCATGAAGTGGGGCTATTTCCAGGACGACACTACCTGGATTCCCTCCATCGCCTGGATGTATGGCTACAACCTCATCAACCAGGCCAACGTAATCCTCTCCGGCATTGACGGCGCTGCCGGCGACGCAAGCACCCGTGAGTTCCTCAAGGCCCAGGCCTACACAATGCGTGCACACGGCTACTGGCGTCTGCTCCAGCTCTACGCTCCCCGTTGGGAGGATTCCAACAATGGCGAGACTGAGTGCATCGTGCTTCGCACAACTCCAGGCACCGGCGATGCTCCCCTCGTGTCGATGAAGACTATCCTCGACCTCGTCTACGACGACCTCGACAATGCCCTCGCACTCTATGCATCCAGCGGCCAGAAGCGTACCACTACTTGGGAGCCTGATGCCGACATCGCCCGTGGTGTGTATGCCCGCGTTGCCATCCTTCGCCATGACTGGAAGAAGGCTCAGGCAATGGCCAAGGCTGCCCGCGCCAACTATCCCATCATGTCGCCCGAGGAATACAAGGGTGGCTTCGCCAACCCCAACGGTGAATGGATGTGGTGCAACGCCAACACTGAGATGGACCAGCTCGTAGGTTACTATTCCTGGGGCGCCCTTTATGCCTGCAACGGTGCCTACGTTGAAAACTGGGGTATGGGTTGCGGTGCCATCAACATCGACCTCGCCCGTCAGATCGATCCCAACGATATCCGTGGTGATCTCTTCTGGATTCCCCGCAACCTTACTGAAGTGCCCAAAGGCGTGAGAGGTAACCTCCGTGAGGAGCACTTCTGGTCAACCCGTTGCGTCGACCCCGCCAACATGAACATGAACGCCATGCAGCTCAACATGACCAACTCGATCCGCACATGGGGCGAGATGAAGATTCCTAACGATGACTTCGAGACCTTCGGCACTCCCTACAAGCAGGCTGAGGGCAACAATGGCGGTGAGAAGTTCATCATCCCCTTCGGAGCTCAGTATAAGTTCTGGGGTATCGGCAAGTACTCCAACAGTGCATGTCCCTTCATGCGCGGTGCCGAGATGGCTCTTACAGAGGCAGAGGCCGCTTACCACAATGGCGACGAAGCAGCTGCACGTGCCGCTCTTGAGGATGTCAATAAGCAGCGTATCTCCGGCTATACTTGCACTAAGTCCGGCCAGGCTCTGCTCGACGAAATCAAGCTGACTCGCCGTATCGAACTCTGGGGCGAGGGTCAGAGCTGGTTTGACTTCAAGCGCTGGAACGAACCTGTCGAGATGCGTGCATGGGTTGAGAACGATCCTACTTCCGGCAGCTACCCCGCACTTCTCGCCACTCGCCATGAGGTGACCGACAAGAATGGCTGGCGTCTCTGTCTGCCCATGTCTGAGACTCAGTATAATGATGCTCTCAATCCCAAGGGCAACGTCCACAAGTAAATTCAGTTATACTCATTCTTAAGTGTCTCCGGGCAGTCTCGCATAATCGAGATTGCCCGGAGTTTTTTTTGCAGTTTCCCCTTTGAAACTTGGCTCCGGACTCATTGAAAATATCTTATTGCTGAGTCGTCAAGTTTTTTTTTGCTGAAAAATTTTGTATGTCAGAAATATTTGCTACATTTGCGATTGATTTGTCGGCACTGCTTATTTAGGGCGTGTCGGCTTATGTTCAGATCAGATTCAACACTAAAAATTCACATCACTAATTCAATTAATTTCAAGAGCAATGAGAAAATTATTTACTCTTCTCGCTCTCGGATGTGCAATGTGCTCCACAGCTGTCGCTGCCGTTCTTCCCAACGGTATTGACACAAGGGATCTCAAGCTCACTCCCGAGGGTGCGCAGATGGTAAGCACTATGCATGCCAAGGCTGCTGCAGGCGTTGACATCACTGTCGGCCAGAAGAAGCTTATCCACAAGATCTACTCCGACAACGTGTATGACTGGGAGCTCATCGTAGCCACCAACTCTCAGAACTGGTATGAGGTTCTTCAGAAAAATGACGGCTCAAAGATCACTTTCGAGGAGATGCCTTACTATTGGGTAAACTACATCCTCTTCGCAAAGCGCAAGGCTGACGAAAAGCAGGTGACTGCTCTCCAGATCCCCCTCATGTGGCCTACATATTTCTGGTGGGAGCAGAGCAAGGCTCCTCTTGCAGCAGGCCTGAATCCCTTCGAGGCAATTAAGCCTGAGGATATGGACCTTTCCATCGTGACCAACATTGAGCTTTTCGAGGCTACCGCTGCTGAACAGCTCGGCAAATCGTTCTACTACTCCGGTGAGCCTGATCCCTACTTTGGCGACAACACCAACTCTTGGATCGGCTTCTATCCCATCGCTCCTAACTACTGGTATCCCGGTGGCGAAGGTTGGCCCCAGACCTACAACGGTGCTGAGACCGCACTCAAGGATGGCGACCAGACAAAGAATTCTCTTATTGAGTTCACAAGCTGGGATCCCGAAGAGAGAACTTATCAGCTTGAGAACACTCTCTTCTTCGAAAATGGTTCTACTCTCAACCTTAACTTCAACGGTGAGGCTCGCATGATGGGCTTCGTGAAGGAGCACTATGAGGTTCCCTTCCTGACTGCTCCCCACGTAGTTTACGTAGGTGAGGAGGATGGCAAGACTCTCGACCTTGACAACATGTATGAGTCCTCTGATTGGGGTCCCTTCACCAAGTTCTTCGTTCTCGGTGGTACCGGTGGCTGCGAAGCTGTTGTAAGAAACGGTCAGAACGTCTTCAACCAGGACTGGACAAGTGCTATGGGTATTGCTCGCGTTGAGGCTGACTCTGAATTCGGTTACTACTCCGGCTACCTTTTCAAACCGGCTAATACTAAGGCTACAGATCCCTACGGATGGTGGGATATGAAAGATCCCAACATCGAGTACAACGACCGTACCGGTAACTACATGGGCAATGACATGGAGCCCCGTCTCAATCAGCTTATGCCTGCCGGTTACAACGACAGCTACATGCCTTGGTCAAGTACTGATGATGGTGACTGCTTCTATCTCGTAAACGAGGGTTACTATACTTATCTCGCACCCTACACTCGTTTCTGCATTGGTGACAAGGAGCAGGGTCTCTTCCTCTATGGTACTGACAACTATGGCAACACTTACCACGGTTCTTATGCCGGCAACATCGTTCTCCATACTGACCCGAAGGATCTCTCCAAGACTACTGAGATCCCCGCAATCAGCGATATCGACGCTGTTGAGGGTGTAGCTGCTGCGGAGGGCGCAAAGATCATCGCCGGCAATGGCGTTGTATCTGTTGTAGCTGAGGAAGACGTAAACGTAGCTGTTTACAACCTCGCTGGTGCTTGCGTTAAGGCTTCCGATCTCAAGGCTGGCAACAGCATGGTTATCGAGCTTGAAGACGGCATCTACGTAGTTAAGGCTGGCAACGCTGTTAAGAAAGTTGTCCTCTAATCCGACCAACTCAACCCCTATATAAAAAAACGTCTGACCACTCGGTCAGACGTTTTTTTATTTCCATTTTCGCCTTTTTTTGTACGGACATGGCGTGCCATGTCCGCTACTCCCTCAAGAGGCCATATCCACATTCCTCGCCACCCATGTACGGACATGGCGTGCCATGTCCGCTATCCCCCACGAGCTCCATATCCGCCCCTCCCGCGCAGATTGTTATTTGCCGTTCCCCACCAATCGAATGCAAGTCAGCATCCGGGTCGGAAGCCCTCCTGTTCGCCGATAACTCGGTAACAGCGCCCGCTTTCCATCTAAAGTCTTAGCCCCATAAGAACATAACTTTGATTCCTTGATATTCTCAAGAAGTACTCCATGCTGCCTCAATCTCCTGACATTGATACCCTGCAGATCAAGATGCGGCCTTGAACCGGGACCACCGGGATATGAAATGAAATCTGCAAATCCAACCTGCGCAAAACGCTCGGCAAGTTCCGGAGACACCTCATAATTCTCCTTGCTTATTGATGGACCGAAAGCTGCTTTCAACTGCTTTACGTCAGCACCGCGTTTCACAAGCAGGTCCAAGGTCTTTTCCAGGACCCCTCCAAAGGTACCTTTCCATCCGGCATGCACTGCCGCCACTCCCTTCACATCCGGAGCGTAAAGAAGGATGGGGACGCAATCGGCAGT
Source organism: uncultured Sangeribacter sp. (assembly GCA_964588625.1). GTDB lineage: Bacteria > Bacteroidota > Bacteroidia > Bacteroidales > Muribaculaceae > Lepagella. Next base: position 6,309 of record CAZPQD010000018.1, on the reverse strand, counting down.
CACAACTCCGATAGTGACATCCGGCAAGAATGTAACCAGAGCATCCCCCTCCGGATGTCCTTGGAAATCCTCAGTGACCTCCACAACATCACATGAATGCACCTGTCGGCAGACCTTCGCAAACTCATAATAATCCTCCGTCAGTCCAGACTCACCAGGCAAGGAATTAGGACTCGGAAAGATCACGCCGCCTGCTGCATCATGCTCTATAAGAACTTCAATATATCGATAATGTTTCATTCTGCAAAAATAGCTATTCTCCTCATACTTTTATCGCTGAGATTTATTATTTTTGCAAAAGATAAAATAAAATTATGAAGATAATAGCCACTGCAGACTGGCATCTCGGTAATATGTTTCATGGAATCGATAGATTGCCGGAGCAAAGCATGTTTCTTGACTGGTTGCTGAAAGTATTGGAAGATGAACAGCCGGATCTTCTTGCCATTGCCGGAGATATCTATGACAATGGAAATCCATCCGAGAATGCCCAGAAACTTTTCTATAGTTTTTTGCGTAATCTGGCTCTCCGGCTTCCGCATCTGCCGACAGTGATCATTGCCGGCAACCATGACTCGGCACGCCTCGAAGCACCCCGCGAACTCACAGAACTCCTCAACGTTCACATACGCGGACGTGTACGCAAACATTGGGTTGCGGCACAGGATGCCGATTCTTCAGGCCATTGGGATAGGGAGTATGATGACCTTATCCTTCCATTCCCTGATGCTCAGTCCCCCCGAATGGTGGTGATTGCTGTGCCATACCTGCGCACCGACGTAATCAACGGTGCTTCTTACTCTGCCGGGGTGCGGGAAGTGCTCGAGGAACTGACAGAGCGGGCCCATTCGCGGTTTCCAGACTTACCGGTAATCATGATGGCGCACCTCTATGCTTCCGGTGCTGAGATAGCACGCAAGTCGAGCGAGAATATTGTGGTAGGGGGTTTGGAGCAGATCGACGTATCCGGTTGGAAGTCCCGACCTGACATCCTGATAAGCGGCCATATCCACAAGCGTCAGCGCATCGCCTCCACTGACTGGGCGTTCTATCCCGGCAGCGTGCTCCCAATGTCGTTTGCCGAGAAAAATTACCATCATGGCGTCGACCGACTGACGGTCAATCCCGATGGCACGTTCGAGCGTGAACAGATAGAATTTCACCCCGTCCACCGTCTGCGCGATATCCCCTCCGGCAACGAAAAGGGAACCATGACCTTCACTGCTTTGAAGAAACTCATAAAGATGGAACTCCCTGAGCGCACTTCCGATGCTCTAACTCCAAACCACGATTACGTTCGTCTTTTCATCTCCAAAGAAAAGATCACTCCCGACCAGCGTCACGAACTGGAAGCCCTCATCTCCTCTCGTGATGCAGTACTCTGCACGATAGAGGAAATCTTCGAGACGGAGATGGTCACTATCTCCGGCACCGCCCGCATCCAGAATCTCACCGACATTCGCGAGCGCGACCCCATGGATGCTCTTTCCGAAGCCTTCACCCTGCGCCACAACAAACAAATGAACGAACGCCAACAAGATTTGCTGAAAACACTCTTAGTTAATTAGGAATCAGCTCTTCGATGGGCATCTGTTAAAATTTACCGAATCGTGATGTTATATTCATTAGGAGAAATTGCGTCATAGGTTACATTCACAACAATTATTGTACAATCATGGCAAATAAAGAAGATAAAAAACCAGCTTTCGTTAAGCGCAATAGTATAGTCTCTGGCAAGGAGTATGGCAACCTGCTCGGTGTCCTGAAAGAGCGATATAGAAAGTCACAGATTAAGGCTGCTGTCAAAGTGAACACTGCAATGCTGGAGTATTACTGGGAAATGGGACGAGATATCTCTCTTCTGTCCGAATCCTCAAAATGGGGAAGTGCATTCTTTGAGTGTCTTAGTCTTGACCTGAAAACCGAATTTCCCGGTCAGACTGGTTTTTCTGTTACAAACATTAAGTACACAAAACGATGGTATGAATTTTATAATCAAGAAGATACAATTCGTCAGCAACCTGCTGACGAATTAGGGATGCCTCTTGAATTTGGCTATGTTCCCTGGTTCCATCATGTTTATATTTTCACTCATAGTGATTCTGTCGCTGAAGCGCTTTTCTATATTGACAAGACAATAGAAAATGGTTGGAGTCGATCTGAATTGGAAGCAGAAATGAATGATGACCTTTATGGCAAACATGGAAATGCAATAACCAACTTTGACGATAAGTTTCCAACTCCATATAGCGGTTTAGCCAAAGACATTTTGAAAAGTCCATACGATTTTGGATTCATTGATACGAAGATCACTACCGAAAAACAACTTGAAAATGAACTGGCTGCCAATATAACACGCTTCCTTCTTGAACTTGGTCAAGGATTTGCTTATGTGGGCAGACAGATGGAGCTGAGGATGCCTGGCGGTCAGACATTCATCCCAGATATGGTATTCTACCATACACGACTGAAACTATATATAGTCGTTGAACTAAAGGTGACCCCATTTATTCCGGAATATGTCGGGAAACTGAATTTTTATGTCTCGGCAGTAGATGAACTGATGAAACAAGTAGATGATAATCCTACAATCGGATTACTTATCTGCAAATCAAAGGACAACACTGTTGTGGAATGGTCATTCCGTGGAATTAACCAACCGCTTGGAGTAGCTGAATACAAACTTGGCATAACTAAAAAGGCGGCCGACATTTTGCCATCTGAGTCGGAGTTGCAAAGAATAATAGACACCTATGAAGAAGAAAAAGAGGGAGTCTAAGTCGCAGGATCCTGACCAAATGTTAAAAATTATCAGCTCATCGTAATTAAAAATGAAGCTTATTCGACTTGAGATTAAAAATCTTGCTTCCCTTGACAGGGAGGAGGGCGAAGTTATTGATTTTGAAAATGGAGTGTTGGGAGCAAGCGATATTTTCAGTATTGTGGGGCCTACGGGCAGTGGGAAGTCGACGATACTGGATGCCATATGTCTCCCTCTTTACAACAGGACCCCGCGTTACAGGCGGCAAGCCAACGAGAGGAAATCTCAATATCAGGTTTTCGGCAATGACGATGATTCCAAAAACCGAATATCAAGATACGACGGACGTAATATACTCTCAAGAGGAAAAAAAGAGGGATGGTCAAAGCTTACATTCCTCGCTAATGACGGTAGGGTATATAGAGCGGAATGGAGCGTGACATTCCGGAGGGTGAATTTTGATAAGGCGCATACCGCCCTTTATACATTCTCGGAAGAAGGTGAGGAAATACCCTGTGATTGGAACACACTTCCCGAAATAATAGGTCTTGACTTCAACCAATTCCTGCGCACTGTCCTTATCGCCCAAGGGTCGTTTGCCGAGTTCCTCAACTCAGAGGAAAACGACCGTATGCTCCTTCTCGAGCGACTCACCGGTGCTGACTCTAAGTTCTCCCGGCTTGCAGAAGGAGTGGCCGAGGGAAAGAAAAAAGCCTCCGAGGAGTTGGCCGCCATCGATGGACGACTGAAGGCCTTCGCAGCCGACGACCTTACCCCCGAAGCCTATGATGCACTTGCATCTGAAATCGAACGGCTTACGAAGGAGAGTGCTGCTGTGGCTGCCGCTACGAAGAAGGTGGAGGAAGAGATGAAATGGTATGAGGCTGCTGAGACACTCACCAAACGCCTTGACCAAACAACTTCGCGCCATCAGAAAGCCATGGAGGCACTTCAGTCAAAAGCCACGGAAGCTCAAACTTTAGCTTTATATGACGCCACGTCAGAATTACGCCGTCTCTACTCTGACAGAAAAAAGAGAATTGAGGAGGCCGGGGAAGCGGAAAAGGAAGAAGCTAAGATTGAGAAAGAATTAAATGAACTTTCCGGCAGAATTGAAACGGCTGTCGGAAAAGCTAAAGCCGATCGTCAGCGTCTTGTCGACTCAAGGAATGAGAGCGAAAAATGCGCACCCATAATCCGCAAGGCAATGGATTTAAAAGTGGCGCTCTCTGTGACCGCAAGAAGCCTTTGCGAACAGAAGGAGCAGCTCGTGCTGGCTACTTCCGCTCTCTCCACTGCACACAAAGCTGCAGAGAAAAATAGTGAGGAGATTGAGAGACTGAATAAAAAAATCGGTGTCAAAAAGGGGGAGGCAGAGTCCTTGCGGAAGAAGCAACAACAGAAAGAAAAAGAATTTGAGGAGACCCTCGCTGAAAAAGAGATAATCCTGAAGCAATTGGAAGAATCGCTGACGGCCATCGACCCTGTGAAAGTGCGCAAGGAGAAGGATAGGTTGGCGGCAGAAATCACCAATCTTAAGGAGACGGTCAGGCTTCGTGAGGAATCCTCAAAACTTTCCGGACGCATCGACGTGCGCCGTGAGCAGCTACGCAGCTTGACTCTGCGAAATGAAGAGATAGAAAAGCAACTCAAAGGTATGGATGCTGGAAAATTTGAGAGAGAGCTTGACACCCTTCGGGAAGCATTCCTGCTCATCACCGGAGAACAGTGGGAGCTGCATCGTTCGAAATTGCACGATGGTGAGCCTTGTCCGCTCTGTGGAGCATTGGAGCATCCCTATGCCGATTCGGAGCGATTCATCCCTGTCGTGACCAAAATGGATGGTCTCGTGAAGCAAAAGACAAAGGAACTGGAGGAGATGAGAAGTCTTGAACGAACCTTACGCGACGAACTCTCAGCCAATGCCGGACAGTCGGTGACCCTCCGGAAGGAGTTGCAGGAGGATGAAAAAGCTTCGGAGATTGCGGAAGCCTCACTTTCCCGTCTTAAGGAAAATCAGCAGAGTCTTCCGGAAGATATTCCGACACTTAGAGAGCTGGTTGAAAGACTCGAAGGTGAAGAGAAGAAGACCTCTGAATTGTTAAAGGAGATAGATTCGCGTCGTCAGAGTCATGATGTCGCAGTCAAGGAGCGGGACACTGTCATGAACGAGTTTTCTGTCTGGAAAAAAGAGGCTCAGAAACTTTCAGAGTCAATGGAGAAAACCTTAGGGGAACTCCGGGAGTCCCTCTCCGCTGCCAATGCCCGTACTGAGGGGTTGACACTCGATGTCGAGGAGAAGGAGAAATCATGCCGCGAGCTTAACGACAAGATTAAGGAAATCTCCCGCTCAATCAGTGAAAGGGAGGAGCAGATAAAATCCCTGACTGAAGGTAAAGATCCGGAAGAAAGGGAAAAAGAACTGGCCTCCAATGTCAGAAAGCAAGAGCAGATCTACGAGAAATCGCAGCAAACCCTCACTACGCTTCGTGAGCAGCAGAAGAAGGGGGAGGGGAGTCGCGAGCAGTTGCGTCAGCGTCGCAACTTATTGCAAAACGAGTGTGAGGCCCTCGCTGCCTCTTTCAGCATCTCACTCAGTAAATTCAATCGCCAACGACAAAACGACGTTCATTTGGATGAGCATGGACTCAGGCAACTTGTTGAGGCCTCTACCGAATGGGAGAAGCTTCGTGTTGAGCTGACGTCACTTCGCGATGAACTGACAGCGGCGGCTGCCACGATGGAGAGTGAAAAAGCTGCCCTCGGACGCCATGAGGAGAATCGACCCTCGGAACCGTTGGAATCACTGCGCGAAACTGAAAAAAGACTTTCTGCCTACGACGCCTCCCCCTTGGAGCAGGCCAAGATAAGGAAGGCAGCCTGCGATGAAGCCCGCAAGAAGATGGGCGACAGCCGACTCGAACGTGAGCAGGCACTCTCCCTACTGACCGACTGGAAAGAGATTCAGGAAGCTATCGGGGCCGACGGAATGAGGGTAAGGAAGATAGCTCAATGTTACACACTCGGCTTCCTTATCGATCATGCCAATGCCGAGATAAGACGATTCAACAGGCGCTACGAGCTTATTCAGGTAAAGAACTCGCTTGATATTCGCGTGATCGACCATGAGCGTGGTGGCGACGTGCGCGACACCACCTCACTCTCCGGCGGCGAATCCTTCATCGTCAGTCTCGGACTGGCGCTCGGACTCTCCGCTCTCTCCTCACGCAATGTGGCGTTCGACAACCTCTTCATCGACGAAGGATTCGGAAGCCTTGATGCAGAGACGCTCGCCACGGTCATAGAATCGCTCTCCATGCTCCAGTCGAGTCGTGGCAAGAAAGTGGGAGTGATAAGCCACACCGACCTGATGAGCGAACGCATACCGACCCAGATACGTGTGGAACGCAGCGGAGTTGGCGGAAGCAGCCGACTGCGCATAGTCTCATAAAGCCACAGGAAGCCGCGCTTCAGCGCAGCTTCCTGTGGCTTTATGAGCGATAAACGGGGCTCGAACCCGCGACCCTCAGCTTGGGAAGCTGATGCTC
>CAZPQD010000017.1:0-31968 GCA_964588625.1 uncultured Sangeribacter sp. | reverse complement strand
CTCAATAAAATCACGCAATATGCCGAGAAACTGGCGGTGGCTGCGCGCAACAGTGCCGTGCAGGATGTGGTCTTCGCTGTAGATGAAGCATATTGGCTTGTCATCTCTTTGAAGGAGAAGAAGCGGCTTGCCGACAGTTTTGTGAACCTTGTGGATACTCTGCGCTATAATGTCAAGGAGATGCTTGATGCCGGAGTTGCCACACGCAGTGACCTGCTGACTGTAGAGGTGAAACTCAATGAAGCCCAGATAGCCCAGACGAAGGTTGAGAATGGACTGACTCTCTCCCGGATGGCGCTGGCTCAGGTGTGCGGCCTGCCGGTGGACACCCCTATGGAGCTTGAGGATGAAAGCCTGCAGGGAGCCGGCTGCGCTCCGGCTGCCCCCGTTTCCTATGATATGAACGAAGTTTACTCGCGACGTCAGGATCTCGACATGGTGCGTCACGGCATCAGTATCCTCGAACAGCGCGAGAAAGTGGCACTCGGAGAGATGCTGCCGAAGGTGGCGCTTGTGGGAGCATATTCCTTCACGTATCCCAATGTGAACCACGGTTTCAACAAGGCTTACGGCGGAGGTTTCAGCGTTGGTGCCACACTTATCGTGCCCCTCTGGCATTGGGGAGGCCGCTACAACCATTACCGCGCCACTAAGATCAACACCCAGGCCTCACGCCTCGCCCTCGAGGATCTCGAGGAGAAGATCGATCTCCAGGTGAACCAGGCACGCTTCAGCTATGAGGAGGCCCGCAAGACCTACGACATGACCGCCCGCAATCTTGAGAAGGCAGACGAAAATCTGCGTCAGGCTCAGCTCGCATTCCATGAGGGGGTGCTCACGGCCGACGACGTCATCGGAGCGCAGACCGCATGGCTGCAGGCCAATTCCGAGAAGATTGACGCTCAGATCGGCATCCGCCTCTGCGAAGTGTATCTCTCGAAGGTGCTTGGCACAATGCCATATTGATGTGCCCATGAATGAAGGCGAATTAATGATGACACTGAATGGTTGAATATGTAAGGTGACAGGATAACACATCCCAAAACAGAAACGAAATAAATATATAAGAGATATGACTCCCCAAAATACTTATCCCGGAAAAGACATCATCGACAGAAATGACCTTGATTCGGCACAGACAGCAAAGACCGATTCCAAGGACAAGATGCTCATCACGACAATCCTCATCGTCCTGCTCGTGATAGCTGCTATGGCTGTGGCCGGATTCTTCTTCATGAAGTCCGGTCCTGACACAGTGCAGGGCATGGGCGACGCCACAGAAATACGCGTTGCCGGGAAGCTTCCGGGGCGTGTTGCGGAAATCTTTGTGGAGGAGGGCCAGAAAGTTAAGACGGGCGATACGCTCGTCAGGATACACTCCACCCTCGTCGACGCCCGCATGGAGCAGGCGAAGGCTATGGAGGATGTCGCTGCGGCCGCCAACCGCAAGGTGGATGCCGGCACACGTGTGCAGATAGTCAATGCCGCCCGCGACGTATGGCAGCAGGCACAGGCCGCCACAGGTATTGCCCGCAAGACCTACGAGCGCATGGAGACACTCTTCAGCAAAGGCGTGGTCAGCGAACAGAAACGCGATGAAGCCAAGGCAGCTTACGACGCCGCCCGTGCCGGGGAAGATGCCGCCAAGAACAGCTATGAGTTGGCCAAATCCGGACCGCAGAGTGAGGATCGGCAGGCCGCTTCAGCAATGGTGAATGTCAGCAAGGCAGGAGTCAAGGAGGTGGATGCCCTCCTCGAGGATCAGTATATGCTCGCCCCCTGCGACGGTATAGTCACGGAGATTTATCCCAATGTGTCCGAACTCGTCGTCACCGGTGCTCCGCTGATGAGCATCCAGAAAGATGACCACTGGGCCGTCTTCAACGTGCGTGAGACAATGCTGAAGGATATTCGCCTCGGTTCGCGCCTGAAGGTAAGGATTCCGGCCCTTGACAAGACAGTCACGATGAAGGTGTTCTATATCCGTGACCTCGGCACCTACGCCAACTGGCAGGCAACAAAAGCCACGGGCGATTATGACGCACGCACATTCCAGATCAAGGCCCGCGCCGAGAAACCCATCGAAGGATTCCGACCCGGAATGTCGGTGATCTATGAGAGTGTAGAGAAATAATCATACGCCAGCTAATGCCCATGAATCTGAAAAAAGAAAACACCGCTGCTGCGCACGGGACCGAAAGCCGCGGCAGGCTGACCCTGCGTCAGCGGGCTTCCCGCAAGGGATTCGGGGCCATCATGCTCCGCAGCCTGCTGCAGATCACGGGGCGTCCCATATATTGGGTGGCGATATTTTTCTTTCCCCTCTTCCTCATGTTCATGCTCTGCAACATGATGCAGAACGGTCTGCCCGACAAGGTGCCGGCAGCTATCGTCGATAAGGACGGCTCGTCGCTCTCAAGGCAGATATCCAATAATCTTGCGCATATGCAGATGGTGGATTGCGCCGATACGTACGACAGTTTCACTCAAGGACGCCATGCGTTGCAGGAGGGTAAAGTCTACGGCTTCTTCATGATACCCGAGAATTTCGAGGCCGACCTGCTTGCAGGCCGCGGACCGGTCATAACGTTCTATACCAACATGACCTATTTCGTGCCCGCCAACCTGCTCTTCAAGACCTTCAAGGCCACAGCCCTCTTCACCAAAGCCGGGGTGGCGATGAATGTTCTTGAGTCGGTAGGCGCTGACCCTTCACAGGTGACTCCGATGCTGCTGCCCATCAATGTTTCGACACGCGCACTCGGCAATCCGTCGCTCAACTACGGCATTTACCTCTGCAACTCCTTTGTGCCCGGAGTGCTCCAGCTGATGATATTCCTCGTCACTTGCTTCAGCCTCGGCCAGGAGATAAAGTATGGCACTTCACGCAAGCTCATGTGGATGGCCGATGGCTCCGTGCTCAAGGCCCTTGCCGCCAAGCTGCTGCCGCAGACCATCATCTGGATGGTAATCGCCATCTTCATGGAGTCATGGCTCTTCGGGTGGGAACATTATACGATGCAGGGGTCATGGTTCTGGCTTACGCTTTCCGAATTGATGTTTGTGCTCGCCTCGCAGGGATTGGCCATCTTCTTCTTCGGACTGCTGCCCAACCTAAGGCTCTCACTATCAGTGTCCGCCCTGATCGGCATACTCACATTCTCCATCGCCGCCTTCTCCTTCCCGGTGGAGAGCATGTACGGAGGCATAGGCATTTTCAGCTATATCCTTCCCGTGCGCTATAACTTCCTCATCTACATTGACCAGGCACTCAACGGACGCGACATATTCTATTCGCGCATATGGTATATCGCCTACATAGTCTTCATGCTGCTGCCCTTCACGATGATATGGCGCATAAAGAAGGCTTGGTTAAACCCCCATTATGTGCCCTGATACGCAATCCTCCATGGCATCGATAAGTGGTGATCCCTGAAAACCGATGCCCTAATCGCAGACATTCTATGTGGAAAAAGATAAAGAGTGAAATCAGACAGTTCTTCGAGGTGTATTCCCGGGAATTCAAGCTGGTGCTCAGCGACGCCGGAATCATACTCTTCCTGACGTTCCTGCCCATCGGCTACCCCATCATCTACTCGCTGATCTACAATCCTGAGTTGGTGAGGGAGGTGAAGACCGTCATAGTAGACCATGACCGGAGTGCCGAGAGCCGTGATTTCACGCGCCAGATGGGAGCCTCGCAATATGTAGACATCATAGGCTACGCCACCGACCTCCATGACGCGCGCCGCGCCATGGACTCGCATGCCTGCTTCGGCATCATTGAGATTCCGGAAGGATTCGGACGCGCCATAGGCCGTGGGGAGCAGGCCGAGGCCGTGATGTATTGCGACATGAGTCTGCTGCTTCGCTATCGCGGACTGCTTGTCGCTGCCACCGACGTCACCCAGGAAATGGGAGCCGAGGTGCGTACTGCCGATATCAATGACATGGTGCCGTTGGTAAATTCCCTATCCACAGGCGACCTGCTCCCCGTGGAGAATGTTGCGATGGGCAACATCCGCAGCGGATTTGACTCCTTCATCATGCCCGGCGTGCTGATCCTCATCCTTCATCAGTGTCTAGTGCTGGCTGTCGGTATGGCAGGCGGTGCCAAAAGAGAAAAGCCCTCGCTGACCGGTTATGAGGGAGTCAACGAGGAGCCTTCCGTTCTGATGACGATGCTGGGGCAGATGCTCTGCTATTTCAGCCTGATGATCGTGCCCATCATCTTCCTTGTGCATTATGTGCCGCTGATGTTCAGTTTCCCGATGGCCGGCAATGTCTTCGAGGAACTGATGTTCATCATGCCCATGGTGTTTGCCGCCATCGCCCTTGGATTCTGCTTCCAGGGATTGGTTTGGGAGCGCGAGTCAGTATTCCTGCTTTGGGTAGTCACATCTGTAGCATTCCTCTTCCTCTCAGGCCTTACATGGCCGCGTTATGCCATGACAGGCATATGGCGCGCGCTGAGCGACATTGTGCCCGCCACATGGGGTGTGGAAGGGTTCATACGTATGAACAGCAACGGTGCCAGTCTGGCGCAGGTAAGCCACTGCTACCATATGCTCTGGATACTTGCAGCAGCCTACTTCGTGCTGGCCTACATCGTGCAGCGTTGGGTGGTGCGACCCTCCATCGAGCGTCGCCGCATTGCATTGCGCACGGCGTAAACCACTCCAAATCCTGAGAATTTCCTATCCCGAAGGTTGCAGCATAAACTTAGAATCCTTAGGAAATAGCTGAGCAACCCTTAGGCAATATAGGATTCCGCAAGCGAAGCGATAGCCTCCGGGTCAGCCTCCCACTGTCCCGGATTGCTGACGCTCATCCGGAGCAGGTCCATCATATCGACATAGTCGAGGCTGTCGTCGGTCTCTTCATCGGTGACCTGCATCTCCATCGTAGCCGGATTGATCTCAAGCATCGGCGAATCGCCCCAAGCCTGGTCGCACTCCACATAATCGGCCACAGCCTCTTCAATTCTCTTCTTAATCTCTTCAAGTTCCATATCTTTAATCATTTAGATAAAAGCGTTCCAATATTCCAATTGAAATAAGGGTATTGGATCCATCTCCACTTCCAACTGCAAAATTAGCCAATAAACTTGAAGAATCCCACAAAATGTGGCACTAACCTGATTATTCAATTATGGGCATCTCTTTCCCTCTGCTGTGTCGTTGGATTAGCACCATGTTTTTAGCATCATTATTAGCATCATCCCTAAATATGTGGAAGTTTCTTTTCCTTGTGATATTAAGTTTAAGAAAAAAGCTTGTACTATGACTCATGAAAACGAACTCTGGCCTGAGGATCAAGCCCTATTCGAAAAACTAGAAGGTCAGTACCTGACTCCCGAAGAAGGAAACTTCTTTGAAATCATGCATTCAAAGATGTTAGATGAGAATGCTCCCTGGCCTGAAACACTGGTTTGGGAACATGATAACCCCGATCATATATACTTGCTTCGACAGGGCTATGATGAATTCATGATCGGTAGGGGCACCAATCGAAATGAATGGCAGCGAAACGAGGTTCATGTGATGAATTTATCGGAAGCTCTCAACACCAATCTTAAAGAAACTGGAATCCTAAACCAGGATGTCACTCTATTAGACTGGCTCCGCAATAACAATTATCAGTTTGTGTGCTTTGACCATACCAATGATGGAAATAAACTTTGAATTAAGTGAAGAGCTAAGGAGACCGAAAGGAAAGTTTTTTACCAAAAATTCGTTTTGTTGAACTCAAATAACTATCTTTGTAACTCAATCCCAAAATTGCAATGAAAAAAGAAACCGTCTATATCAATCCTCTTACCGACTTCGGGTTCAAGTTCTTGTTCGGCCAGGAAGAAAATAAGGATCTTCTCCTGTCGTTCCTTAATGCCGTGTTTCAAGGCAGGAGGGAGGTAGTGGACGTAGAGTTTATAGATAAGGAAAGGATTGGAGGGAATAAGGATGAGAGAGCACTCATCTATGATGTGCACTGCAAGACGGCAGACGGTGACAAAATCATTGTCGAGATGCAGAACCGCTATCAGACCTATTTCAGAGACCGAGCACTTTACTACCTTTCCGGCGATATTTATCTCCAAGGCCGGAAAGGAGACGGATGGGATTATTCCCTGATTCCCGTTTACGGAGTGTTCCTCATGAACTTCGACTGGAGAGAGGGTCCAGAAGAACCCATAAGGGAAGATGCTTGTTTGATGAATACAAGGACCCATGAGGTATTCTCCGACAAAATTGGAATGACCTTCATTAAGATTCCAATGATGACGAAGGATGCCGAGAATTGCAGGGATACCTTCGAAAGATGGTTGTACGTACTTAAAAACATGGATAAGATGGATGCAATACCTAAAGTATTTTTGAATGACCCGGTGTTTAAGAAACTGGGAAAAGTGGCGAAGGTGGCTGCCCTTAACGACAAGGAACTGGCTGCCTACAACAGATCGTTGAAAACCTATCGCGATGCCTATGCCATTGCCAAGACAGAACGCAATGAAGGTTTTGCCGAGGGCATTGAGAAAGGGAAGTTGAGTGTGGCAAAGAATATGCTGAGTATGGGAATTGCTGAAAATGTTATCCTTCAGGCCACGGGCTTATCTTCCGATCAACTTAGTTCCCTGCGGCAATCATTGTGAACTTCCCAAGATTATAGATTTTCGGAGGGTTAAAACGGAGGTGAGGGGCGAAAAATTTTGAAAAAAGAGGGAAAGTGACTAATTTTGCGGTTCAAGACTTCAGACTTCAACACCTCTGATCATGAATAAGAACCAGAAGATAATCCTTTTTTCGGGAATTGGAGTGGCTGTGTGCCTCGTAGCCCTTATCGTTGTGCTCATCGTCAGCAACAACCGCTCTGTCGAGGCGGCCAATGAGGCGCAGGCAAGAGTAGATTCCCTCGCTCTGGCCAACGACCAACTCGTGCTCACAAATGAGTTCAACCGTCTCAACGCCGATTTCTCCCAATATGAGGATCAGCAGGTATATCTGAAGAATGACTCGCTTGTGCAGAAATACAACGAGGCCCGCATGAAAGTGGAGGGGCTGCTGAAGGAACTCAATGCCGAGAAACGTTCCAACTCCCAGAACCGTCAGCGCATCAAGCAGCTGGAAGGGGAGATAAAGACCCTCAAGGGTATCGTGAAGCATTATCTTGAGGAGATCAAGCGTCTCGGTGAGGAGAATGAAGGCCTGCGTCAGGAGATTCAGCAGGTGCAGCAAAAGAACGAGCAACTCTCCACGCAGGTGACGGCTGCCACCCGCAGCAATGAAGAACTGACCCAGACCGTCAAGCTCGCCAAGAAACTCAACATCACCGGTGTGTCGCTCCATGCCTACAATAAGAAGGGTAAGAACGAGAAGAACATCACCAAGGCCCGTCAGCTCGGTGTCAGCTTCATCGTGAGCCCCAACAACACTGCGGCTCCCGGCATGAAAGACTTCTACGTGCGCATCCTCTCGCCCGAAGGTTCGCTGTTGGGCGGAGGAGGCAGCTTCAAGATCGACGGCCAGAGTGTTGCGTCCACAGCTCACCGTCAGGTGGAATACGCCAACGACGAGATCAGCGTCAGCGTCTACTGGGATGTCAACACCACCCTCACCCCCGGCGACTACACCGTGGAAGTCTTCTGCGACGGCTATCGCCTCGCCTCCCGCCACTTCACCATGAAGAAGTAACTCACTGCTTTGAGCTGGAAGACTTAGGTTTGTAAGCCTTCTTCTTGCCTTTGTTTTTGCGGATGGTGAGGAGTTCATCCATGGTGGTGAACTTAGGTTGGGAGAAGATCATGCGCAGTTCGCCGCGATAGCCCAGAGCGTTTGCAAGCTTCACGAGATTAGAGAGGGAAATGAGTCCCTTCTGCTCGAAGCGAGCCACATTGGCAAGGGCCACCCCCGAGAGTTTGGCTATCTCCTCGCGGGTAATACCCCGCTCAACGCGACGGTTGCGGAAGTCATCGGCAATCAACTTAGCCGTATCCTCCCTTTGCCCCGCCATGTACTCATCCAAAAATGCCAATATATTAGCTGTTTCCGGTCTCATATCCCATAAACTACTTAAATATTATCACTACATTTCCTTCACAAAGTTACGGCATATTTCTGAATTTACCAAATGTTGGTAGTGAATACTCTGTTGATCGTTGGGGCAATGACACCAATTGCTTCAGCTATGGCATCCAGCGAAATATGAGGATTTTTGGATATAAGGTCTAAAATCTTAGATTGTCGCTGCGTAATATTTTTAGCATCATTTTTAGCATCATAAGAGGCCACTGAGTCTTGACCACCTCTTATCGACATGAAGATTTCACGTGGAATGATGGCTGTGACACAACCATGTTCCTCCCTGAATAAGATGCTTGAAATTTGCCATTACAATTTCACGGTTAGATAGGTTGATAGAAGGTTGAAAACCCTGAGTTTCTTGGCATAATCTGTCAGCAAGGAGAGATTGCGATGATCATATTTAAGATAGGCATCAAGAACTTCGGACATGACATCGAGGCCAATCTTATTGCGGTATTTAATTGCATCGCAGACGCATCGCTCCCGGTTGTATATCTTATATATTATTCCTTCTGTTTCAGTTTCCACAACTCCAATATCAAGCAAAGAATCAGACTGGTATATGAGTCTAATATCCAGCATATCGGGTATTTTCACCTTTCTCTTTCTACTGATTGCAACATAAAATGCGTCTGGAATCTGTGTGGTAAGGTGATATATATGCCACGCTGAGTAAAGGCATACTATCCCGCCAGGAATGATTTTCTCAATGTCAATCATTCCAGCGGTCAGGCTGTCGAGAGTGCCGTAAACACCATTGCGTATCTTAATCAAGTCGCCTTCGCGAGCTGCCTGAAGCAAACCGCGATAGGCCATCTCGTCAGTTCTTTCAGCCCTGATGAAGTGATTCATATCTCCTTGTCTTGATTTCATTCACAAAGTTACGGCATATTTCTGAATTTGCCAAATGTTTGTGAACAAATCATAGTAGACCATATACCTTATATGGGTCGTTATAGATTAAAAAATGGAGAAGATTGCCTATCTATGAACAATTAGCTCTTCGTAGGTTTTAATATATTGAAACTTTTTTGCTATCTTTGCAGCATGGAAAGAAAGATAACCACTTATGGTGGCTACTTCGAGCGGTTCATGGCTGAACTTGATGAGAAGACACAACGCAAGATAAAGTACGGTCTGCTCCTTCTAAGAACGCAGGACAGATTGACCACTAAGTTTGTAAAATACATTAAGGAAGGTATTTATGAATTGAGAACAAAATATAATGGCAATATATACCGAGTGTTTTTTATTTTTGATGGAGATCAGATAGTAGTGCTCTTCAATGGTTTTCAGAAAAAGACGCAGAAAACTCCGGACAAAGAAATAGAAAAAGCAATTAGGATAAAAAATGAATATTATGCAGACAAACGACCATAAGATAAGGGATTATGACCTTGTGCTGGATGCCCAATTCGGTAAACCAGGTTCTCCTGAAAGGCAGCAGGCACTCGACGATGCCCGGGCATTCTACACTGGGCAGATACTTCATGATGCCAGAAAGGAAGTGAAGATGACTCAATCTCAGCTGGCCGAGAAGATCAATGTGACAAAGTCCTATATCTCTCGGATTGAAAATGGGGGCATTATTCCCAGCGTCGGTATGTTCTATCGTATTATAGACGCTTTGGGCATGAGGATAGAGTTGGTCAGAACTGTTGCCACTCTCTAAATTATGGAGAGCTACCAGTAAAAATAAAAGCAGGGCACACCCCTGCTTTTATTTTTTGATGGATTGTCAGAGTTTTATTAGCTCACAGTGAAGACCATTACGTCTCCTAGTTGAACGGTATAACCGTCAGAAGTCCATATTTGGAGATTGATAGCTTCAGAGTCATCACCGGCAACTATAATGAATTTGTCGATGCCTCCAGCATAGACATTGTAGGCGATGGCATGAATTGGGCCGACTGCGGAGAGCCAACGCCAAGGTTCAAGCAGATATAAATCAAATCCAGCCTCCATCCCACGGAACACGCCCAGTTTCTGCATTTCCTCCATGCCTTCCTCAGCGAAATCGAGAGTGGTGATTATTCCACCCATAGGGCCACCTTTTTTGAAGGTAGTGGTGGAGTCATCGCAATTTTGATCGGTCAACTTTTTAATAAGCTGTCCGTTGCGTAAGACGTCAATCGTCTTAAAACGGAAATAGTAATCATTTCCGTTTGCAATCATTCGGATTGCTTCTTTTGGTGAACAATACATATATTTAATTTTACATTGGTTTGATCATTGATTCGATGAAGGCTCTCTCCTCCTCTGTGAGGTGATACTTTCTATATAACTGCTTATCGATGTTCTTCACCGATTGGCTCCAGTCGATGTCGCTCTCCTCCGTAAAGTCCTGCATTGGAACAAACCGGAATTTGTCTGCTGAGAGATTTATGGAGGATACGGCCAGCATTAACAGGAAGCGTGCAAATCGAGTACACAGATACTTGTACTCTTTCAGAACAGTAGCTTTACTGTCGGAGGCACCAATTATTAGGTAGGAATCCGTGCAAACCTCTTTTGGTCCAATAATTTCAGTTCTTGAAATTATTTTAAATTGTCCATTCCTATCGGGCTCCCCAGCATGCTCAGCCGTAACCTTGCTCATTAGGATCTTGTATTTGTTGAGTAAAGGATGATCGTAAGGTATTGCAGCTTGTGGAAGATACGAACTACCTTGACTCGAAATCAGATGAATATCTCCAACCTTATCGCCTCTAACGTTTGAAGTTAGTCCGAAGGGATTACGAGAATTTACTAATGAAGAAAAATTATCAGAGGAATTACATTTCTTTACTATATGTATTGCTGCATTGTAGCGAATAAACACATCAAATTCATTAAGGGGTCTTTTTTCTGTATCACTTTTTTCTCCTCGAATGGTAGTGATGGAGCAGAGACCATGATAGTGGTTATCCCACAAAATATAGTTTACTCCTCCACCGATGCTTGTATTAGGGAAACAATCCTTTGCATTGATGAAGTCGTGGATAACCCTTATTCGCTGATCATTCAGCATCTCCTCTCTAAAACTGTCTAATCCCTTGCCTCCAGCGAACCATCTTGAAGGCATGATCATAGAAATGTAGTTGGGGAAAAGTTTTTTTGCAACATCAACAAATAGATTGTATACGGGCTTTGCGCTAACGCCCGCTCCGCCATCCATTTCCTGATACGGAGGGTTGCCCACTATTGCGTTTATTTTCACGGTCTTTCCTACTAAGTCGCCGACTTTCTTGATGAAGAGGTCGGGTTGGTTTTTGATTTTGTTGATTAGATCTTCCGGCGCCCACATGTTAGTCTTGCCTTTTCGGAAGCCGAGGAGGGTGCGCTGGGTGATGGCTTTTGCCATTGGAGTCTTGCAGATTACGAAAATGTTCTCCGCTATCGCAGCATCCCACAATGCCTGATGTTCTTCCAGTGTCTCAGGGGAGAACATTGCATTGCGTAGTCTTGAACGGTAGACATTATAAGCAAGGTAGAGGGGATATAGACCTGACTTGGAATTGATTTCCAGCAAGTGGGTTTCCGGAGTAAATACTTCGGAAGTAACTGCTCCTCGGTCTACAAATCGTGGATCCTCAATGGTCTCCGAAAAATCTTCGTTGAAGAAAGTGTATCCTCCGAGAGTGTCGCTCATATGCATATTCACTACCCGCCACGGCGTGAGCACCGTTTCCTTGTCCGGATTACGGAAGGTGGCGAAAATAGCAGCGATTCGCTCTATTCTTTCTTCAATAGAGAGATGGTCGGCAGCCCTTGCCATTGCACGGATGCGTTTCGCTGCTGCGGTGAAGATGTCGGGGTCGTAGTATTTCTTGAATGTGTTGAAGCGTTGTTTGGTTACCCCTCGAGGCATGAACTCTTCCCACGACTGGGCGTCGATAAGTGAAGTGAAATTATCAATGGTAAGTTCTTCGTCCTCATTCTCAACCTTAGCACCGTAGATCATGAGGGGCATACGGATGGATATTCCTCGAAGAATGGAGATAGCATCCTCCTTGACCTTCTTCTTTTTCTTCAGTTCCTCCAGACGAGCCTTTTCTTCGTCGGTCAGCTCCTTTTTCTTCTTCTTTTCAAGCTTCTCCTTTTCTTCATATTCCTCATTGGTGAGCCCCTGATCGTTGACAGTTATGTCGTTGCTCTTCCCAATTGCCTTTGTCTGCCCGATGATCCCCTTCAGTTCGTCAAACTCCTTTATATCAAGATCTGTCAGACGCATCAGTTCGTCATTATAGAGATAGGAGTCCTCAAAACCATTCTGCACCACCCGTTCCACATATACACGCTTCAACTGCTGGAGCATATGCTCAGTATCGAGTTGCTTCATCTGACTGCCCTCAACAGAGATGATTGGGCAGAAGTTCAGGAACTCTCCGAGCTGACGGCGGTCGGACTCTCGCTGCTTACCCGCCTTACGGGAAATCTTTGCCGTTTCGGCCAGCACTTTAAGAGTGCGGTCGGGAGCGAAGTCAAACACATAGCAGTCCTCCTTGACACGTCCATTGATAGTGGCTGGAGTCTGCACCCGGAAAATTGTCTGCATGTAAGCGGAGGCGGCAGTGTTGAAACTACCCGACAACATGAAGACTCCTGTCCAGGGTTTTACGCTGACTCCAGTGGTGAGGCGTCCGCAAGAGAGAGTGATTGTGCGCGTCTGATCGGGATCCTTGCCGATGGCTCTTTCCACCTTACGTAAGGCTTCCTCATTAGCTTCCTCTTCATCTCCATCGCCGGCAACATTTACTATCTCAAACATTCCAAACACAGGATGATTCTTAAGCATGGCCGACAAAGCCTTGGCCGACTTGACGCCCGGAAGCATCCAGAGAGTATGACGGAAGATGTCGCGGTAATGCTTGTTAGCAAAAGGATATACCGACTCAGAATTTCCGTTGGGACCTTCATCCGTTTTTGTGAGTAGGTTGAGGAAATTCTCGATGTGATGCCGATGCACAAATTCCCCCTCCTCATTAGTGCGGAAAAATTCTCGGAAATTGAAGGCGATATCTTCATCGGCATACTCATTCATCAGTCGGCCGAGATCGTAGGTATAGATATTGAGGCGTGGAAGTCCGGCGTATGGATTATGGTCACCGGGATGCAGTTCATCCCACTGTGCCTTAGCACGCTGCTCCATAACATAATCCCACGTATAGATTTCATCCTCCTTGAATTCGTCAAGAAGATTGAAGGGTGTGCCGCTAAGGCGAAGAACTTTTGTATTTTTCTTGGTCAATTCGGCCATGACCGACTTGCCCAGCTCCGTTTGCGTTCCCTCGTGAGCTTCATCTACAATTATGAGATCCCATAGGGTTGAGAAGAGATCATTGTTTTTATCAAAGTTACCACCCACAAGCTCCGAACCGCGAAGATCCTGCATGGATGCGAAATAGACATAGCGGTTTACTTGAGCGCGTGCCCTTGTCTCAAGGGAATAGAAAGTCTCGCCATGAGTCTTTGACCCATACAGGAAGTCGGGGGTATCGTAGAAAATCTTCTGGAAGTCTTCATACCATCCAGCATCCACCACTGGGCGATGGGTAAGAATAAGGACTCGACGAAACTTTCCATGTTCCTTTACAACTTCAAGAGCCGAAAGCGTTTTGCCGAAACGCATTTTAGCGTTCCATAGCATCTGATTTCCTTTCTTGAATTGCTTGAGAGTCTTGTCAATGGCTTCGCGTTGCTCGGGACGGAATTGTATTGGCGATTGGCTTTCAGAGATGTCAGACGTATGGAGAGCCTTACGGCCATTCTTTACGGCAGCGATAGCTTTCTTGGCAGTTTCAAGATTGCAACAGAACCATTCGTTGGCACCATTGACCCTATCAAACACTTTACGCTTGATGCCACTACGCAGGAGAACATCATGCACTTCTTTGTCGTTGAAGCCGAGCACGGCACCGCCTCGCACAGTGATTGCAATTTCAGTATGAAGAAGCTCGTAAGCAATACCAGCCGTTTTAGTGTATTGATCAATTCTTGCCTTGGCCGCTTTATTGAGGGCAGAACTATTAGGAGGCAAGGTGATATTGCCATCCTCAAATGTAGCTTCGCCAATTTTAAGGCAATCCTTGTGAGCCGCATCCGGAATGCGGAACACGTAAATCAGCTTGGGTTTAAGTGACGAGAAATATTCCATGAGCCGATTATTTTATAAGGTCGATAAAACGTATTGGAGACTTATGCTTGACCTGAGAAGAAGTTACGTTCTTTGGCCAGTCTACAATCATGGCATAAGTCCCGTTGTGCCTTCTGATATCTCCATCCTTGCACCCCTGACATTGACTTATAGTGATAGACTCCCCAAACAAATCCTGAACTACTTCGCGACGTTCTCCGCAGGAATTGGGCAGAACTCCTTTAAGGCCATCCATTTGCCATATATTCCAGGAGATAATGTAGGCGAAGCCGCGAAGGGATTGCTTCGGAAGATCGCGTTTAAACTTGAATCGGTAATGATCCTGAATGGAATAAAGAAGATTTTCGCGTGCGAGGACAAGGTTGTCTCCCTGCCATTCGAAGGCGTATATTGAGCGCAGGGCAGCTTTGGCCGCCGCCAGCCATTCACCGGATTTTTCTGTATTTTCCCTCACCACACGCAACTTGCGGTCGAGCAACCCTATCCGCATATTTACAGGGATCAGCTCAGCGGTGACCGCATCATATCTGCTTACGAGATAAGGCGCTTCGCCACATGATATTTCAAGGCGGTTTTCAGTTACATAGTCGCGCCAGGTCTTTCCTTCAGGAAATTCAATCTTTTCGTGAGTGGGCATCCAAGTGTGGGAGCCGTCAGGAGTATCAATTTCCGTATTGAAGACATTGTCACGTCCGAACCATGCGTTGTCAATGAGATTATTTTGTTTGTTGCAGATCCATGCGGGAGTGAATACCTCCGCCATTTCACGACTGCGTTGCTGTTGTTGTTGACGTGTCTTCAAAGCTCGAGGCACAATAACCGAACCATTCCTCCCCGTAATAGCCTCAATGGTTATAGGATCGGAGAACTGATAACCTTCTCCGAGTTCAGCATAATTATCTGTTGCCCAGAAAATATTCCCTTTCGTTGTGTGGTCTTTGAGTAAGGTCTCGAGCAATTCTGGCGAATGAGCCAGAATTTCATTTTCGGATACGTCAACAGGGGTACAATGAGACAATCCCTGTTGGCTAAACTGGGATTCCGAAACAAAAATCGGCATCTCCTTAGATTCCTTGGCCATTTCAATGACCAAGTGAAAGGAATGCCGATGCAGTAAGGGTATGACAAAGTATCTCCATTGCTGAATGACATTCGAATAGTTACACAACTTGCGAATGCCACTTCCCAGACTTTATTGAGCCACAAAAAGCGAGCACCGACCATCCAAAATGATTGGAGCTCCCCTGGGGCTCGCCAAAGCCTGGAATGAAGCAAGGTCAAATGCTCGCATAATCGCGAACATTTGCGACTTGTTCGTCTCATTCCGTTAAAATTTGGCGATTTCAGGGGGATGGAACAAATAGCAAACGCTGTATTTTTTTAAACGCTATGTTTATGAGGGAGTCTCCTCTGAGGCTCTCTGTCTTTTTCCCAAATCTTCCGATTTATGCTTGCAAAATTATAAAAAGAATCTGGAAAATCCAAAGGACTCCAGATAATCTTCTTCACCTCTTCAAATTGTTACAGACCCAACATGGCTGCCGGGGCGATTCCGAGGAGGCAAATTGGATAATGGAAATGAGAAAGAGGGATGTCCGGGTTGGCGGACATCCCTCTTTGGGTTGGGGTCGGGGAGGGGGATTAGTGGCAGCCGCCGCAGCAACCGCCTTCGGAGTCGGAGCCGCAGCCGCCTTCTTCGCCGCAACCGCCGTCGTGGCTGCCGCAGCCGGAGCAGCCGCAACCGTGGGCGGGTTTCAGTTCGTCGGGCGTGGCATCGCGTACGTCTTCTACTTCGCCTTCAAATTTCACTGTCAGGCCGGCGAAAGGATGGTTGAAATCCATCTTAATCTTGTCGCCTACCTCAAGCACACGGCCCTGGATACGGTAGCCTTCGGCTGTCATCATGGGCAGCAGCGCACCTACCGTCACTTCGTCGGCCAGTTTGCCGTCGCGCATGAAGATCTCTTTGTCGAGCTCAACCACGTTGTCGTCGAAACGTTCGCCGAAGGCTGCCTCGGGAGGAAGGGTAACTCCGAAATGGTCGCCCTTGCCAAGACCCTCGAGGGCTGCAAGCAGGCCGGGAATCACTTCCTGACTCACACCATATACAAGCATGTCGGGGGCATCCTTCGGGGCTTCGAAAAGCAGCGAACCGTCGGCATCGTTATAGAGCTTATATGAATAGGTCACGAATTTACCCGGACCTACCATTTCTTTCTTTTCCTGTTCCATAGTCAATCTTTAATTTTTTTGGGTTATTTATTAGTTATTTCTTTCTGTTAAAATAGATAATGAATAAAGTTCAGAATCGCCTGCTGTAATAGTGCGCATCCATGCTTAGCACATCATTCCGCCGGAATATCATCCGGGTCGGGGGTTTCATAGTCGATGTCGTTCTCGAGGAAACGTGATACGTCGACATGCTCCTCATCAAGAGATTCCTCCGGCATTTCGTCCTCTCCCTCGGGATGCTTCAGTTCATACTGCTGCTGGGGCACCACGACGTTGAAGTAGAAACCCTGTTTCACATCCTTCGGGCTAATCTTGCGTTCGGCTTCAGGGTCGGGAGTGACGGTCAGATAGTCTACGCCCGGTTCCAGAAACTTGGCATCCGTGGCCTCATATCCGAGGAGTTGCACCATGTCGTATTCATGCATGGGATAGATGACATACCATGCATTATCCTGGTCCTCGCCCGTGCCGGTGCTCTTTATGGCCGCTAAAAGGTGTTCCAGACGGTATTCCCAGATCTTTGCGCTCATATACTTCTTCTTCTCCTTGAGCACATGCACGAGGAAAGACATCTGACGCAGGTCGAAAGGATTGTCGCGCAGGGCCAGTTCGGTATATTTGCGGATGGTGTCGATCTCCTCCTTGGAGTGGTCGGCCTTCTGGCGCAGATCCTCCGTCACGGCAGAATAAGGGGAAGTGCGGTAAGGGTCATAATCCTCCTGGAACATATATCCGAGATAGAGATTGCGGTATTCCTCATTAGTCATCGTCGTGTCATTGCGGTTGTATTTGCCCATAAGTTTCGGGAAATACATAGGACTCGAGGGGTCGAGTGTCTGCTTCCTGATCTTAGCGAGGTCAGGTTTCTCCACAGTGATTTTCCTCTTGTTCTGCTGCGGCGTGCCCTGTTGGTTTTGGGCAGAGAGGGTAGGAGCCGCGCCGGCGCAGAAAAAGGCAAGGATGATGGCCGCCATAAGGCGGAGAGGGTTATGTAGGAGGTTCATTGCTTTCAAGGTCTTAGAAAAAATTATGCATATGGCGCCTTAGAAAAAATTATACCTACGACGCCTTAGGCACGTCACATCTTGCTGACGGCAAGCAGCAGAGTGAGGGCCACCCCGGCCTGCATCACAGTGATGGCGGCAGGAAACCCCTTTGCCAGAAGATAGCGGAAGAAATTGCCGCTGCCCGGAGCCACGGCTTCACCGCGCGGGGTGCGTGTGAAGAGGAGGAATCCGAGGAAGACACCGACGGCGATGGCCAGGATGGTGATGCTGTAGAGCACGGCCGGCGTTGTGGAGACAGTGGCTCCGAGTAGCCCCACAGCCATTCCCGCTACTGCGCCCACGGTCATGTAGCCCATTCCGCGGTTTTGGGCGCGGATAGGGGCAGGCTGCAGCAGGGTGGCGGCAGCCACTACGAGCGTCATGCAGAGCCAGCCGATGAGCATCGTGGCATTAAGCGGCAGCAAGGGGTAGCCCTCCGGACTGCGTGCGGCAGCCAGAGCCGCCAAGGCCAGAAACGAAGCAACCGGCGCGAGAGCCTGCTTGCTGAATAGAAGCCAGATGGCCAATGCCCATAAAAGGCAGCTTATGATGACGAGTGTGATGCCCATGATTTGTCTCCTTCTGTTTTGAATTAAAACGCTTGAACGGCCGAAAATATTTTTCCCGGAGGTTTATTCCGGTTTTTTCTCGTCATCCGCAGTCGCAGCCTCAGCCGGAGTCTGGGCGGCTGCTTTCTTATTGATTTCCGGGTAGGCCACACGCGAGTGATAAATGGTGGCGAGGCGCTTCTTGAAAGTGCTCTTCACAGTCTCAATATCGCGGAAAGATATGTTTGATTCCTTGAAAAGGCCTTCGGCAATCTGACTGTCGATGATCTTGTCGACAAGATTACCGATCGCCTCCGTGGTGTATGTCGGCAGGCTCCTCGAGGCCGCCTCCACGCAGTCGGCCATCATGAGGATGGCCGTCTCCTTGGTCTGCGGGTTCGGACCCGGGTATTGGAACTTACTCTTGTCGATCTCCACTCCAGGATTATTATTGACGGCCGTATTGTAGAAATAGCGGGTCAGGCTCTTCCCATGATGCTGGGATATGAAGTCCTTGATTACGGAAGGGAGCTTCTCCTTAGAGGCAAGCTGGAGGCCGGTGGTGACGTGCGAGATAATCTTATGGGCGCTCGTCTCCGGGTCGAGGCCGTCATGCGGGCTTACTCCATGCTGGTTTTCGGTGAAGAAGATCGGGCTCTCCATCTTGCCGATGTCGTGGTAGAGAGCTCCGGTCCTTACGAGCTGGGTGTTGGCGCCAATGGCCCTCGCGGCTTCTGCCGCCAGGGTACTAACCTGCATGGAGTGCTGGAAAGTGCCCGGGGCCTCCTCGGCGAGACGCCGCAGGATAGGATTGTTGATGTCGCTGAGCTCCACGAGAGTGACGGTGGAGGTGAATCCGAACACCTTCTCCAGAACCACTATGAGTATGTAAGCGAAAGAGAGAATCACCGAGTTGATGGCGAAATAAGCCAGGATACGCCATGAGAGACCGGCGATTGTGCCGCTGCCGATGAGCGACATAGCCACATAACCTATGGTATATGCGAGGAAAGAGATGGAGGCCGTGCGCACTAATTGCGAACGTCTTGAAAGCTGGTGGATACTGAAAGTGGCACATAGGCCGGCGAGCAGCTCGAGGAATATGAACGTGAACTGGAACGTAGCCACGAGTGCGGCGATGAGCACAGTGGTCAGCAGCGCGAAGATGGCGGTGCGTGAGTCGAAGAAAATCATGATGACCACAGGCACCATGGAGAAAGGCACGAGATATAGACCGGCAGCCACCGTCTCAAACATCACCACAGCGAATATGGCGTAGATTACGATGAAGCTTATCAGGAATATCATCTTTCGGGCGTCTTGGAAGAAGGAGCGCCTGTAGATGAAAAGGAAGAGATAGAGCACGGTGAATACGATGGCGATATAGAGTGCCTGGCCCGCTGCGAAGTCAGTGTTCTTTGTCGTGTCGCTTTCGCGGGTCTCCAGCATCTCCATGTAAGTGTCGAGGTTGGTGAGCACCTGTCCGTCGACTATCTCGCCACGGTCGACGATCTTTTGGCCTTTCTTGATGATGCCCATTGCTCCGTTGACGTTGAGATACTCCTGAGAGCGGTATTTTGAATCGGCCACAGTATCGACCACAATGTTCGGGCTCAGGCATATGTTGAGGGCCTTCACAACGGCTGCGTCGAGACGCGCGTCAGCTCCGGCCGTCGCATTATACGCCGAGTCGATGTATTCGAAGGCCCTTTTTGGAGAGAGCATTTCGGAGGCATCGATGGTGGTCACGGCATTCTCGTCGGCAGTCGGTTCGGAGATGCGCAGCCGTCGGGCAGGATCGCGGTGGATGCTCTCATAGACGGAAGCGTCGACGATTCCACGGGAGTAAACCTTGGTCAGCAGCGAGGTAAGCGTGGAGGAGACAGCTGCAGGAGCGTGCTCCGCCAGGGCAGCCTGAAAGCGGCTGATATTCTGGCTGGCAGTCTCCGAGTTGCGCTGCACGAAAGGGATGAACGTGCGGTCGATGCTGTCTCGCATTGCCTTGGCCGAGACCGAGTCGCGCAGGATAGGCATGTCGAAATCCGCCATTAGCAGAGGATAGCGCCAGGGCTGTCCCTTCTCATAGTTGAAGGATTGGCGGTCAGGGTGGGGAAGAACGAGCACAAGCACCGCGACGGCAGCTATCCAAAGGCCGGCGCGTATCAGGTTGAGTTTCGAGAAAAGTATCTTTGTATTTATTTTCATTGTCGGGAAGTATTTTTCTTGATGACGTCGGTGATTCCGTCTATTCCACGCAGGGCGCGGCATATCTTTTCAAGCGTCTCGAGGCGGTCGATGCGCACGGTGAGGTCGCAGTGGAAATCCTTTTGTCGCGCCTCGATGTTGAGGCCCCGGATATCGAGGCCGAACTCTCCGGAGATTTTGGAGGCGATCTCCTCCAGGACACCCCGGCGGTCATGGCCGCTGACTTCAAGGCTGGCCATGAAATCACGCGGAGAGTCCATCTTCTTCCTGGTGTCGTTCTCCTTTCCCCGCTCCTGCGTGCCCTTCAGGCGGCGGTCGGGGCTCCCCTTGCGCAGCAATGTCCGCAGTGCATTCTGAGCCTTGGCCGTCTGGCAGAACTCCATCCAGGCAGGCTGCGGACTCTGCGAGGAAGAGGTGATGATCTCCACCTGGTCGCCACTCTCGAGCTTATGGCTCGGAGGCACGAGGCGATGGTTGATTTTTCCGGCGATGCATCTTGCCCCCAGCTGGCTGTGGATGTTGAAAGCCATATCAAGCACAGTGGCGCCCGCCGGCAGAGTCATCAGGTCGCCCTTCGGAGTCAGCACATAGATGGAAGAGGAGAGGATGTTGAGCTTTACGGTGTCAAGGAAATCCATGGCATCCGGCTCAGGATTGGCAAGGATATCCTTGATGGTGTTCATCCAGGAGTCGAGTTTGCTCTCCTGGTCGGTCTCGCCTGTCTTATATTTCCAGTGGGCGGCATAACCCAGTTCGGCTATATCATCCATCTTCCGCGAGCGTATCTGCACCTCTATCCAGCGGCCGTCGGGACCCATGGCCGTGAGATGTAGCGCACGGTAGCCATTGGCTTTCGGGATTGATGTCCAGTCGCGCAGACGGTCGGGATGCACTTTGTGTCCTTCAGTGAAGAAAGTGTATATCTGCCAGCAACGGATCTTCTCCAGTGCATCGTCCTCATTCTCGAAGATGACGCGTATGGCATAAATGTCGTAGATTTCCTCAAAAGGCACATTCTTCTTGCGCATCTTGTTGAAGATGGAGTAGGCGCTTTTCACGCGCGCCTTCATCTCATACTTGAACCCCGCCTCATCGAGTTTGCGGCGCACGGGGGCCACGAAGCGCTCCACTATCTCCTGACGGTGAGTCTCACTCTGCTCCACCTTCGCCACTATCTCGGCATAAATCTCCGGATACTCCGCGCGGAAAGAGAGGTCCTCGAGTTCGAGCTTTATCTTATTGAGGCCGAGGCGATGGGCGAGCGGGGCATAGAGATACATCGTCTCACCCGAAATCTTCGGGCGTTTCTCGGCGCGCACGCAGTTGAGCGAGCGCATGTTGTCGAGGCGGTCGGCCATCTTGATGAGCACTACGCGGATGTCGGCCGAGATAGAGAGCAGGAGCTTTCGGAATTTCTCAGCCTGAAGCGATGCACGGTCGCCGAAGATGCCGCCCGAGATTTTCGTCAGACCCTCCACAAGCGAGGCCACCTGTTCGCCGAAATTGCTTTCGATGTCCTCGCGGGTATAGTCGGTGGTGTCGATCACTTCATGCAGCAGAGCCGCACAGATGGAGGTGGAGCCCAGTCCCAGCTCGGATATGACGATCTGAGCCACGGCAATGGGGTGCATTATGTAAGGTTCGCCGTTGAGACGGCGTCGTCCCTTGTGGGCATCCTTAGCAAAACGGTAGGCGCGCTCAATGATCTCCACCTTCTTGCGGTGGTTGCTGCCGAGATAGGCATCCACCAGCCGGCGGAAGGCATTCTCCACGCGTAGCTCCTCGGAGGCAGTGTCGGTCGTAGGTAGGTTGTCTGACATAAAGTCGGATATTGTCTTTTTCGGGCCCGCAAAGTCCTATGCGGATATAATGAAAGTCCTATGCGGATATAATGATGACTAATCAGACTACAAAAATAGAGAAATTCCCTCAGATTAGCAAATGAGGGGAGAAAACTTTGCGGCAGGGAGCGCGGAAAAAAGAAATCCGGCCGTCTCGCGACGTCCGGACTGCTCCTGCCTCCTCCGTCATTCCGTTCCCCGTCATGGAGGGCCGGAATGCTTCCGCGGAGGCGGCATAATAGAAATTACTAATGTATATAACCCAAAATTTAGACAATATAGTTTTCAATTCCCGGTATAGGTTTTAAAGGCTACTTTCGTGAAGATAACGCCCGCGCATATGTGAATATTAGAGTAATTTTGTTAAAAAAGATTCCCGGAAGGGGTGGCGCCGATGCCCGGAGGGAGCAGGCTTGGAAACGCCTTTAAAAGGGGAATGGAGGGCAAGAGTCGGGGCAGGGTAGGGAGCAGGTTTGGTTTTTCGTGTGAATGAATAAAATTGCGTTACGTTTGGCAATTCTCAGATTTTTTGTAAATTTGCCGATTAGTGGGTAGAAATGTCCGCCTGCATTCCACTTGTCAAAAAAATAATCAACATATTCCACTCAACATGAAGAAACTTAACTTTCTGGCGGCGTCGGCCCTTCTCTGCGCTTTTGCCCTTCCGGGCAAGGCCGCTGAGTCTGCCGAACCCGTACTCTACGGTTATCAGGGCGACCAGGACCGTCTTGCCGACCATGGACTCTTCGCCTTCACCCCCACGGGCACAGGTGCCGACCTGTTGTGGCGCGACAAGCTTGCCTACAATTCCGACGGCAGCATCAACACCACCACGATGCTCGGAGGCTGGATACGCAACGGCCGTCTTTGCGGCTACGTCTCCTACTTCCCGATTCCGAGCCTGAGCTATTATAAATATGTGGAGCGTGATATCAAGACCGGCGAGATACTCCTCTCCCAGAACGTCAACACCGATGGAGAGAGCTGGGGCAACATCTTCCTGTTCGCCACATACTGCCCCACCGACGACCGCGTGTATGGCTACGGCTTCAACAAGAGCCGAACGAAATTCGTGTTCAAGAGCGCACCCTCCACGGATCTTGACCAGGCCGTCATCATCAGCGTCTGCAACGAATATAAGGATATGTGCCGCTCCATCTGCTTCAATGAGGAGCAGGGAGTTCTCGTGGGCATCAACGGACGTTACGAGATGGTGCAGATCGACGTCAACACCGGTGAGCAGACTCTCCTTTACACACCTTCGCTCAATCCTGCTCCCGACTACGATATCGTCTCCGGTCTCATCTGGCTCCCCTCGCGTCAGGGCTATGCCTGGAACTTCTACACATTTGGCGAGTCAGACTCGGGCGAGGTAGTGTCGCAACTGAAGCTCATTGATCCTGCCAACCGCACGACAAGCACCCTGCGCAGCTTCCCCAGCACTTACAACTTCAACTATATAATCGCCGACAACAACGACCCTGTGCCCGTGCAGAACGCTCCCGAAGCCTGCACAAGCCTGACGGCAAACTTTGCCGACGGGGCCAATTCCGGCAACTTCTCCTTCACACTTCCCGCCAAACTCGTTGACGGTTCCGCCATCTCCGGCAGTGTGGACTATACACTCTACGTCGACAATAAGGCTACACTCAGCGGTTCCGGGGCAGCCGGGGCAGCAGTGACCACCTCCAACGCCACCCTTAGCGACGGCACCCACTATGTGCGCGTGCTTCCCAAGGTAGGCGGCAAGGAGGGACTTGGCGAGCTCATCTCCGTATTCATCGGTGAGGACACTCCCATGGCTCCGGTCAATGTGGTGCTGACCGACAAGCGACTCACATGGGATCCCGTGACCAAGGGTCTGCACGGAGGAGCGCTCGATGGAGTGGAATACGAAGTATATTTCGGCACCCGCCTCGTCGATGTCACTTCAGAGACATATATGGATGTGGAGGATATCATCGACAACAGCGGCACCATGGAGGCTTATCAGGCTGAGGTGAGGGCCAAATGCGGCACCAAGACCTCAAAAGGCACGCTCTCCAACAGCTACATTGCCGGCGAATCTCTCACTGTGCCCTTCACCATCGAGCCTACCCGCGAACAGTATCTAACATCCATCCAGGAAGATACCGACGGCAACAATGAGATGTGGAGCTTCGACGTGCGCGACTATGACGACCACAACGTCCTCACCTCCGGCTTCGCAAAGGATATGCAGTCGGAAGACTGGCTCTTCCTCCCCCGTTTCAAGGCTGAGGCCAACACCATCTACACCCTCTCATTCAATGTCAATACTGCCGACACCGACATGCTCGGCGGCACAGTTGAGGTATGGATCGGTGAGAACCCCTCGTCGGAGGATATGAAACTCTGCGTCATCCCCGCCATCGCCATCAACGATTACTCTCCGCAGCGACTGACGGCAAGCTTCATGATCCCCGCTGATATGGCCGGTGCCGACCATTACTACCTCGGTCTGGGCGTGAAGAGCGAGCAGGGTATCCTCTCGCCCCTCCAGTTCGAGACAATCAAGGTGGTGAAGACTTCCGACAACATGAATGCCCCGGCAGCCATCTCCAACCTCAAGATCTCCACAGTGGCCGACAGCCCGCTCAAGGCCGACATCTCCTTCGTGATGCCCGACTGCACTCTCGCCGGCAATTCCATCCCGGCCACATATTCCGTCAAGGCTGACATCACCACCTCCAACGGATTGTCGAAGAGTGTGACCGGAGCCCCGGGTGAGAACGTCTCTCTGCAGATGGAGATCGGTCAGGGTGATTTCCTCGTGACAGTCACTCCCACCGTCAACAATCTTCAGGGTATGCCCGCCAATGGAGTGGCACACCTTGGCTTCGGACTTCCCGGTGCCGTACGCAACCTGCGTGCTGAATACAACGAGTCCAACACCTACATGACCCTCCGCTGGGACGCTCCCGCCACTGACATGGAGGGCACTCCCTCCGAGGATGATATCCTGACCTACAATGTCTGGATGTACGATAATGATGAAGATGCCTACGTGCTTCAGGTCACAGTGCCATATCCCCTTACGTACGCCACAATGGACATGTCGGGAACAACCACACTCACCGACCTCAACGTAGCCATCCAGGCTGTCAACCTTACCGGTGCCAGTCCGCTGCTCGAGAAGATTCTCTGCCAGGTGGGCACACCCTATGAGCTGCCGATGGAGGAAGACTTCAACGGAGACTCCTTCAAATACATGCCCATGTCTCAGTACACAGGCGAAGGGTATAAGGACGTGACATTCAAATGGGGTGCCACCACATCACTGACAGGCGATCTGCCCGCACAGATGGTGACAGCCGATGTCGGCGATGTGATTGCCGCCATCCCCTCCAAGGTGGGTGCCAAGTCGCGCTTCCTCTTCCCGAAATTCTCCTCCATGGCCTACGAGTACACTTGCTGTAAGTTCATCCTCTGGACAGGTGAGGACGCGGCCAATATCACAGTGGGTGCCACTGCCTATCCCATGACTGAGGAGAAGATCATCTACACAGTGCCCAAGGGCGACGGCTACACTACAGTGAACGTGCAGCTTCCTGAAGATATGTGCCAGAATCCCTGGGTGGCCCTCACGCTTAATGCCGATTATCCCACCCTCTCATCCCGCTTCATCCTCGCCGGCTTCTCCTTTGGCAATGGCGCAGGAGTAGGGGAGGTGGCTGATACCTACTACGGCACAATCATCGGCGGCGAAGGGTGCATCGGCATCTGTGGCTATGACGGACTGACAGCCGAAGTGTTCACCCTCGATGGCAGACGCGTTGCATCCCAGAAACTTTCCGGCGACTACACACGCCTCAGCATCGCCCCCGGCATCTACGTGGTGAAGGTAGGCGCAGGCCGCACAGCCAAGGTTGTGGTGCGCTGATAAGAATATTCTGCCACATACTCATCGGTCTCCCCGGAATTTTTCCGGGGAGACTTTTTTACTGGATTTGCACAATTGCCGAAATATCTATAATTTTACGCCTTGAATATCAGAACAGAATTAAAAGCAATACAAAAGAAACATATGCGATCCTCATTTTTCTTCCGTAAGCCGGTGGGCGCCATGTCGCTGCTCCTGGCTCTGACGCTGCTGCTGGCTGCGTCATGTACCAAGACTTCCACTGCCGACTATTCAGATTTGCTGAAGACAGTGCCATCCGATGCATCAGCCGTAGTGGCTCTGGATGTGCAGTCACTCCTTGAAAAGGCCGGGTGCAAAGTGGCCGACGGAGGTAAGGTTGAGCTTTCGGAAGAGATGAAGGCAGCCATCGCCGCGGATACACAGCCCTCAACTCGCCAGAATGTGACGGTGCTCCTCACCGGAGAAGCCGGAGTGGCCCATAGCTCGGCGCTCATATTCTCCGAAGGGGAGGATACGTATGCCACCTTCATGGTGGATGATCCCGATGCTTTCCGCAAATATGCCGAGAAGGTTACGGAAAAGAAGGTGACATCCGTAGGAGGTGTGGATATATGCGGGCCGCTGGCACTTGTGGCCAATCAGGGGTGGATGCGTCTGGGCAACACTGCCGACGTTGACGCCGGAGAGATACTCAAATTCACCAAACTGAGTGAAGCTCAAAGCTTCTACTCCCACGACATAGCCACCAAGATGATGGAGACGGAGAAAGATGTTGTAGGCTGGGCTGACATTGATGCTCTTCTCAACCTCTCCGGACGCAGTTTCTCCGACCGCGCCGTGGCCCGCATGGGACTTTCATCCATCTTTGATGACGCCGCCTACGTATGGCTCGAGACCGACTTCGGCAAAGGAAAGATGACGGCCGACATGCGTATCCTCAATTCCAAAGGATCGGATGCCAAGTGTAATTTCCCCACTTCAAAGATAGATGTCAAGACAGTGGAGAGCCTCGGCGGAAAAGCCGACGTGATTTTCGCCACCTCCGTATCCTCTAAACTGGCACGCCAGCTGATGGAACTTGCAGCCTCCGGAGCAGGAGGGATAGGAGCGATGTATTCTCCCCTGCTGAAACCCATCGACGGCACAGCCGCCTTCGCAATCTCTTCCAATGGTCAGGGAGGCCAGGATATGCGTGGTGTAATCACCACCGACGGCAAGAGTCCCGTAGGCGACCTGACCAGCTTCCTCAGCCAAAGCTTCGGAACTGTGAAGCGTGACGGGCGCTTCCTCAGAATGGAAGGCAAAGGTCTTGAGGGAGGTCAGCTCGATGTGGCGACAGACTCCAAGCGCCTATCCGGGGCATGGCTTGCCTGCCTCGTCTCGAAATCGGTGCTCGGTTCCAATCCCGGCGGTCTCGGAGGTTTCTCCTCACTTCTCTTTTCAGTGCGTCCCGACGAAGGAAGCCTGTTGCTGAAAGTGGAATTGCTTTCCGACAGCAAGGAGAATGCACTCATCACCTATCTGAAGTCAATGGGCAAATGAATCACCTGAAGTCAGAGGGCAAATGACATTATATGCAACGTATTGATCAGATCACACTCAGCGGAATGCTCCCCGACGTGTTCCGCTCCGAAAATATTCCCGATTCGCAGGTGTGGAAGAGCCAGCTGACCCTTCATCGCGGTTGCCGCGTGCTTATCGAGGCCGCCAGCGGCGGGGGTAAGTCCTCGCTCTGCGCCTATCTCTTCGGCAGCCGTACCGATTATCAGGGAGTGCTGAAATTCGATTCCACAGATGTGCGCTCCTACTCCATCTCCGACTGGCAGGAGCTGCGCCGCCGCCATCTCGCCTATCTTCCGCAGGAACTCTCACTCTTCCCCGAGCTTTCCGCATGGCAGAATATACAGCTCAAGAACCGCCTCACGGAAGCCCTGAGTGATGAGAGGGTGGAGGAGCTTCTCGAACGCCTCGGCATCGCCAACCGCCGAGATTATCCCGTGGGGAAAATGTCGATAGGACAGCAGCAGCGTGTAGCCATCATCCGCTCCGTATGCCAGCCCTTCGACTTCATCCTTCTCGACGAACCCGTCAGTCATCTCGATGAGGCCAACAACCGGATAGCCGCCGGGATCATTCTGGAGGAAGCTCAGAGGCGCGAGGCCGGAATAATATCCACTTCCGTAGGCAATGCCATCGCCATACCCGACATGGACCGCATACGTCTCTGAGGAAAGATGGAATTTAGGGATAATCACCGTATTATCACTGAAACAACAATTCAATCACGCTCAACAATCACGTTCGAATCACGCCTAAGATGAATATAATATCAAGGCTCCTGCGCAAGAACACATCCCCGGCCAGGATTG
Source organism: uncultured Sangeribacter sp. (assembly GCA_964588625.1). Classification (GTDB taxonomy): domain Bacteria; phylum Bacteroidota; class Bacteroidia; order Bacteroidales; family Muribaculaceae; genus Lepagella. The sequence goes on along the minus strand of CAZPQD010000017.1, from coordinate 3,630 downwards.
CCGGTTTCGTGCTTTCCAACTTCATCGGCCTGGCCATAGTGGTCGGTGCGCTTCAGTTCTACACCGACGCCAAATCCATATGGGATGATGAAGAGAGCTTCGTGCGCACCGACTATCTCGTGGTCAACAAACGCGTCACGTCGGCCAACACCATGGGAGCCGCCGGGGCAGACGCTTCCTTCTCCGAGGCAGATGTCGCCGAACTTGCCTCGCAGCCATGGGTCAGGAAAGTGGGGGAGTTCACGTCGGCCGACTACCGCGTCTATGCTTCAGTAGACAGAGGCGCCAATTCCCTCTCCACCTACATGTTCTTCGAGTCCCTTCCCGATGATTATATTGATGTCCGCACTCTGGGTTGGAAATGGAAGGAAGGAACGTCGGAGGTGCCCGTCATCATCTCCAAAGACTATCTCACGCTCTACAACTTCGGATTCGCCGCCTCCACAGGCCTTCCCAAGATGTCGGAATCCATCATGAGCGGCATTCCCCTACGCCTGCGCCTTCGCAGCGAGGATGGGGAACGTACGGAAGAATATGAGGGGCGCGTCATAGGCTATTCCAACCGTCTGAACACAATCCTTGTCCCCCAGTCCTTCATGGATCACACCAACGAGGCACTCGGCAGCGGGACTCGCCGACTCCCTTCTCGCCTTATAATTGACGTCAGCTCCCCCGGAGATGTCGCCATCGCTCCCTATCTCGAATCCCACGACATGGAGATGGCCGGCGACAAGAGCGGCGCATCCGCCTCCTATCTGCTGAAGGTAGTGACAGGACTGGTGGTGGCCGTAGGTTCGGTCATTACTGTGCTCTCCTTCTTCATCCTCCTGCTCAGCATCTCCCTGCTGATGGAGAAGAACCGCGACAAACTCCATTCGTTGCTTATGCTCGGCTATCCGCTCGGCAAGGTGGCCGCGCCTTATTGTCGTCTTGTGGTGTGGGCCTCCGTCCTGGCTTATGTGGCAGCGATAGTGGCCGCCTTACTCCTTCGATCGTCGTATCTCCCCTCGATTGAAGGGATGGGAGCGGGAGGCGGGAGCATCGTGATTCCGCTTCTCGTAGGTCTGGGTCTTACGGTGCTGATTGTCGTTTTCAACGTCTGGTCGGTGAATAGAAAAGTGAAATCGTCATGGCGTCTGGGATGAAAACAGACGGCATAAAAATATAGCATAACGAAAGCGCAAAGTGTCTGCAACTACAGTAGTCAGCCTTTGAAATTGTTTAAAAGTATTAAAAGAAGGGGCAGATTGCCCCTTCTTTTCTTAAAAATAGTAGAGGAATGTTAATGTTAAAAATGTGAATTAACATTGTTAACAAATACTCAAAGGCCCTCTACATGGGAGGAAATATTTATTTTTGCTAACTGAATTACACGCTAAGGTAGCTGATTGCGAAAAGAAATAACCTAAATAAATCAATGTAGTACTTAATTCAATTCTTGCATGAAGAACATCTGTTTTCATCTGAATCGGAAGTTATGGGTCACAATGGCGATGCTGTTGTTGCTCACTCTTCCGGCTTTGGCCCAGAAGATCACAGTCCACGGTGACGTGTACGACGAACTGGGCGAGCCAATGATCGGTGCCACCGTCATGGAGAAAGGCACAGCCAACGGCACAGCCACCGACATCGATGGCCACTTCACGCTCAATGTGGCTCCGAACGCCACGCTTGTGGTCACTTACGTGGGTTATGACCCGAAGGAAGTGGCCGTCAACGGCCAGACTTATCTCAAGATAGAGATGAGTGAGAACGCCACAATGCTCGGTGAGACTGTGGTGATCGGTTACGGTTCTGTGAAGAAATCCGATGCCACGGGATCTGTGGCAATGGTGATGCCAGATGAGGTGGAGGCCGGTATCTCCACTTCGGCACAGGATCTTCTCGTGGGCGCGAGCCCCGGTGTAGTCGTGACTTCCAGCGGCGGTAGCCCTGAAGGCGGCGCTACAATCCGTATCCGCGGTGGCGCTTCTCTCAATGCCTCCAACGACCCTCTGATCGTGCTCGACGGTGTGCCCTTGAGCAACGACGGAGTGAACGGTATGGCCAACCCCCTCGCCATGATCGCTCCTGACAACATCGAGTCGATGACCATCCTCAAGGACGCTTCCGCCACAGCCATCTACGGTTCGCGTGCATCCAACGGCGTCATCATCATCACCACAAAGAAGGGCCGTGGCGGCAAGCCTCAGGTGAACTTCTCTGCAAACATGACTGTCAACCATGCCCGCAAGACATGGAATGTGCTCGACGGCAATGAATACCGCCGTGTCATCCTCGACCACTTCGGCGAGGGTTCCACACGTGCAGAGGCCCTCGGCCAGGCCAACACTGACTGGCAGAAGGAAGTGCTCCGCACAGCCATCTCCCACGAGTACAACCTCTCCGTAGGCGGCAAGGCCGGTTTCCTCCCCTACCGAGTTGCTGCTTCCTACACTGACAACGCCGGTATCCTCAAGGACTCCCGCATGCAGCGTGTCACTGTAGGTTTCAACCTCACTCCCGAGTTCTTCGGCGGCCTCCTCAAGGTGAACGCCAACGTGAAGGGCTATTATCTCCACAACCAGTTCACGAATGAGGATTGCACCGGTCTCGCCGTTGACGCCGACCCGACACGTCCCGTCTACAGCAACATCGCTTCCGGCAACTCCGCTTTCCCCTACCTCTACAACGGCTTCAGCTGTAACCTGCTCGGCTACGCCTACAACACACAGGGTACGCTCAACCCGCTGGCATGCGCTACTGACGTTGACAACACTGCCAACATCTTCCGCTCCAACGGCAACCTCCAGATCGACTATGCCTTCCACTTCCTCCCCGAGCTTCACGCCAACCTGAACCTTGGCTACGACGTCAGCAAGTCGACCAACGACAAATACACCGCACAGAACAGCCCCACAGCCTGGGCCAACAACTACAACGACGGCGCCGCCACCCACTACTATCAGTATGAGCTCCGCCGCAACACGCTGCTCGACTTCTATCTCAACTATAAGAAGGAATTCGAGGCTATCCAGTCTAACCTCGACGTGATGGCTGGTTACTCCTGGCAGCGTTTCGATGCCCACGGCCGCAACAACCAGACAGTCTTCACTTCCGAAGGCTTCACCATCAGCAACGACGGCACACTCGCCATCAACCCCGCCACTGCCGACCGCATCGGCCACTCCTACAACGATAATCCCGAGTACTTCTGGAATGACGGTGTGCTCCAGCTCATCTCTTTCTTCGGACGTCTCAACTATTCGTTCAAGGATACCTACCTGCTCACATTCACCCTTCGTGACGACGGCACTTCCCGCTTCTCCAAGAACAACCGCTGGGGTCTCTTCCCCTCCGTTGCCCTTGGCTGGAAGATCAACAACATGCCTTTCATGGAGAGCGTACGCGACAACATGAATGAGTTCAAGCTCCGCCTCGGCTGGGGTCAGACTGGTCAGCAGGCCGTAGGTGGTCTGTTCGACTACATGCCTACTTACCAGGTATCGCAGGCCGGCTCCTACTATCCTTCGGTCTACAACGGCCTCTACACTCTTCCCAACGGACTTACTTACTATCCCAACGGCTACAATCCCGACCTCAAGTGGGAGACTACCACCACTTGGAACGTAGGTCTTGACATGGGTTGGT
>CAZPQD010000016.1:0-32580 GCA_964588625.1 uncultured Sangeribacter sp. | reverse complement strand
GGTCAAGGAATGAGACCAATTGAGAGAAAACGTACTTATCTTGATACATGGAGGGAGTGGTTAAGGTCCTCCAAATATACCAATCAAGTCCGTTGACTCAAAATTCAGTCATAACAATCTAAATCTCAATAATCTCATTGTACTCTTTCAAATTTTAACGGGACTTTAATGTAAAGAAAAAATAAGTATGATGTATCGTGACAGTTGCAATGCTGTCGCGGGAGCCACGGCAGCCCATGAAGTGGGCGATCTTCTACGGGCGATCAGCCGTTGAAGTGGTTCATGGCGAAAGCGGCGCCGGAGAGGCAGAAGGCTTTGACGGCATCGGCGGCTCTGCCGATTTTTTCGGGGAGCTGCTTCTTTTCTTCGGGGGGGAAGGCTCCGAGCACGAAATCGATCTTGGCTCCTTTTGCAAAGTCGTTGCCAACGCCGAAGCGCAATCTGGCATAATTCTGAGTGCCGAGCTCAGAAGCTATGTTCTTCAATCCGTTATGGCCAGCGTCCGACCCTCGGGTGCGTATCCTCAGTTGACCGAAGGGAAGTGCAAGATCATCTACAACAACAAGAAGGTTCTCCAACGGAAGTTTCTCCTTATTCATCCAGAATCTTATGGCCACTCCGCTGAGATTCATAAATGTGGAAGGTTTGAGAACCATCAGCTCGCAATTCTTGACCTTGACAATAGCCATATCGCCATAGCGACATGAGGAGAAAGAGATGCCGGCATCGGCTGCCAAGCGGTCGGCAACCATAAAACCAATGTTATGACGGGTATCGGCATATTCCGGCCCAATGTTTCCAAGACAGGCTATGAGAAATCTTTTCATATCTTTATCAGTTTGATTCACAGGATTATGACGACTGCCATCAAGCAGACGCATGATTCGTTCGATCCATTTCATAATTGATTGATATCCATCCTAATTCTTGACTTATCCTTCCATATTTCCCACAGTCCTTTTCTGTATTGCAAGCTTACGGACATGAGATGGGAAAACCGGTTGCAAAATTACAAATTTAAATTTTAACCATCCCTTTATACTGCAACCAATAACTGATTTTTTGCGTTATACCCATATAAAAGCACACAGATTTTCACATTAGATTCCACTATATGAGACGATTCTCAACCTTTTTCGCAGTCTCTCTCCTTGCACTCGGAGGGTCAGCGATACACGCTGATTCCGGTGTCTCCGTCAGCCAGCTGCGCGACAGTCTGCCCTCTCAATGGCGCTACACTGAAGGGCTGGTGCAGACGCTTCCAAGCTATGACCGTTGGTGGGACACTTTCAATGACCCGCTGCTCGATTCCCTTATCAATATTGCTGAAAACAATAGTTATAATGTAAAGGCTGCGATGAAGCGGATGGAGGTGGCCTCCAAAGAGATTTCCCTTGCCCGCAGTGCCTACTCCCCTACTTTCGGGGCTTCTGCAGGATGGACACGAACGCAGAATGCCGGTGCGATAGCCGGGAAGGGTGTGAAATCCTCCTCCACAAGCTATTTCGACCTCGGACTTTCCGCAAGCTGGGAGATTGACGTATTCGGGCGAGTGGCAGCACAGGTCAAGTCGGCAGAGGCTGGACACAACGTCTCGCGTGCTGATTATGAGGCTGTGATGGTGAGTCTCTGTTCCTCCTTGGCAAAATCCTACATCGAACTGCGCACTTACCAGGCACAATATGAAGTTGCAAAAGAACATATCGCCTCCCAAGAGAAGGTGGTGAAGATAACTGAAGCACGTTTCAATGCCGGGATAGGTGATATGCTTGAAGTGACGCAGGCACGTCTCGTGCTCTCCTCCACAAAAGCCACAATTCCCGGTCTTGAAAATATGATTCAGACCACGGCCAACTCCATCGCCGTGCTTTGCGGAGAATATCCTGCAAATCTGGCTCCAAGACTGCTGATGCAGTCACCACTGCCACAACTGCCCCCATTGCCTGCAACGGGTGTCCCGGCCGACCTGCTCCGGCGTCGTCCAGACATTCTCGAAGCTGAGTACAACATAGCCCAACTGGCTGCTGAAGTGGGCATTGCCAAAAAGGATTTCCTGCCGACGCTTAGCCTTGATGGGTCAATCTCCACCTCCTCACGAAATATCGACGGTCTTTTCGGTGCGCACAGTCTGGGTTACAGCGTGGCTCCGACACTTTCATGGACCATCTTCGACGGCACCGCACGCAACATACGCGTAGCCGAAGCTCGCCTGCAGATGGAAGAGAGCATTGACAATTACAACAATACGGTGCTCAACGCTGTCAGTGAGGTGGAAAACGCCCTAAGCTCCATAGAATCCTCCATTCGTGAGGCTCAGCAACAGGCCACCACCACAGAACTGAGCGAAAAGAGCCTCCAACTCTCAGTCGACCTCTACAAACGCGGACTGAAACCCTTTTCCAACGTGGTGGATGCCCAGATGAATTATCTTACTTATCAGAACTCACAGATCACAGCCCAGTCCGATGCCCTTACCGCCATGATCAGTCTTTACCAGGCACTCGGCGGAGGCTTCTGATCATTCTCCATGATTTTGATTATTATGAAAACGCAAACCTCATTCAGCACACTCCTACTCTCTTCACTGATATTCTCTTCGGCTGCATTTTTCAGTGGGTGCAGCCATGATAAAAAAGAGGACACTGCCGGTCTGCCAGCCATTGATGTGGCGGAGGCAATGCAGGATTCCATAGTGGTGCATCAGACCTTTCCCGGAATGGTGACAGCCTCGGATATGGCCGATGTCGTGGCCCGCGTCAATGGAAGGCTTCTTACCCAGAACTTCAGCAGCGGCGACCATGTGAAGGCAGGTCAGGTGCTTTTCACGATTGAAAGCACAAGCTATCGTGATGCCGTAAGCAGGGCGGAAGCAGCCTTAGCTTCAGCCAAGAGCACTTATGAATATGCCAAAAGCCATTACGCTGCCATGAAGCAGGCTCTTGAAGCAGATGCCGTCTCCCGCATGGAAGTGCTTCAGGCCGAGACAAATGTGCAGACTGCCCTTGCCTCCATCAAGGATGCCGAGGCTGCGCTCAGCACAGCGCGCCTCAACCTCAGCTATTGCACAGTGACCGCTCCCATAAGCGGCATAGTGACATCAAACGCACTTGACCCCGGAAGCTATATCAATGGAGAGGGTGCACCTGTGCGGCTCACGTCGGTCTATAATAATTCGCGTCTTGTCGCCAAGTTCAGTCTAAGCGAAAGCCAATACGAGCAGCTCATAGCAGCAAACGGGGGTCTGTCATCCTCCATCTACCGTAATGTCCCGCTAAAGTTCCGCACCTCCACCAAGCATCCTTATTATGTCAACCTCACCTATGAGGCACCTACCGTGGATGCCTCCACCGGCACAATGGTGCTTCAGGGTCTTATCGACAATAAAGAAAATGAACTGCGTGACGGAATGTATGTAACATTCTCTGTACCCACAGGAATACGCCCGAAAGCTGTTCTTGTGAAGGATGCCTCCATCGGCAGCGACCAGTTGGGAAGCTATATGTATGTGGTCAACGACAGCAACAAGGTGGTGTATACGCCCGTCACCACCGGCGAACTATATCAGGATTCGCTGCGTGTCATTGAAAAAGGGATACGTCCCGGCGAACGCTACGTGACCAAGGCTCTGCTGACAGTTAGGGCCGGGGAGAAAATCAATCCTGTGCTCAACGGGAAAACCAAAAAGTAAAAAAGTCTTCGCGCCATGTTTTCAAAATTCTTCATCGAGCGCCCGATATTCGCCACAGTACTCGCCATACTGATGGTGCTGGCCGGCATCATGACGGTGACGACCCTTCCGATCGCGCAATATCCCGACATCACGCCTCCGACGGTGATGGTGAGTGCTTCATATCCCGGCGCGAACGCCGAGACTGTGGCCCGCACCATCGGTGTGCCTATCGAGCAGGCCGTCAACGGCACTGAGGGGATGCTTTATATGAGCTCCAACTCCTCAGACGATGGCAGCTACTCGCTTACCATCACCTTCAAGAACGGAACGGATGTGGATCAGGCTGCAGTAGATGTCCAGAATAAGATATCTCTCGCCAACGCGCAGCTTCCTTCCGAAGTGGCAGAGCAGGGAGTCAGCGTAAGCAAGGAATCAAGTAATAATGTGCTTTTCCTCGCCCTTCTCGCCGACGACCCTCAGCGTTATGATGCCCTCTACCTCACCAACTACGCCCAGCTCAATATGATCGATCCGCTATCGCGAGTAGACGGTGTGGGAGGTGTGAATGCCTTCGGTGCGGGAGAATACAGTATGCGCATATGGCTCGACCCGGACGCCATGCGCATCCGGGGAATCACTCCCGCTGATGTGGAAAACGCCATCAGGAGCCAGAATATGGAGGTAAGCGCCGGAAGCGTAGGTGCGCCTCCCGGCAATGGGGACACTGAGTTTGAATATACACTGACCGCCCGCGGGCGGCTATCATCGGCTGAAGATTTCGGCAACATCATCCTTCGCACAGGAGCTAAAACAGGCGTGTTGCGTCTCAAGGATATTGCCAGGGTGGAACTCGGAAGCGAATCTTACGGCGTGATCTCACGCGTCAACGGTCAGCCGGCAGCCTTGATAGGTATTGAGCAGCTGCCCGGTGCCAATGCCATGGAAGTGGCCGACGGAGCTCTGAAGGAGATGGATCGGTTGAGCCAGTATTTCCCCGATGGTGTTCACTATCAGGTGGTGCTCAACTCCACTGACTTCGTGAGAGAATCCATAGATGATGTTGTGGTCACATTCGTTGAGACCTCACTCATCGTGATGGTGGTGATACTCCTTTTCCTCCAGAACTGGAGAGCGGTCATCATCCCGATGCTTACGATTCCCGTTTCGCTTATCGCCACATTTGCCGTGATGAAGCTGCTCGGCTTCTCTCTCAATACGCTTACACTTTTCGGTCTTGTGCTGGCCATTGCCATTGTGGTGGATGACGCGATAGTGGTGGTGGAAGACTGTTCGCGACTTGTGGATAAAGGGGTGCTCACCCGCAGGCAGGCCGCAGAGCAGGCAATGAAGGAGCTTACCGGTCCCGTCGTGGGTGAGGTATTGGTACTTCTCTCAGTGTTCATCCCCACTGCCTTCATCAGCGGCATCACCGGACAGCTTTACAAGCAGTTTGCACTGACAATCGCCGTTTCTACAGCCTTCTCCGGATTCAATGCCCTTACCCTCACGCCGGCTCTCTGCGCCCTCTTCCTCACACCGCGCAAACCGGCCCGCAACTTCATTTATAAAGGGTTCAACAAAGGTTATGGGAAGGTGCTGAATCTTTACGAGAGCACAATCGGAAAGATGCTTGCGCATCCTGTGGCCTCTATGGCGACCTTCCTTATTATATCCGCAGTGGCTATCTGGGGCTTCACTTCGTGGCCTACGAGTTATATCCCGGAAGAAGATATGGGCTATTTCATGACATCGGTGGAATTGCCCGACGGAGCTTCGGTGGACCGTACGCAGAAAGTGATGGAACGTCTTGAGGCAGAACTACGCAAGAATCCCTACGTGAAGGATGTGATGAGCATCACCGGCTTCTCAATGATGGGAGGGGGCGCCGGCTCAAATATGGGCTCGATCAATGTAATGCTCAAACCCTGGAAAGAGAGAGGAAGGAAAGGATCGGTGGATAATGTGATCCGAGACTTTGAGAAATTCACCTCCACTGTGCAGGAAGCCGTGATCTTCTCCGTGAATCCTCCCGCCATCCCGGGTCTTGGAGCCTCCTCCGGCCTGTCGATGGAGCTACTCGACATAAATAGCCTCGGTGCGACCGAACTCAAGAAAGCCTTGCAGCAGGTGCAGGAGCAGGCGCGCAACGACAGCCGTATCAAATCCGTGACATCCCTTTACCAGGGCGAGGTGCGCCAATATCAGATAAAAGTAGACCGCGACCGGGTGAAGATGCTCGGCATCCCCGTGGAGGATGTCTACAACGTGATTTCGGCCTATATGGGAGGTGGCTATGTCAATGACTTCGTGGATTTCGGACGCACATTCCAAGTGAATATCCAGGCGGAGGGAGATGCACGAACTCACCCTGAAGACATCCTCTCACTCAGCGTACGAAATACGGAGGGTAAGATGGTGCCGCTTTCGGTATTCGCCACTGTCGAACCCGTTATGGGAGTGCCGAGCGTGAGCCGCTACAATATGTATACATCCGCATCGCTTAATGCCACCCCCGCCAAAGGTGTAAGTTCGTCGGAAGGTATCAAGGCGATGGAAGAGATTGTCCAAAACTCCCTCGGCAAGAACTTCTCCTACGCCTGGAGCGGTATTGCCTATCAGGAGACGCAGGCAGGCACTACGATAAGTTTCGTGCTCATCTTCGCCATAGTGATGACGATCCTCGTCCTGGCAGCTCAGTATGAGAGCTGGACCGACCCTATAGCCGTTGTGCTCAGTATGCCGATAGCTATCTTGGGAACGGTGCTCGGATGTATCGTTATGAGCCAGAGCATCAGTATATACACACAGATCGGACTGATATTGCTTTTGGGTATGTCGGCCAAGAATGCCATCCTTATTGTGGAATACGCGATGGACTTCCGCAAGGCCGGAGTTGATATCCGAAAGGCGGCCCACGATGCCGGGGTGATACGCTTCCGCCCAATCATGATGACAGCCTGTGCTTTCGTATTCGGAGTGATGCCAATGATGTTCGCAACAGGAGCCGGAGCCAACAGCCGCATCGAACTTGGCACAGCCGTAGTCTTCGGCATGGCTCTCAATGCTCTCGTCGGAACTCTATTCGTGCCTACCTTCTGGGAACTCCTCCAACGTTTCAATGAGAAACACCTCCAGAATCTCTTCAAAGATCCCAAAGCAGCCGCGAAGAACACTGCCTCGACCACAGCCTCAACGGTATCGCTCGCCAAGGCACCCGCCTCCGGAAGCGCAGACTCTACAGCCTCCTCTTCCTCTGGCACTTCGGGCTCCACTGCCGCTTCGGAAGAAATCTAAGAAAAACCTAAGACAACTCTAAACCTCGTCGCTACGCAATGCGCATCGACGAGGTTTTTCTTTATACAACTTAGGAGTAATTCAAAAAATCGGCTCAATGGTGATCAATTCCAGTTTTTTTGTTAATTTTGCATATCATCCATCCGCAGAACTCCTTCTTCATAATGATTAAGACAATAGTACTGAATAATTTCTTTTCCTTTCAAGGAGAAAACCAGATTCCCCTGAATCCCGGTATAAATCTTCTTCTTGGAATAAATGGAAGCGGCAAGACCTCTTTCATCAACGCTCTGCGTATTCTCAGCGAAGGAGTTGCCGGGGAAGGATTAGTAAAACTCATTCAGGAACGTTGGGGAGGGTTTGACCAGATTGTCAACTTCAATGGAATTGACACTCCTTCATCTTGTCAGATTACCTATATTTTCGATAAAGATAGCCTCAACAAGCTTGCCTCGGGTGTTGAGTTTAAGAATGATGTCTGTTATCGTATAATCCTTCGCCGCTTCGGCACCAGCTATAGCTTAGATGAAGAGGTGTACACTGAGAGTGAAGGTGGAGTTTTCAAATTCCTTGAGTTTTCCAACGGCAATGGTCGCATCGCCACCCGATCAGACTCCGGCGAAATTTCTTTTCAAGAGTTCAATGCTGCCGAAGTTTCAGGTCAGGAGTCAGTGCTTAGGCAGATCAATGACCCTATTCATTATCTCCCTGTCCATACCCTTCGCAAAGCCATTGAATCCATAGCCGTATATGCTGAGTTCAATGTAGGAGAAGATAGCAAACTTCGTTATCCTTCGGATTTTACTACCGACATACGTCTGAAAAAATCAGGCATCAACCTCACGCAGGTACTCAATGACTTGAAAATCAATTACAGTTTTGACTTCGACCGTCTTGAAAAAACTTTCAAGAATGTAAATCCCCACTTCAGGAGTATCGAGATCGCAAATCTCTATGGCAAGGCATTCCTGATGCTTCGAGAGAAGAATTTGAAAAAGGCAGTTGGTGCGTTGCATATTTCTGACGGCACCCTTAGATTCCTTCTTTTGGAAAGTATATTTTACAATCCTTTGCGAGGGATACTTGTGGCAATTGATGAGCCAGAAAGAGGCCTACATCCCGACATGATCAAATCTGTAGGGGACATGATGAAACGAGCAGCTCAATCAAGCCAGATAATTGCCGCTACCCACTCTCCCCATCTTCTCAATCAATTTGAACTTGAAGACATCTTAGTGTTTGAAAAGAATCAGGACAACTCCTCATTCGTCCACAAGTTCACTGAAGAAGATTTCCCCGATTGGGAAGGTGATTTACTTCCCGGTCAGATGTGGCTCTTAGGACAGATTGGAGGCAAACGATGGTAACCATCAATCTGATAGTGGAAGGTGGAGTTTATACCGATAACGTCTCAGCCGCTACTGCGTCTAATGTGGAGTCGCTCCGCCAATCACTCCATTCTTTCTTTTCAAGAGTATTGGAAAGAGAAGATATCTCCATAAGTCTATTCATGGGTGCTGGCTACCGAAATGCTGCCAAGAAATTCATTAACACGGCGGAACCCAGTTTCTTATTCACGGATTCCGATTGCTCTCCTGCAGAAATCAACCAATGGTTTGATCGACTCAAGAATACTTCCAATCCAGATCTTTCCATAATTATTCCTGAAGAGAAAAAGCACAGAGTATTTTTTATGATTCAGGAAATGGAAGCGTGGTTCTTAAAGCAACCGGAGTGTCTAGAAAGATGGGCAGTATCAGAAGGCTATACACGCATGGAACCAGATATCCCTTTATCTTCTCATTCCACGTTACGGGGTAAAGAGATAGAAGAAATTGCCAAACCATCAGATAAACTTGCGATTCTGATGAAGAAATACTTCAAAAAGAATAAAAAGGGAGCATCCTACGGCAAACTGAGAACTGCGCCCGGATTGCTGGACGCTTTGGAGCCCGTCACTCTACTGCCTAAAGATGCAGAACTCACCCGCTTCAAATCCTTTTTGGGAACCATCCAGTAATTCAATATTGCATGTGATTAAAAATAAGCCAATACGGTGGACGGTTACCGCGTTATAGAGATATGACCGATACGATGACACCCGAGCAACGCAGCCGTTGCATGGCGGCGATCAAGGGGAAAGACACGAAGCCTGAGATGATAGTCCGGAAGTATCTTTTCTCCCATGGGTTGCGCTATCGCATCAACAATCGCAAGCTTCCCGGTTCACCGGACATCGTGCTGAAGAAATACAAAACCGTCATATTCGTTGACGGTTGTTTCTGGCATGGACATGAGAACTGCAAATACTTCCGCATTCCCAAGACCAACGAACATTTCTGGAAACAAAAGATAGCGATGAACATCGCCCGCGACTATGCCAACACAGTAGACCTTGAGCTCGCCGGGTGGCGCGTGCTCCGCATCTGGGAATGCGAGATCCGGACCAAATCCAAACGAGAAGCCGCCCTCCAGCGCCTCCTCTCCCAAATCACCGCACCCCTCCCCCTCTCTTCGCCCCTCCCCTCGCCTCTTACCTCACCCTACTCCCCCGCCGCCAACTCCAATGGCCATCCCATCGCCGCCGAACCGGAAGCTCTCTACGGCAAGGAATAGAGCGGCCTGCTTGCACAAACAAAAAAATCTTCGTAACTTTGCCAAAAGTGTAGCAACCCCAAGCTGAAGAGGAAGCAACGCAAAGTTGAACAACAGGGGAGAGATTTTTGGGGTTGCAGTGATTACCCATGTTGCAATGGAATCAGACCAATTTAGCTTCCTAACCATCGGAGAGCGAGCTTTACGAGGGTTTCGAGAAGCTCGAGATTATCAAAAGCTCGTGAGTCCCGAATGACTCGAGATTATCGACTACCTCGAGATTTCCTATATTCTCGCTGGAAGCCTAACTTCCTATTGATATAATTCTAAATCCCTTTGAAAAATGAAGATTTTGAGTTGGAATGTGAATGGGCTTTTGGCCCGTGAGGAAGCCGTCAGGAGACTGGCACAGGAGCTGCGTCCTGATGTGATGTGCTTCCAGAAGGAACATACGAATAATATGGGATGCCTGATTAGATTGCCTGACTATCTCGGTTTTTTCCATACTTACGAACAGCCACAGAAGGATTTCGGAGGAGTGGCCTCTTTCTATAGGAGATCTCCGGATTTCGACCTGAATCGGATGTTTGGGCATAAGGGTGTCGATGGTTGGATTGGAAGTACTGGGAATATCCAGACCACCAACTTCGATGATTTCATACTCGTAAATGCGTATGCGCCTTATTCAAACTCCTCTGATGAAAAATGGATCAAAATCCGGCAGCGATGGGACTATGAGTTTCATGACGAGCTATGCAGGTTGGCGAAAAAGAAACCTCTGATCGTGTGCGGAGATTTGAATATCGTGGCAGAAGACATCGATGCTTGGGACGGTGTGTCGGTAAAGGATGCCGGTTGTTTCTATGACTGGGAACACCGCAATTTCAACTCAATGCTCAAAGCCGTGGGATTGGTTGACAGCTATCGGGCACTCCACCCTGACAGCCGCGAGTTCTCCTACTTCTTTGAGAATCGTCCTGACCATCGTCTTGAGAACAAAGGTTATCGTACCGATTACTTCCTCGTAAGCGAGCAGCTGATGCACTACGTGAAGAAATCCGAAATCCTCACCGACGTTTTCGACACTCCCAACAATCCCATTCTCTTGGAAATCGACCTCCCAAATTCTCTTTAAGAATAGAATACAGCAGTTACTCTCACTTCCCGAGACCTCATTGCCAGTGATGAATAATCCTGTGGGATATTCTAAATGAGTCGGTTATTCAAAATGATAGGATTGAAATAACATGCAGGAACACTCACTTCAATGAATATAGAGGGGATTCGTGAATATTGTCTGTCCTTGCCTTACGTGACAGAGGATATGCCATTCGGATCGGATTATATTGTGTTCCGGATCGGTGGTAAAATCTTCTGTTGTCTCGCTCTCATTCTTGGGAATGTCGTTCAATTAAAATGGTCGCCGGAGGAGTTTGATGAAGTCATAGAGCGACATTCATATATTCATCAGGCATGGCATTGGCACAAACGGCATATGATCCAGTTTGACTTGGGTGAGACATCTATATCCAATGATATAGTTAAAGAACTGATAGACCGGGCATATTCCTACGTGAAAGGGAGATTGCCTAAAAAGGTAAGGCAACAATTGAATTGAGGCATGGGTTCTTCTAATAGTGCATAGCCCACTACCTCTCCAATCCTTTGGATTTTTTCTAAAACTGGACCATTATTCCTTTGGATTTTTTCCAAAATAGATGATTATTCCTTTGGATTTTTTCCGAAATGGGATGATTATTCCTTTGGATTTTTCCGAAAATAGGCCGTTATTCCTTTGGATTTTTTCAAAACATTGATTATCTTTGCATTAGAAAAAGCGAACTGGTATGAAATATCTGGCAAGAAATATCGATGTTTATCTTCAGAATTGGAAGGAGTCTGCACGCCGTAAACCTCTTATAGTGCGCGGGGCGCGTCAGGTGGGTAAGTCGATGGCTGTAAGGCATTTAGGAGAGTCGTTTGAGTATTATCTTGAAATCAATCTTGAGGAGGAAAAAGATCTCTGCAAACTCTTTGAGGAAATCTCGGATGTAAGGGAACTCAGCCAACGTCTGGGGGCCATACATAATGTACAGGTAATTCCCGGGAAGACACTCCTCTTCATTGACGAAATCCAGAATTGCCCGGCAGCCTTGAAGAGCCTATGGTTTTTCAAAGAGAAATACCCGGAGCTGCATGTCGTGGCAGCTGGTTCGCTGCTGGAGTTTGCCCTCAATGAGATGCCTTCATATGGGGTGGGAAGGGTAAGGTCGGTGTTTATGTATCCCATGTCTTTCAAAGAGTTCCTCATGGCCCTGGGTAAAGAGATGTGGATAGATGATATAGCCAAAGCCGATTGGGATCATCCTTTAGAAGAAAGCCTTCATTCCCGACTTGTTTCGGAGTTCCGATCGTTTTTGATGGTTGGAGGGATGCCAGCCAGTGTTTCTGCTTGGGTTGAGACGCACGATTATTTAGCCTGTCAAGACGAACAGAATGATATCCAGCAGAGTTACTATGATGACTTTGCTAAATATGGCAAGAGAGTAGACCCACAGTTGCTGCGCAACACTCTCTCGGCAGTGGTTCGTCAGTCGGGTCAGAAGTTTGTCTATAGCAAAGTGGATGGGGGCTACAAGACCGACGAAGTTAAGGAAGCGCTCCGTCTGCTCCGCGATGCTGGTATCATAATTCCGGTGCAGATGTCGGCAGCCAATGGACTCCCCTTGGGAGCGCAGGTGAATCCGAAGTTCACCCGGTATGATTACCTCGACACAGGGTTGCTTTTGCGAGTGATGGCGATCAACTATGATGATGACAGGGAACTGACGCGACTCATACTTGCAGGAGAAGCTCCTGAGCTTGTAAACAAAGGTATCGTGACAGAACTGACGGTTGGACTTGAGCTTATGAAAGCCTCCAATCCCCAAAGCAGATATGATTTGTTCTACTGGGAGAACTTGGAGAGGAACGCCACATCAGAAGTAGAATATGTCATAGCGAAAAATGCGGTCTGTCTGCCAATAGAGGTGAAAGCCGGAACCACCGGCAAGATGAAAAGCATGCGCCTATTCATGAGTAAAAAAGACCTCAAGGCCGGCATACGCAGTTCTCTGGAGAATTTCGGCAGTTTGGAGGTCTCAGACACATCCGTTTCCGGGAAAGCCATACATCGCACAATCGGAATCCTGCCGCTCTATGCCGTCTGGCGGCTCCCCGAGCTCCCACTTCCAGAATAACCCAACCAGTTCCAATAAAGGTTATGTATAAGGAAAGAGGCTGTGTCGGGAATGACACAGCCTCTTTCGTTTGGGGAATGATTTCGGGGTTGGGTTGCTGCGGGGCCGGGATTACTCGGCGGCTTTGGCAGCGGCGCCACGGGCGGCACGAGTCAGCTGTACGGCGCAGACTACAGCGTTCTTGGCGTTCATCAGTTCGAGACCCTCGAAGGCGAGGTCGCCTACGGCGAGGCTCTGGCCGAGACCGAGGTTGTCGACGTTGACTACGAGACGCTCGGGGATCTGAGTGTAGGGAGCTTTCACTTTCAGCTTACGCATGGAGAGAGTGAGCTTACCACCGGCTTTCACACCCTCGGCGTGACCCTCGATCTGAACGGGCACCTCCATGATGATGGGCTTCTCGGGGAATACCTCGAGGAAGTCGATATGGAGCACAGTGTCTTTTACGGGCTGGAACTGGAGTTCCTTCATCACGGCCTTACGGGTCTCACCGTTGAGTTCGAGGTTGATCTCGAAGATGTCGGGAGTATAGATGAGCTTGCGCACATCCTCAGCGTTAACTGTGAGGTCAGTAGTGATGATACCACGCTTCTCGTCGAGTTCAACGAGTTTCTCACCGGGACGGAGAGTGCCGGTGAAGGGGAGCTCCACCTGCTTGCCGCCGTTGAGGACAGCGGGGATCTTACCCTCATTGCGGAGGGCCTTCACTGATTTCTTGCCAAGGACAGTACGGGGTTCGGCCTTGAGTTCAAAGGTTTTCATTTTCCTTTTAAAATTAAAAAAATGTGTTACTCAAAATAAGTCTTGCTCCTTTAGACGGAGTGAGACGGATTTCCCATCACACGAAGACTCTTGTCTGGAAAGAGCGCACAAAATTAGTGATTTTTTCTGAGTCTCACAAATTATCAGATATTTTATCTTCTGCAGAGGTCGCGAAGATGGCAGTATCGGCAGGCGGAAGTGTCGGCAGTATGGCGGAACGGAATATCGGGATCGAAGATCTCGGAGAGAAGGCGGTCGAGGCGTGTGGAGAACTCTCCCGAAAGATCCGACCATCTTTCTATCTTCCGCTTCTTTCCTGATTCATCGGCAATTTCCGGAAGAAGGAATTCTTTTGCAGGACGCATACTTCCTACCTGATAAATCTCCATCATCGGATCCGGTCCATCCTCCCCTATCTTGACGGCAGGGTGAAAACCATGGTGCTCCTGCCAGAGGGGAAGCATTCGGGCATAGAGCATCAGTTGGAATATGTGGGATGCCTCCGATTCCGAGGTGAATACGGCATCAATGGAGGAAGCCTTGATATGAGCAACGCCGGTCTTATAATCCACGATACGCAGGCAAGGCTCAATCGCCACCTTCTTATCTTTTCCGGAGCCTTCCGTTCGCTCCACTTCAATGAAGTCGAGCCGGTCGATGGCAAATTTCATATTTACCTTGAAGGGCTCTCCCCCTTTAGGGTCTTTCACGGGGAATGCGAAAGTCTCCTTCAATTCGCTACCGAGCAGTGAGAAGGGGGTCAGTGTCAGGTCATGGCGCAGCACACGCACTACATCGTCGGCAATCCCCTTCGCCACCATCTCCACCCCTCCCGGCATACCCTCTTCGAGGAGTTTCTGTTTCTCCTTATCATCCTTCAGTCTGTAATGCTCATTCACGATGGCACGACGCACTTCATCGAGAATCCTTTCCTTATCGGCAATGACGGATTGCACGTAAGGCGCATCGATTCTTGCAGGATTGGAGGGGGTGGCCTTGGGGTATAGGTTCTCCATCACGGTATGGAAGACGTTGCCCATGGAGATGGCATCAATATCCTCGGAGAGAGTATCTTTCTCACGGAAACCCACCACATCCTGATAATAGAAGCGGGCCGGACATGCGAGATAGTGTTTCAGCGTAGAGGCTGAGAAGTTTCTTGCCTCTCCCCTATCAGCACCATAATCCCTTTTGGAATGACGTTTGTAACTTTCCAGAACTCTCATGACCTCGGCATCCTTCACGATATCCCGGGTAAGATCCTGTTGCTCCGGAATAACAAACGAGCATTCCCTCTCCACGAGCACATCGGGAGCATACAGATGACGCAATTGTGAAATATAGCGGGAGGGTTCGCCGTTGCGCGAACCGGTTGACATCCTGGCATCATGTATCATCCAGACTTTTCTGGCGCGGGAAATCATCCGGTAGAAATAATAAGAGAAGAGGCTCTCCTGATAGTTGGAGGGAGGCATGCCGTAAGCCCTCCTCAGCACATCGGGAATGAATGAGCGTGAGCGCGCTTTGCGTGGGAAGATACGCTCATTGAGCGATGGTATGACAAGATATTCGAAATCAAGGCCTCGTGTCTCCAGCAGACCTATCACCTGCAGACCACGGAGCGGTTCGCCCTCAAATTCCACCTTCTCCGCACCCAACAACCGGTCGGCGAGAAAAAGGGCCGTAGGCTCAGACATGGCTACGCCATGCTCTTCCACTGCGTCATAAAGACGTGTGAGGGCATCGAGATAGACATCTATATGGGCCACGTCCATGCGAGAGGCAAGGGGGGCGGAATCCTCCGAAGCTCCCCAGAGACCACGTTTCACCAGCGTAAGCACCTCAGCGATGCGCGACGTGACATCGGCTACCGCCTTCACCGACGGTTCGCCGGAAGCTTTGGGGAACAGCATGACTGAACGAAGTAACGCTACGAGTGAGGACTCTTCATCCCCTTTTTCTGAAGAGACCTTTGCCAAGATATCATCAAACGACACTTCCGAGAGTCTTTCACCCGAAAGGAAATCATTGAGGGCCCTGACCTGTTCCACTCCGCCGCAAGCCATGACGAACGGATGCGAAAGGAAAGCCACCAAGTCGGGCTTATAGAAAACGAGGGTACCATCGCTCCGCAGACGTCGTTTGGAAAGCAACCTGCGCAGAAGAGCCACGAAAGTCAGGGCTGCAGTCTGACGCAGAGGGTAACCCATTGTCAGGTTGATGTCTATATCCTCCGGCAAAGCGTACAGCAAGGGGAAAAGCAGCCCTTCATCCGGAAGCACCACCGCCACGTTTGCCTTAGAAAAATCAGGCTTTGATTCGGCTCCTTCATTATTTTCAGCCTTCACAAGATCAGGCATGACCTCCGACTGCACTATTGCCGAAGCCAACTTAGCCTGCATCGAATTGGAAGGAGCCGCCACCGACTCAAGCACTTCAGGGAGCCCCGGTGAATCGGCAGCTTCAAGATAAGGCATAGCCCAACGGGGAGCCGGGAATTTCCGGATGTTATGGCGCACAAAGCGGGAAGCGGAATTGTCGGGATCATCATGACCCAGAACAGGACCGGTGGCATCCCAGAAGAAATCGGCGAAGGCATCTGAGCCCTCAACTATGAAATCCTCATCGCAATGGAGCTTGGAAAGTTCGTTGAATATCTCGTATTCAGCCACTGTGAGTACATTGAATCCCACGGCTACAAATTTTGAGGCATTTATGGCCTCGCGTCCCAACTCCCTGAGACGCTGCAGCGCATGGCGAGCCGCCATACCCCTTGTGGCAAGGCCGCGGCTCAGAAGCCGAGAGGAGAACTCCTTATAAAGAGGATTGAGAATTTCCCAGAGCAGACGGAAACGGCCGGCTCCCTTGTCGGTCTGTTCCGGAAAATGCTCCCAGAATCGTTCAGCCTCATTGACGGAAGGTTCGAAATTGAAATACTCACGCATGACCTCGCGCTGAGTCTCCGTAAGATAATCAGTGCTTATCTCGCGGAAATCCTTCACGTTGCGAAACACAACCTCATGATTCACAAGGAAGAGATCAACGTCATTGAAATCATTCAGCACAGTCTCACCCCAACGCACGAAAGAATCGAACTCCGGCAGCGACTGGCCTCCATCATCCGTCCCTGAAGAAAGGATGCCGGAATCAGGGTCATCAATTTCCTTTCGTGAAAGGAGGGCAAGATATGAGTCATAAAGGGTAAGGAGCAGATCGAGGTGGGAATCCACCGTCAGTCCGGAGAGCTCCTCAATGAAATCATTGACAGTGACAATCTCCGGAGCAAGAAGCGACTCCCCGGATGCAACTCCTTCAGCAAGATACTTGTTGAAGAATGCAGCACTTCGCTTATTGGGGAAAAGGAAGCAATATTCATTGAGTTTATGCCGCTGCAGCGAGAGATAAGCCTCGGCTACACATTTAAGGAATGGAATCATAATTTTGCAAGACTTTGAAAGAGGAGCGTCAAAGATAGGCAAATATTAGGTATTGTCAAAATAATTCGCTAATTTTGCAGTGATGAAATTTTCAGATATTGCCGGACATGAAGATGTGAAGGAAGCCCTTCGGCGCGCAGCCGACGAAGGGAAGCTCCCCCATGCTCTGCTGCTCGGCGGAAAGCCGGGAATCGGCAAGATGATGCTGGCTCGTGCACTCGCACAGTATATCCACTGCAGCCATCGCGAGGGAGGCGACAGTTGCGGACGTTGCCCGTCCTGTCTCCAACACCGCAGCTTCAACAATCCCGACGTCCACTTTGTCTATCCGGTGGTGAAAATTCCAAATAAGAAAGAGACCTTTTCCACTGATTTCATCGACCAGTGGAAGCAGATGCTTGAGGAGAATCCCTTCATGCCTTTTGAGCAATGGAGCGAGATGATCCAGAATAGCAAGACAGGCAACAAGCGCCCTCAGATTTATCGCGAAGAGGCGGATGCCCTTAACGCTTCCGCGAGTCTCTCTACCTTTAAGGAGGACTGCAAGATATATATCATCTGGCTTCCGGAACTGATGAATACCGCCACTGCCAACAAACTGCTGAAGCTTCTCGAGGAGCCTTACGAGGACACTCAGTTCATTCTCGTAAGCAATTCGCCGGGGAATGTGCTTCCCACCATCTTCTCGCGCACGCAGCCTTATTTAATGAAAGCCCTGTCGGATGAAGAGATCAGCCGCTGTCTTGAAACCGACCGCGGACTCGACCGGCAGACGGCCTACGAGACTGCCCGACTTGCGGAGGGTAGTCTTGGGCGTGCTTTTGAGTTGGCTGACGGGGCGGAGGAGTCGGCGGAATTTGCAGGTCATTTCCGCGATATGATGCGCATGGCCTATGCCCGCAAGATCGGCGGCCTGAGGAAACTTGGAGACACTCTGGCACTGTTCAACCGTCCCAAACTGCTGCGTTTCCTTGACTACTGCGGCAGGATGACACGCGAGAACTTCATCTATAATCTCCAGCTGCCACAGCTCAACCTAATGCGGCAGGAGGAAAAAGAGTTCGCACATCGGTTTGCCCCATTCATACATAGCGGCAATGTGGAGCGGATAGCCGAAGAGTTTGGCCGAGCCTCCCGCGATATAGGGGGCAATGCCAACGCAAAGATAGTGATGTTCTCACTCGGATTGCTCCTATGCCAGCTAATCCGCACGGCGAAGCCTACTTAGCGGGGATTTTTGCGATTTGGCCGAGATAAATCGCGTCCACAGAACCACCACTACCCCTCAGGATCATCACAATACGGAAGTGAGAAATCAATTCCATTCACAAAATATACGGGAATGAGAAATCAATTCCATTCACAAAATATACGGCAGTGAGAAATCACTTCCATTCACAAAAAAATACGGATGCGAGTAATCGCTTCCTCAGAGGAATAACGCAGTGAAAAATTGAGGTCCGATTGAAAATGAGGACTTCACGCCCCAAATAAAAATTATCATAATATATCAATATGAAACCTACACTCTTTATCTTAGCCGCCGGCATGGGCAGCCGCTATGGCGGCCTCAAGCAGCTTGACGGACTCGGCCCCTCCGGTGAGACTATCATGGATTATTCCGTATATGACGCACTCCAGGCCGGATTCGGCAAGATCGTCTTCGTGATCCGTCATGACTTCGAGCAGGAATTCCGCGACAAAGTGATCAGCAAATATGAAGGACATGTGCCTGTGGAGGTTGTCTTCCAGGACATCGACAATATCCCCGAAGGATTCGAGCGCAACCCCGAGCGTTCGAAACCGTGGGGTACAGGCCACGCCGTGCTCATGGGCAAGGACGTGATCAAAGAACCGTTTGCCGTGATCAATGCCGACGACTATTACGGAGCCGAAAGCTTCCGCATCCTTGCCGACACCCTGCGCGAAATGGAGGGAAAGAAGGGAGAATACTGCATGATCGGCTTCAAGATTGAGAACACACTCAGTGAGAACGGCGGTGTTTCGCGTGGACTCTGCGAAGTGTCGGAAGAAGGCAACCTTACAGGCGTCACGGAATGCCATGGCATCCAGAGCAAGGATGTAGGTCTGGTACAGACCCTTGCTGACGGCAGCGAAGCGGCTTTCCCGCAGGGTGCGAATGTCTCCATGAATATGTGGGGCTTCACTCCCGACTATTTCGACTATTCTGAAAAAGCCTTCATCGAGTTCCTGCGCGAGCATTCCGGCGAACTCAAGAGCGAATTCTACATCCCCACAGTGGTCAACGACCTTATCCAGAAGGGTGAAATCGTGCTTAAAGTGAAGGAGACACCCTCGAAATGGTTTGGCGTGACTTATGCCGCCGACCGTGATGCCACCGTCGCACAATTCAAGGAGCTTGTGGAGAAAGGGATATATCCTACACCGCTCTTCTGAATCCGGGCCGTGCGCCCCGCTCCTTTTTCACAACCTCATAACAATAATTGAACCCCGTTTCATAAAAATCTAACGAAATGGCACACAAGATACTGGTGACCGGAGGCACAGGCTATATCGGCAGCCACACCACTGTAGAACTCATCGAGGCCGGATATGAAGTGGTCATCATCGACAATCTCTCCAACTCGAGTCGCGATGTTCTCGATGGAAGGGAACGCATAACCGGCGTGCGGCCGAGATTCGTGGAAGGTGACTGCACAGACCTTGCTACCCTCGACCGCCTCTTCCGTGAACATCCCGGCATCGACGGAATCATCAACTTCGCGGCCTCAAAGGCTGTGGGAGAATCAGTGCAGAAACCCCTTCTCTACTACCGCAACAACCTTGTGACCCTCATCAATCTGCTTGAGGAGATGCCTCAGCATGGTGTCAAGGGGATAGTGTTCTCCAGTTCCTGCACTGTCTATGGCGAACCAGACGTCAACCCCATCGACGAGACAGCCCCCATCAAGGCCGCCACATCACCCTATGGCAACACCAAGCAGATTTCAGAGGAGATAATCCGCGATTTCGTTGCCTCCGGTGCTCCAATCAAGAGTATCCTCCTACGCTACTTCAATCCTGTGGGAGCACATCCCTCGGCAGAGATCGGAGAGCTTCCGAATGGAGTGCCCAACAATCTCATCCCCTTCCTTACCCAGGCTGCTGCCGGAATACGCAAGGAACTGACCGTATTCGGCGATGACTACAACACGCCTGACGGCACATGCATCCGTGATTACATTGACGTTACGGATCTTGCCAAAGCCCACGTGATAGCAATGAAACGAATGCTCGACGGCCAGGACACCGAGCCAGTGGAAGTATTCAACCTCGGCACAGGGCAGGGACTTTCCGTACTCGAGTTAATCAATGCTTTCGAGAGTGCCACAGGAGTGAAAGTGCCCCACCGCATCGGAGCACGTCGCGAGGGTGACATCGAGAAAATCTGGGCCGATCCGAAGAAAGCCAACGAAGTATTGGGATGGAAAGCCACAGCCGACATCCATGACACCATGCGCAACGCCTGGCGTTGGCAGCAGAAAATCACGTCCAGAAACTGACCTCCCAGCGTCATCTGATAGCATTCTAAAGCATTCAATAAGAAACGGGAGCCTACGTGTAGGCTCCCGTTTCTTATTATATTTTAACAAATATGAAGGATAAGTACAGTTTTTTCACAATAAATTTGGCTTATCTTCCGGAAATTGGCTAAATTTGCACTTTATTTGACAATACAAACTAACAACAATAACAACAACCGGCTTATGAAACTCAATTATCTTAGAGCTGGAGTGGCAAGTGCCTCTGCACTGCTGCTCCTGTCGGGTTGTATGGACGACAACTACGATTTGTCTGACATCGACACCACCACCGAGTTGAAGGTAAACGACCTGGTGATACCGGTGAATCTCGCGAGCATCACACTCGACAACGTGATGGACATCGACGAAGATGATCCCGACGCAACAATCAAGTATGTCACTGTTGATGGCAAGGATTACTTCGCCATCGAAAAAGGAGGTGTGAAGGATGGGACATTCCATGCAGACCCCACACACATCGAACCAGTAAAAGCCACCAAGCCAAGTGTCGAGCCAATTGAGCAGGACCTTACCGGCTCACCTTACACAACAGGAGCCTCGACCTCCAAGAAAGCTCCCGGTGTAGCCATGCTCTACAACATCAATGAAGACAAGACCACCTTCTCCTACGATATGGATGATGTGGACGAAGCTATCAAAACTGTTGAGGAGATCCGCATGGGATCCGAAAAACTCGTGATGAATCTTACTCTTCATTCCCCCTCAGTCTCCCAGTCGGCAGACCATGTTGAGTTCCACGACCTCGTGCTTCAGCTCCCTGAGGGTATGAAGGTGACATGCCCCGGAGGAGAGGGTGTCGTGAAGGGGAATAAAGTAACCGTAGCCCAACTGAAGGGTACAGGCAACCAAGCACATCTGCAACTCATTTCCGATGACATCAACTTCGTGAATAAAGTCAACACTGAGGGCATCACTGTCAATAATCGTCATTTTGATTTCCAGGGAGATATCGAGGTCCTGGAGGGTAAATTGATTGTTTATCCCAAATCCAACGCTGATCTTGGCACAGACGCCATCAAATTCTTCATTGACTATGACCTGAGCGCCTTTACCGTAACTGAATTCAATGGTCGAGTGGACTATAAGACAGAGATCGTAGACATTGATCCCGTTGATCTTTCGGACCTCCCCGATTTTTTGGCCGGAGATGACACCAACCTGATCATGAAGAATCCGCAGATCACCCTTACTGTCAATAACCCCGCTGCCGACTATAACCTCAGCTGCTTCTCCGGACTCTCCATCACTGCCCAGCGTCCGGATCAGCCTGACGAAACGCAGGCTCTTCCTGCCAGCCAGAAGCTTGTCATCGGTCATGACAAGGGTGAGGGTCCCTACACACTTGTCATTGCTCCCAACCCGACAGAGGCCATCAATGTCAGCGGCCCCAACAGGAGCAACTATCAATTCCCCGGTTTGAGTTATATTCTTGCCGGCAAAGGTCTGCCCGAACATCTGGAAATCGAACTTGCCAACAATTCCTATCCCGAGCCCCGTCTTCAGGGTAACGCCAAAAACTTCCCTCTCGGCCAGGATCTGGATGCCGTAGACGGCAATTATACATTCTTCACCCTTCTTGCTCTTGCCGACGGTTCGCGAATCGTCTATGAAAAGACTGACGATGGCTGGAACGATGAGGATGTTGACGCTATAGCCATCTCTTCCTTCACCATCAGCGCCACTGCCACCACTGACCTCCCCTGCGGTGTGACTCTTTGGGCACGCCCCGTAGATAAGGAGGGTAAGGATATCGCCATCACCAACCCCGAGAGTGCTACAGCCTCCATCACTGCCGAAGCCAAGGATGAACCCTTCTCCATCACTATGACAGGCGACATCCGCCACCTCGACGGTATCCACTTCATCGCCACTGTGGATGGTTTCAACGGTGAATCACTGACGCCTGCACAGTCGATCAAACTTGACAATCTCAAAGCTAAGGTAACCGGCACTTATACCAAGAAGCTTTAACAGAATTTCATAATTAGCACTTCAACTGACATGAAATTATCAAGCAAACATATAATGCTGGCCGCTGCCTTCGCTGCCATGACCACCGCTGCCAGCGCCCAGAACACATACTCGGGCTATTTCCTCGACAATTATACATATCGCTTCCAGATGAACCCGGCTTACGGCAACGAATCCAACTTCGTCGGTATGCCGGCTCTGGGCAACCTCAACATCGGTATGCAGGGCAACCTCCACGTGAAGGATGTGCTCTATAACATCGATGGCAAGACTTGTCTCTTCACCAACCCGGGCGTAAATACCAATGACTTCATGAAGGCAATCCATGACAAGAACCGCCTCGGAGTCAACGCCAAGATCAATATCCTCAATGGAGGCTGGAAGGCGTGGGGAGGCTACAACACGGTAAGCATCAGTGCTGTGGCCAACGCTGAGGCCAGTGTGCCGGGCACTCTCTTCTCGCTTCTCAAGGAAGGCGTTAGCAACCGCGAATATGACATCCGCAACCTCCGTGCGCATGCCGATGCCTACGCAGAGATTGCCCTCAACCACTCGCGCGACATCAAGCAGGTACCCGGCCTGCGCGTAGGTGCAGCTGTGAAATTCCTCATTGGTGTAGGCAACGTAGATGCTTATTTCAATGATGCACGCCTCAGACTCGGAGAGGATTCCTGGGATATCACTGCCAGCGCCGACCTCTATGCCAATGTCAAGGGTCTCAAATATAAGCATGACTGGAACCACGATGTCACTCCGGCCCGTGAATATGTGAGCGGTGCTGAGATCGACGGGTTCGGTCTCAACGGTTTCGGTCTGGGTTTCGACTTAGGTGCCACCTACGAATGGAACGGCGGTGAGTTCCAGAACTGGAAATTCTCCGCAGCCCTGCTCGACCTCGGCTTCATCTCCTGGGGTCAGAACCATTGGGCCAGCACCGACGGTGTGGTGGAGTTCAAGACCAACGACTACACATTCGACGTTGTGGGCGATGATGACGAGGATGAGTTCGACCGCATGAAGAACCAGCTCTCGCAGATCTATCAACTCAAGGATATGGGAGAGGCCGGAGCACGCACCCGTGCCCTCGCCGCAACCCTCAACCTTGCTGCCGAGTATGAGTTCCCCTACTACAAACCGCTCCACTTCGGTTTGGTGAACTCTACCCGTATCAACGGTGCCTATACCTGGACACAGTTCCGCCTGAGTGCCAACGTAAAGCCTGTTGACATCTTCTCCGCGAGTGCCAACGTAGCTGTAGGCACCTTTGGTTGGGGCTTCGGCTGGCTTCTCAACCTGAACCTCCACAAAGGCTTCAACTTCTTCATCGGCATGGACCACACCATGGGCAAGCTCGCCAAGCAGGGAGTGCCCCTCAACTCCAACGCCAAGCTCAACCTCGGTATCGACTTCCCCTTCTGATCCAGACAGGGTAAACCACTATACCTGGAGAAGCCTCCCGGACCGGGAGAAGCGCTCTCCCGAGCGCTTAAATACCCTCGGGTGTCCACAGAGTGCAGCTCCGGAGGAGCTAAACTTCAGTAAACCGGGTACGAAGTGCCCGGAACGACAAACTCGCTATAAATACCTATAAATAAGGAAGTCAGCCGCGCTTTGCGCGGCTGATTTCCTTATTCTTATTATCTCCTTTCATGTCCGGGCACTTCGTACCCGGCTAACCGAAATTCAGCCCCGCCGGGGCTGCAAGTCCTTTCGTAGGTCAAGTAAATTTTGTAAATTTGCGACATGGAATCAGCAGCTTTGAGAAAGGTAAAGAAATGGTTATCATCACTATCTTTCCGGACGGGATTGATAGTGTTGGGAGTTTGTGGCGTTTGCTATGTGGTTTCCTTCGCTCAAATGCTGCTGCCTATTTCGGTGGGAGCGAAAGGGACTTTGTGGGTTATTTTCTTCGGGCTTGCCAAAGCTACTCAATATTCCGCCTTGTTGATTTTAGGGAAAGCCGGAATAGAGAAAGTTCGGAAACGATTCAGGAAAGCGGTGTGAACCTATTTTGAGAAAAGCAGATAATCATAATAGGATCGAGATCCTATTATACGGAATGTGAGTTATAATTGCCCTCCAGGGTATTGAAGCGCTCGGGAGAGCGCTCCTCCCAGTCGCCGACAACTCTTTGCGCACAATGGTCTTTATTCTTTGCCATCGTCAATGCTTCATTTGATGATGCAAAGATAGTGATTTTATTTATTATATGATAGGTTAGCGATTGAATCTTTGGTTATAATGGAGTATTTCCTCTTTAGTTTTGGGATTCTTTCTTTGGAATGGGGTCAGCGTTTGATGCCCTTGTCAAGGAGCTGGTGCTTCACGAGCATACGGCCGTGGGTCGGGGTGAGGCCGACGGCTACGATGGCGAGGCGGTTGAGAGGGCCGTTGATGTATTGTTTCTTGCCTCGGAGCATTGCATTGACGGCTTTCTTGACGAATTTCTCGGGGGTCTGCACGGCGTGGAGCTTCAGGGCGAGGCGCATCAGCTTGGGGGGCAAGCCGAAGAGGGAGGTGGAGATGCCGCCGGGACAGGCCACCGTCACTTTCACTCCTGCGTCGCGAAGTTCATAGTGAAGTGACCGGGAGAAGACGCGGATATAGGCTTTAGTAGCGGAATAGAGGGCCAGACCGGGCATGGGCATCCAGCATGACATAGACGACATGTTGAGTATCCAACCGCGTTTGCGGGCTGCGAACCGTTTGGCGAAGCGTCGCGAAAGGGATGTCACGGCCCTTACGTGGAGATTGATGAAGCTTTCCACCTGCGATACACTCATATCGACAACGTTGTTGAAAGTGAATATACCGGCGTTGTTGATAAGGATTGTGGGATCAATGTCGTGGGCATCAAGCCAAGAGTCGATGCTACGGGGAGCGTTCACATCGGTGAGGTCGACACAGAGGATATAGGTGGCTACACCATATTTATGGTGGATCTCGGAGGCGTATTTCCGGAGTTCCACATCTTGATTGCTGAGCATGACTATATCGCATCCGCGGCTTGCGAGTTCACGGCAGAACTCAAGGCCGATACCGCTTGAGGCTCCGGTCACTACGGCTGTCATGCCGGCTACATTGATCGTTCCAAACATATTCTGAGTTTCCCTGGTTGAGTTTCCTTAATTGAGTTTTCCCGGTGTTCGCTTCTCCGGTTCGGTATACTTATCTTCCTTAACTTATCCCTCTTTTTTTATCACTTGCTTTTTATCTTCTCTATTTCCCTTACTATTCCCTTTGGGAGAGAGTCGAGATGCTTATGGCAGGCCATCTCGCGCGAGTACATGCGGGCAATGCAATAGTTTACGTGGTCGCAGCCGCAACGGTGGGCTTGCTCAGCAGCGATACGGTTGACGAAGTCCGGTTCGTTGAGTAGAGCACGCCCCATCTGAATGAAATCGAAACCCTCATCGAGCACTTTCTGCGCACCTTCTCCGCTGACGACACCGCCCACATATACGAGCGGAAGCTTTAGTTCGCGGCGGAATATCTTGGCATCGTCAAGGAAATAAAGTTCCTTGAAGGGTGACTTAGGGATCATCCAGGATCCCACCATACGCACACCGTATTTAAGCCACCATTGCTTCATATAGTATGTCATGGAATAGATCGGCATCTCCCCTCTCATCACATACATCGGAGCCTTGCTCACAAAGCCACCCGAGAGCACGAGTGCGTGCGCCCCGAGGCGTTCGAGTTCGCGGGCCACTTCAAGACATTCATCGATCTCCAGACCGCCCTTGAATCCATCGCGCATGTTGGTCTTCACAAGCACACCCATATCCGACCCGGCAGCCTTCATCACCTCCTCCATGCATTGCTGCATGAAGAGCATACGCGAGGAAAGTGGACCTCCATACTCATCACGGCGATGATTGGTATAGGGAGAGAGGAATTGCGAGATCAGATAGCCATGACCGGCATGAATCTCCACGCAATCAAAACCTGAGTCACGGGCCACCCTCACAGCGTCACCGAAGCAGCGGGCCAGATCCTTGATTTCTTCCTTACGCAGCCCACGCACTATAGTCGGCGAATAGAGGTTGAAACCGGTGGATGCACCTACGGGGATGCATCCGGCAGTTGACCGGTGGGTCATATTTCCGCAATGGCCAAGCTGGATAGAAGCTTTTGCGCCGGCGGCATGTATATCATCCGTAATGTCGCGCAACTCTCCGGCAATCTCAGGACGGAGCCAAAGCTGAGTGGTGAAGCTGAGGGCAGAACGGCAGATGCCGGCATAGGCAAGGGTTGTCATTCCGACACCACCTTCAGCCACCGAGCGGTGATAATCGCGTAGCATTTGCGTCGGGTCATTGTCGCGGCCCATACCCTCGAAGGCTGCTGAGCGGATTGTGCGGTTTCGCAATTCTATTGGGCCGATACGGCCTGGGGTAAAGATATTCATTTTTTAGCTACTGAATAGTGGTGACGGGTGACGTGGTATTGAGGTATTATTGATAATCAATAGAGGAAGGGGAGGATATAATGGCGGTGGAGGGAGGCGTAGGCGTCGCCAAACTCCGAGAGGTAGCGACGATGGATTGAACGGGCGCGCGGAGCGAGGTTGGCGAAGGTCCAGAGAGCGAACACAGCACCCGCCCACGACCATGAGAGGATGGCGAAACCTGTCCATTCCATAAACTCACCGAAATAGTTGGCGCTCGTCACGTAGCGGTACATTCCTCCTCGTGGTATGTAATGACCCGTATCGCCAGGCTTTCGCAGATGCCTTACGATACTGTCAGACTGCAGGTTGACACCCATTCCGAAAAAGAATAGAAGGGTTCCAAGAAGGAATTGCGGCGATCCGAGCCAAGAGTCGGGATACCGGTCGGCGGGAGAGACATAGAATAGCCATCCCCCTATAAGATAGCAGTTGATGACGTTGAAGACTATCCCCATAATCACTATAGCCCAGGGCATACGGCTCTTTCCCTTGATAAGCAGCGGAAAGATGAATGAACGCTGGAAATAGTGGAAGAGAAAGAAGGAAGCCATCACTGCCGGAGCAAGAAAAGAACGCCGTTCACTCAGAATCCAGAGCAGCAACATGGCGATGAAAGATGGAGCCTCCATCAAGATCCATGCAATCCGGTTGGGGAGCGACGGCCCCCATCCTTTGGTGCGCATCATGCCATAGCCGGCCGTCACCTTATGGAGGGCAATGAAGACCACCACAGCCATCAAGGCCATGCCTACGAGTACATCATTGAAGAAATCAGGTTGGAAGATTGTTTCTGACATCTTAGTGAGCCTTAAAGAGCTTATAGTAGAGGATGATCAACCGAAGAAACCGCCGGAGATAAGCATGAAGGGAAGGTAAAGCGTAGAGGAGATGACTCCAAGTACGAATGAAATTATGATCCAGATCTCAGCATTCCTCGAGGCGCGCCGCGCTCCTTCATAATCGCCGGAATAATATTTGGAGGTAACCTGTGAAGAGAAGATGATGGCCACGATACCGGGCACGAAGCAGCATAACACCGTCACAAGCACCGACCATACGATATAGTTCTTGGGAAGAGGTGGCTGTTGGCTGCTTTGTTGGTCATTCACTCCTGCAGGTGTCATGCCGGGATAGAAGGGAGGTTGGGGCTGATTGACCTTCGAGGGATCATAATCCATCTTCAGGACTTCAGCCCATTGCCGGTCAAGCGGCGGGGGAAGTTGGGCGCCTCCTGTTGGTTCTTCCTTCACATCTTCTGCCGGTTCAGAAGCCATCTCCTCGGATTCTGATGACCCTGCCACACCTTCCTCAGCTTTCTCTACCGTATTGGAGGCGGAGGACACTTCCTGGGGCTTGGGACGGGATTGCGCCTGCATTATCTCATTCACGATTGCACGCGGAAGCAGTGAAGCAGCAAGTTGCGACACCCTTTCAGCCAACGCCTCGGCATCGGCTCCGGCCTGACACTCCGACTTATCCACAATGCGTCCCGTGCAGTCGGGATCGTCAACACGGCAAACAACGGCGCCCGCCACTGTTGCCCCGTCGGAAATCACACGGCGCTGCACTTCCACAATGTCAGCACAACCCAAGGAATCGGCCGGCGACAGCGAGGGAAGTATGGAGAGGATATTGGGAGAATAAGAGTCAATAAGCAGCTTCGGCAGCGGAGAGTCGAAACCATCGACCACAATCATATCAACTCCCCTATCGCGGAGCATTTTAAGGATGACACCGGGAGTGTCGGTCCATACATCCTCGGGAAAAGAGAGCGATTCCACACCGGCCGCAAGCATTTCCTTCAGGAAGGGCGCACCCTCCCTGTCGGACAAAGCCAGCACCACACGAACCCGGTTTCCTTCATTGAAAAGAGAGACAAGACCGGCTGCAAAAGGGGCATTGCCGGAAGATATGATTGCTATTTTTTTCATTTCAATTTTGTTTCGCCTTCGTAAACGAGTCAAAATTACAAAAAATTCCTCTGATAAATCCCCACTTTAGGCCAAAAAAAGCATAGATAGATTAAATTGGACTCTATTTGTGCAATAAAGCGAAAATTTCCAACGTAAAATTAGAGACAAAAGTCAGCAACCCCTCCCTCTATCTGCCAACTCAAATCCCCCTTTCGTAATGACCCGACCCTCCACAACCCTACTCATCTCCACCTACAACCGTCCGGACGCACTCGACGCCTGCCTGACGAGCATCGGCAGGCTTCATCAGCTTCCGGATGAAGTGGTGATAGCCGACGATGGTTCGGGAGTGGCAACCGCTGAGGTGGTGCGCCGCCACGAAAAACTTCTGCCTGTTCCCTTACTTCATATATGGCATGAGGACCAAGGTTTCCGCCTGGCGGCCATCCGCAACAAAGCCATAGCCGCCTCACGAGGAGATTACGTGATCCAGATAGATGGCGATGAAGTGCTTCACCCGCGCTTCATATCCGATCATCTCCGGTATGCACGCAAGGGGACGTTTGCAAAAGGATGCCGAGTGATGTTGGGGGAGCAAATTACAGAAAAGATATGCGCCAGTCCCTCCAAAGAACTGCCGGAGCTGGGTTGGCAGAGCCGTGGGATCGAGAAAGACAGGATAAAAGGGATCAGGATACGGCCCGCGGCATGGTGGTTTGCCAATTTCTTCAAACGCCACGACTACTACGCACTCGGCGGCAACATGGCCTTCTGGCGTGACGACCTGATAGCCGTCAACGCCTACGACGAGCGCTTCGAGGGTTGGGGACGCGAAGACGATGACATCGCCCACCGCCTCGGACGCTACGGACTCATCAAACGCGACCTGCGCTTCACGGCAGTCTGCTATCATCTCTGGCATCCCGAGAACTCCCGCTCGCAAGTCGACGCCAACGACACCTTCTTCAAAGAGCAATCCCGCCTCGGCATCTACCGATGCGAAGACGGGATAGATAAGAGGTTATAGGTATTAGGTGTTAGGTTTTAGGTTTTAGGTTTTAGGCTTTAGGCTTTAGGATTTAGGATTTAGGCGTGAGGTTTTAGGTGTTAGGTGGTAGGTGTTAGGTGGTAGGGATGCCTAATGCCTACTGCCTAAAACCTAAAGCCTAATGCCTAACTGCATATCGACGAGGCGGCGGTAGTGGCCGTTGAGGGCCATGAGGTCGGCGTGGCTGCCGCGTTCTACGATGCGGCCTTCGTGCATGACGCAGATGAGGTCGGCGTTGCGTATTGTGGAGAGGCGGTGGGCTATCACTACGGTGGTGCGACGCTGTCCACCTCGGGAGCTGACGAGGCGTTCCAGTGCCTGCTGTACGAGTCGTTCGCTTTCGGTGTCGAGGGCGGAGGTGGCTTCGTCGAGGATGAGCAGCGGTGGGTTGCGAAGCAGGGCGCGGGCGATGCTTACCCTCTGGCGCTGACCGCCGGAGAGGCGACTGCCTCGGTCGCCTACCTGCGTGTCGTAGCCTTGCTGGGTCTCCATGATGAAATCGTGGGCGTTGGCTATGTGTGCTGCCTGTTCCACTTGCTCGCGGGTAGCCTCCGGCAGACCGAAGGCGATGTTATGGAAGAAGGAATCGTTGAAGAGCACCGGGTCCTGGTTGACGATACCCATCACCGAACGCAGGGAATGAACATCATATTCGCGGATGTCGCGGCCGTTGACAATCACCTCGCCCGACCCTACATCCATCAGACGCGGGATTAGGTCGGCAAGCGTTGATTTACCCGAACCCGACTGACCTACAATTCCGACAGTCATACCCGGTTTTATCTCCAGGTTAATGTCATTGAGCACAGGCCTACCCGGTTCGTAGGCGAAATTCACATTCTTGAATACTACGGAGGGAGCTGAAATGGATGTCGTCTCATTGCCGGTCACTGGCTTCCGTTCGGAGGCAACTTCATCCGACTTCAGGTCATTGTCACCGGCCAACGGTTTCAGTTGCGCACCGCCATTCTTCATGGGGTTCTCCGCATTCAGGATAGCATCGATTCGCTCGAGGGAAGCCATACCTTTGTTGACAGCATAGCCGGTGCGGGCAAGATCCTTGGCAGGGTTGATGATGCTATAGAAGATGCCAATATAATAGATGAAGCTGGCAGCCGACATACCGCCTGAATCGGAAAGGATCAGCATTCCGCCGAACCAAAGGACAAGAGCCACCGCCACTGTGCCGAGGAACTCGCTCACCGGGTGAGCCATGGCATACCGGCGGTTGATGGCATTCATCTGAAGGAAATAATCCTGGGTCTCCTTATGGAAGCGTCGCCGCATCACGCCTTCGGCATTGAAAGCCTTTATGACACGCAGTCCGCCGAGAGTTTCATCGACTGTGGTCAGCACCATGCTCCACAGCTGCTGTGCCTTGAGGCTCTGCGCCTTCAGTTTCTTTCCCGCCAGACCCATGACAGTGCCCATCACCGGGATAAGAAGGATGACGAAGAGAGTAAGCTTCCAGCTGACGAGAAGCATCATCGTCAGATATATGGCGATGGAGATAGGATACTTGATGAGGGCATATATACTCGACATCACCGACATATCAATCTCCGAGACGTCGCCCGAGATACGGGCGATGATGTCACCCTTCCGCTCATTGGTGAAATAACCAACGGGAAGCGAAAGTATCTTGTTGTATAAAGTATTGCGGATGTCGCGAATCACACCATTGCGGAGCCCGATGGTGAAATATTCCGAAAAGAAACTCACCGTCACCTTCAGCAGCGTCATCCCCACGAGGAGGGCAGCAAGCAGGGCGAGGGCCTTCACCGGTCCATAGTCCTCAACAACAGTACCTATGAACCAGTAGAAATCATTGACCACCACCTTATCCAGCGGCGCCGACCCCAAAGGCATGAACTCATAGGAAGTGTCGCTGATGCCGAAGAGCATCTGAAGGATAGGGATAATGAACGCGTATGAAAACACTGTAAGGAGTGCCGTAAGCAGATTAAGCACGACACTCCATACAAGGCTCCATTTATAAGGCCCCGCGAAGCGCCTTATAAAGAATATTACATCTTTCATGAAATTAATTCTATATGCCGGGACGTTTCTCGCTTATGGATTGAAAATCCCGGAAATACGTAGGGGAAGATGGATCAGCGGCGGAAGCCCTGGCCTCCCTGCTGACGGCGCATCTGCTGCATCATCTTCATGGGGTTCTTGATGGACGTGGCTGCACGCATCATCTTGCGAGTCTCCTCAAACTGCTTCAGCAGACGGTCGACATCCTGACGCGAGCTTCCCGAACCCTTTGCGATACGGTCGCGGCGACGTCCCTTGATGATCTCGGGATTGCGTCGCTCCTCCGGGGTCATCGAATAGATGATGGCCTCGATGCCCTTGAAGGCATTGTTGTCGATGTCAATATCCTTGATCACCTTCCCGACTCCCGGAATCATCGAAGCGAGATCCTTGAGGTTACCCATCTTCTTTATCTGCTGAATCTGGGCAAGGAAGTCGTTGAAGTCAAACTTATTCTGATTTATTTTGCGCTGAAGCGCACGAGCCTGCTCCTCGTCGTAGGCCTGCTGGGCACGCTCGACGAGGGTGACGACGTCGCCCATGCCGAGGATACGGTCGGCCATTCGCGTGGGGTGGAAGGGGTCGAGAGCGT
>CAZPQD010000015.1:0-33430 GCA_964588625.1 uncultured Sangeribacter sp. | reverse complement strand
CGCAAATGCCACCCCAAAGCTGCTCCCAAGCGGAAGTAGGGAAGTCGTTGCCGGTGTGCTCTTTAACGGCAGCCTTGAAACGCTTCACGAGTTCCTTGAGGTCATCTACGTCAAGTTCGTTGTCGAATTTGACACCCTTCTCTTCCTTCACCTGGTCCATGATAGCCTCGAAAGGATCGATGTCTGTCTTGCTGGCAGGTTTCATGCCGAGCACAACGTCGCCATACATCTGAACGAAACGGCGATAGCTGTCCCAAGCAAAGCGGGGATTGCCGCTCATCTTAGCCATTGTCTCTACAGTGGCGTCGTTCATACCGAGGTTGAGCACTGTATCCATCATGCCGGGCATAGAAGCGCGGGCACCGGAGCGCACAGATACAAGCAGGGGATTGGAGGGGTCATCGAATTTCTTTCCAGTAAGATTCTCGACGTGAGCGATAGCTTTCTCCACATCCTTCTTGATGTCGGCCACAACCTTGTCGCGGCCATATTGAGTATACTCAGTGCAGACTTCAGTAGTGATGGTAAATCCGGGGGGAACAGGCATACCGAGCAGATTCATTTCCGCAAGGTTAGCACCCTTACCTCCGAGCAGATTTCTCATACTGGCGTTGCCTTCGGCTTTTCCGTCGCCAAACGTATAGATTTTCTGTGCCATTTGGGTAATTGGTTAATTATAAAGTTTTTAAAGATGAAACATATTGTCCGTAAGGTCACGTCGGACGATGCCGCCACGCAGCCTCTCAAGGTTATAACAACTTTGAGGTGCAAATTTAATATAAAAATTTGAGATTTCAGCTAAAAATCGTGCTAACTTGTTGAAATAGACACTTCTTTGATGGATTTCAAGCATCTTCCAAGCGAACGGTTGAATTGCATGATGTTAGGTAAAAGGTAGCATGTGGCCTACCGGACTGAATAGGTGAAAAGCTAAGATATTCTTAAGTTGGGAATTTTTTGTTAATTTTGTTCCGAATTTCATTTTAGATGTAAGCAAATAAGAAGGACTGAGATCAAATAATTCGTTTGATTCCTTTCGGATTAGATTGAAGAAGGTATCAGTCCTCAACAGAATAACAGAATGGCAAGAAAGAAGAAACCTATGCCCTTGCTTGAGGGCATCAAGATAACGGGAGTCGCCGCCGAGGGAAAGTCCCTGGCTCGGGTACGTCTTCGTCCGGAAGATGAATCGGAAATCGTGGTGTTCATACCCTATGGTGCACCTGGTGACATAGCTGATATTCAGATCGATAAGAAGAAGAGGAATTATGCGGAGGGACATATCACGAGACTTGTGAAGCCTTCGACCGACCGTTGCGATGCCCGTTGCCAACACTTCGGACTGTGCGGCGGTTGCAAATGGCAGCACATCCCTTATTCCGCACAGCTTGCTTTCAAACGGGAGCAGGTGGTGGATGCCTTGACCCGCATTGCCAAAGTTGAACTTCCTGAAATACTTCCCACTTTGGGGTCAGCCGAGCAGTGGCGCTACCGTAATAAGATGGAATATACCTTCTCCGAAAAAAAATGGCGCACTTGGGATGAAATAAAGGCTGGAAAGGATTTTGAGGACTCCTCAAATGCACTCGGTTTTCATATTCCGGGTGCCTTTGATAAGGTGCTTCACATCGAAGAGTGCTTCCTGCAGTCGGAATTGGGAGATGAGATAAGGAATTTGCTATTCAAATTTGCTGAAGACCATGGACTATCATTTTATAACATCCGCGAAAACCGCGGTTTGCTCCGTACTGTCATGATCAGGATCGCTTCCACAGGAGAAGTGATGGTATGCGTAGTCTTTGGAGAAGATGATGAAAAGGGCATTTCCTCGGTCATGGAAGCACTGAAGGAAAAATTTCCTCAGATCACATCTCTTTTGTATGTGGTCAATCTTAAATTAAATGACTCCATAGCCGACCAGGATGTAGTTTCTTATTATGGGCCTGACTTCATCACGGAAGAGATGGAGGGTCTTAAATTCCGAATCAACGCAAAATCTTTCTATCAGACCAATTCCCTTCAGGCATATGAACTTTACAAGACAGCGCGTAAATTTGCAGGCCTTGAAGGCAAGGCATCCAAAGAGGTAAATGCGGAAGGGGAGGATAAGGAAAATGCCGGAGAGAAGCCGCTTGTCTATGACCTTTATACAGGCACAGGCACGATAGCCAATTTTGTGGCGCGGAATGCCCGCCGGGTAATTGGTATTGAATATGTGCCTGAGGCGATTGAAGATGCCAAACTAAACTCAAGGGTAAATGGCATAGAGAATACTCTGTTTTATGCCGGTGATATGAAGGATATCCTCACCGATTCCTTCATTGAAAAGCATGGGAAGCCTGACGTAATGATCATCGATCCACCCCGAGCCGGGATGCATGAGGATGTGGTGAAGGTAATATTGAACTCAGCTCCTGACACACTCGTTTACGTAAGCTGCAATCCCGCCACTCAGGCTCGAGACGTCGCACTTCTTGATGAGAAATATGAAGTCACAGATGTACAGCCGGTCGACATGTTTCCGCACACTCATCATGTTGAAAATGTTATAAGGATGAAGAGAAAGGATAAATAAGGTGAATCCGCCTTAATTCCTCCTCGAATGTCATTTTTAAATTGCAGCATTATGGATAAGCAGAAACAGGAAGAAATTCTTGAG
This sequence comes from uncultured Sangeribacter sp., assembly GCA_964588625.1. Classification (GTDB taxonomy): domain Bacteria; phylum Bacteroidota; class Bacteroidia; order Bacteroidales; family Muribaculaceae; genus Lepagella. Next base: position 30,771 of record CAZPQD010000015.1, on the reverse strand, counting down.
AGACTGAGCCGCCGACGCTCAGTGAGAGCCTTCAAGGATGAACCCATAGATCCGACTCTTCTAAAAGAGTTGGAGGCAGACATTACCTTTATCAACACCCATGAGGCTGGACTTCATTTCAGTCTGGTGATTAATGATCCCAAGCCGTTTGCCACATTCTCCCGCTCCTACGGGTCATTTCGCAATGTAAAGGATTTCCTTGCATGCACAGTGGACCGTTCATTCCCCGAGGCAATAGAGAAAGCGGGCTTCTACGCCGAAGAATTTGTGATGAAATGTGTAGATGCCGGATTGGGAACATGCATTGTGGGCGGAACGTTTGACTCATCCAAGGTAAATGTTCAATTGAGACCTGACTGGCACGTACCCTTCGTAGTGGTTTTCGGAGTCTCAGCTGAAAAAGAGAAATTGGCAGCCAGAATGCTCAGGGCAGTTGCGCATATGAAGAAAATGAGCAACGACGACTTTTTCCTCGGCACAAAAGAGGAACTTGAACGAGCAAAACGATTGTTCCCAGATCTCCCGGCTGCACTTCAGGCCTTGGCCTATGCTCCGTCAGCACTCAACAAGCGACCTGTGAGAATCAGCCTCTCTGAAAAGGATGGGAAACCAAGACTCATCGCAGTCACTACCGGCAGCGCCAACAAATATACGCCCATAGATTTAGGAGTGGCAAAATACAACATCGGGTGTGTGCTTTCCGGCGCGTGGGAATGGGGAGACGGAGCTCCATTCATTCAGGATGAGTGAGTTAGGTTTGGTTTCTGCCGATACAAGGCTCCGTTCCCCCAAAAAGGCTGAGCGAAAAAACTTCGTGAATGGATGAACAAAATCACCCAGAAGATTGTCTTAATATCAGAAGAAAGAAAAATCGTTTCATGATGTTAGGTTAGTTCGAAAAAGTATTATGGAAAAAGGAAGGCGACAGGTTGTGAAACCGGTCGCCTTCAGTTTTTTTTAGTCACTTACTCTTTTTTTAGCCACTTACTCTTTAGATGAAAAGATTAGCGATAGTGTACGTGACGAAAGAGAGAATCCAAGCCAGACTTGTGTTATAGACCATGGAGAACAGTCCATATTTCCAGCTGCCTGTCTCGCGGATGATGGCGGCGATCGTCGCTATGCATGGGAAATATAGAAGCACAAAAACGAGGAATGCCAATGCCGAAGCATGATTGAACGGAGCCTTGCCGGTAAGTTTTGAAGGAGTTGAAAGACGTTCGGACAGAAGCTCCGCATCATCATCACCCACGTATAGAACACCGAGTGTCGAGACCACGACCTCCTTGGCAGCCGCTCCGGCAAGCAGCGAACTGCAGACCTTCCAGCTCATATCCATAGGTTGCATTATTGGTTCGATTCCTTTTGCAATATAAGCAAGGATGGAGTGTTCCTGCTGATATTCATTTTGGATAAGCTCCTGAATCTCATCCTCATTCTGCGTTTCAATGGTGGCCTCCGGAAGGTCTGCGAAAGCCTCATTTATGAAACTCTGCGGCACATCGCTGCTGGAATACCGAGGGAAATAAGATAGAGCCCAAATGATGATGGAAGCCACAAGTATGAGTCCTCCCATCTTCTGGAGATATTGCCTTGCCTTTGCCCACATATTCCTTATGATAGCCTTTGAAGTGGGTATACGGTAGGGTGGTAGTTCCATGACGAAAGGAGTCTCATCCTTCTTGAACCAGAATTTCCTGAGAAGACGAGCCGTAATCACAGCCACAATAACACCTAATAGATAAAGTCCGAAAAATACCCAAGCTCCATAGGCTGGAAAAAAAGCCCCCGCGAGCAAGACATAAATCGGAATCCTCGCCGAGCAACTTATGAAGGGATTTATGAGTATGGTGATAAGACGGCTTGACTTACTCTCAATGATCCTTGTAGACATTATGGCAGGGACATTGCAACCGAAGCCCATCACAAGCGGGATGAATGATTTTCCATGCAACCCCATCCTGTGCATGAGTTTATCCATGATGAATGCGACTCGTGCCATATATCCTGAGTCTTCCATAAAGGAAATGAATGTATAGAGAATCAGGATATTTGGAAGGAAGACAATGACTCCTCCTACACCTCCTATGATGCCATCAAGCAAAAGATCCTTCAGCGGTCCATCACTCAGGTACCGCCCAACGATGTTGGATATCCATGTGACGCCAGCCTCTATCCACTCCATTGGATAAGAACCAAGTTGGAAGGTTGTCCAGAACATAAGCCACATGACAGCGAGGAAAATCGGGAATCCGAATAGTTTATTGGTCACAAAAGAATCAATGATTCTTGTTGACTTTTCTTCATGGGTCAGGTCGCCCTCCAGAGCCTCCGTCAATGCTCCCTGAATGAACCCATATTTTTCGGATGCTATCACAGAAGTAATATCCTCACCCAGTTCCTTCTCCACCTTATCAGCCTCTTCATCGCGCAATTTCATCCACTCATGGAAATGAGGTGATTTGGAAAGCATCTCCACAGCCTCCGGGTCTCCCTCAAGAAGCTTGATGGCAAGATAACGTGGAGAAAAGTGTTGCGGGAATGTCTCGTCACACTTAATAGCATCCTTCACCACACTGACAGCATGTTCAACTTCCGGGCGCATCTTAATATGGATGTGCCGGGTGTGTGGGTTCTTCAGCTCATAGACTTCTATAATGGTATCCAACAGCTTATCGACACCTTTGCCAGTGGAAGCTGTAGTCGGCACCATAGGCACCCCCAAAAGCTTTCCGAGAAGCTCATAGTCAAGGTGAGCTTTTGAACGCTCCAACTCGTCATACATATTGAGGTCGATAACCATGCAGCGGTTCATATCGATCAGCTCCGTAGTGAGATACAGATTGCGTTCAAGATTAGAAGCAACCACCACATTGACGATAACATCAGGAGCCTGCTCACGCAGATAACGCATCACGTAAAGTTCCTCGGGAGAATAAGCAGAGAGAGAATAAGTGCCGGGAAGGTCGACGATATTGAATTTATATCCCTTATAGGTCAGTGTGCCTTCCTTGGCACCAACAGTGACTCCTGCATAATTACCGACATGCTCATGAGCACCACTTACAATATTGAAAAGGGATGTCTTGCCACAGTTTGGGTTTCCGATAAGGGCCACATTTATTATCTTATCCTGCCTGATAGGAAACTCCTCGTTCTCCTCGTGCTTCTCAACAGACAATGCGGCTGCTTTCTGGTGACGTTCCCATTCTTCAAGCAACACGACCTCAATAAGGGCAGCTTCTGCCTTGCGAAGGGAGACTTCATAATCCATAAGGGCATATTTCACCGGGTCGGCAAGAGGAGCATCGAGCACCATCCTTACCTCCCGGCCTCGCACAAATCCCATCTCCATTACCCTTTTACGGAAAGCTCCGTGACCGTGTATTTTAATGACTACACCCGTCTGCGACGGTTTCAGTTCAGATAAAAGCATAGGTAAAAATGATATTATGGAAAAATTCCTTTCCAACTTTTTTCTGACACACTATAACAGTGATGAAAAAGGTTGAGGAGGAATCTTACTGCAAAATTACTTCAAAAAAGTTCTTCAGGCAATTGTAAAGGGAGTCTGCAATCAAAAATACCTACATATAGGTAACGGAAAAGGGCTCCATAGCCGTGAATATCCAGCTATGGAGCCCTCTGAGTCTTCTATGCTATTGAATTAATCAATTAGCATTCTGTGTAAGGAGGATTATGGCTCTACGCTATAAGAAGGGATTACTTAAGAGCCAAGAAGTGATTACTTAAGAGCCTCTGCAATGCGTCTGGCAGCTTCGCGGAGTGTCTCTTCATCTGTGGCATAGCTGAGCCTTAGGAAGCCGGGGGCACAGAAAGCCGCTCCATCGACTGTGGCCACATGGGCTTCATCGAGAAGATACATTGCAAGGGCATTGGAAGTCTCAATCCTATGGCCTTTGTATTCCCTTCCGAGCAGTGCTCTGACATCTGGGAAAATATAGAAAGCACCGGCTGGTTTATTGACTTTGAAACCGGGAATATTTCCAATAAGCTCAGTGATCAGGTCGCGGCGATGACGGAATGCTTCCACCATCTCACTGACACACTGCTGCGAACCTGAGTAGGCGCTTTCAGCCGCCTTTTGCGCAATGGAGGAAGCTCCGGAAGTATATTGCCCCTGCAGTTTCACCACAGCCTTGGCAATATTCAAGGGCGCGGCGCAAAAACCGATACGCCATCCAGTCATGGCATAGGTCTTTGAGACACCATTGACAAGGACGCAGCGATCTGAAATTTCAGGGAAACCAGCCAATGAAGATGTTTTGCCCTCATAGTTGATACGATCGTAGACTTCATCGGAAATGACAAGAATCTTATCATGACGCGCAAGGACATCCACAAGAGCCTGCAATTCCTCATGGGAATAAACACTTCCCGTAGGATTGGAGGGAGAATTCATTATAAGCATTCGTGTCGCAGGAGTAATAGCATCTTCGAGTTGCTTCGGAGTTATCTTGAAATCCTGCTCCATCGATGTGGCCACTGTCACACATTTTCCTCCAGCAAGTTTCACCATCTCCATATAACTTACCCAAGCCGGCACCGGGATAATTGCCTCTTCGCCAGGATTAAGAGTAGAGAGGATTACATTGCAGAGTGCTTGCTTTGCCCCATTTCCCACCACAATCTGTGAAGGATCAATCTTATATCCGTAAAGTTCAAACTGACGGTCTGCAATGGCTTCACGGAGAGAAAGGTAACCCGGCACGGGAGAATAATGGGAGTAATTATCAGCTATAGCCCGGCAGGCGGCTTCCTTTATATGGTCAGGAGTATTGAAATCAGGTTCTCCCACAGAAAGATTGATGACGTCAATCCCAGCTGCCCTAAGTTCGGCACTTTTCTGTGACATAGCGAGAGTCTGTGATGCTGACAAGCGCGCAACGCGTTCAGAAACAGAAATCATATCAATGAATAATTAAATGTGACTTTACAAAATATTAATGCAATATACGAGCAAATTGTTTTGGAAAGCTATGGAAGATGACGCGTTACATCAGCAAGAGGCATCGGAACTACGCTTTATATGCTGATACAACCTGCGATAGAAAGGATGACGGCAGAGGGTGGGGGCATCTCCGATTATGATCAGCTTCATCCTTGCCCGCGTCATAGCGACATTCATCCTCCTCAGATCCCGTAGGAACCCAATCTGCCCCTCCTCATTATTCCTTACAAGCGACACTACTATAATATCCCGTTCCTGGCCTTGAAAACCATCGACAGTATTTACTGAGATTGATTTCCTCACAGATTTCAGTCTTCGTTCCTGCGAAATAAGTTTACGAAGATACCTGACCTGAGCCCTATAGGGAGAGATCACACCGACATCAAGGCGTTCGTCGATAAAACGACGTAACCCGATTTTCTCCACATATTCGCAAAGTGTCTCTATTGTAAGCTTAGCCTCAGCCTTATTGATTCGGCCATATAAACTATTGCCAGTAAGCTCTTCGCGATATATATTCTGAGAATAATTCTCCGTATTATTCCCATCTGTAATATTATTTGTATCTGTGTCGCTGACACCTGCCTCGGATGTGTCAATCCATTCAAGAGCGGAGTCAATGTCAAGGATACCGCGATAGGCTACTTCAGGAGCAGCCGACATCTTTCCACCGTAAAACTCATTGTTGGGAAATTCCATGATGTCCTCATGCATCCGGTATTGCATCGTAAGGAGCGTTACGCATTCCGGGTGATTTTCCACAATACGTTCCATCAAGGATTTTCCTAAACCGGCACGCAAAGCCTCATGACATTTCACTGTGGCCGGAAGCTGATAATGATCGCCGGCAAGAACCAATCTTCCCGCTCTTTTTGCCGGTATCCAGGACGCGGCCTCGAGAGCCTGGGCAGCCTCATCGATAAAAAGAGTCGGGAACCTCATACCTGTCAGAATCTTTGAATTGCTCCCCACCAACGTGCATGCAATTACACGTGCTTCATTGAAGATGTCGTTGTTGATCTTAAATTCAAGGGCAGTAGCCCTCTCCTTTAATCTTTCGATCTTCGTATGCCAAGCGTCGCCACGTTTCTTTGAGGCGTACAGTTCCCTGACAGTCTTCCTAATACTCCATAAAAGGGGATAGTCAGGATGAGACTCAAACCTTCTTTCATAAGTGAAGGAAAGCATCTTGTCGTTTACACGAGATGGATTTCCAATACGCAATACATTTATTCCCCTGTCAGTAAGTTTCTCGGAAATCCAGTCAACAGCCATATTACTCTGAGCACATACGAGAGTCTGAGGTTCTCGACGCAACGTCTCGTAGATGGCCTCAACGAGTGTGGTGGTCTTTCCAGTGCCCGGAGGACCATGTACTATGGCAACATCCTTGGCACGAAGCACCTTATCCACTGCCAACTGCTGATTTGGATTCAGGAAAGGAGTATGGAAAGTTTCGAAAGAGAGTTCGCCAAACTTACGGGAGGAATAAATGAGGTCGCGCAATTCGGCAAGTCGCCCTTTAGCTTTGATGACATTGTCAAGGGCTTCGAACATAGCACGGTAAGTAGTCTCATCAAAAGAGAGCATGACGCCTATCCTTCCAACTTCTTCCAGACGTGAGAGATCTGCACTATCGCTTACAACCACCAATATGCGGTCACCATCCACATAACTTACCGAGCCTGGGAAAAGTCGTTTTGGAGTACTGCCACCTGCTCCCTCCAGAGAGAAGAAGAGCACACTTTTACCATATTCAAAATTATGGTCAGGGTTATCGTCAGAATGCTTTCGTTCCAATTCTACCACGAGTTGGTCGAAGGCATTGCGACGCTTTCCGCAAAAACTAAGAGGCCACCAGGCATTACCTTTATCCACGAGTCGCTCGATACCGATACTGTCTGTCAACTTCTGGAAATCAGCTTTTTCAGATTCATATTCCAGAGTCAACAGCTCACGTTGGCGCTCAAGGGCTCTCTTAGCGTCTTCAGTCATAAGTTGGAATTATAATATTTTGGATTGCCCGTCACTTCCTTACCCACGAAACCAGGCAACTCAAATACCGTCTCTTCAGTAGGTAGTTCCACTTCAGCAGTGACAAGAGGGGATAGGTCAGCCTCGTAACGGTCAACCTCCCAAATAAAATCTCCAAAATTCACAACATATCTTTTTTTTCTGATGACTCTTCCCTCGCACATCTCGAGCAGACGTTCTCCATCTGCAAAGGGAATCTCATATTCAAACTCGTCGCGTGTGGCACCAATGGTCTTACCCTTTACTGTAAGGAAAGCCTTATCGTCACACAACCTTACCCTTACCGTTCGTAAGGGATCACGTGAAAGATACCCCTGAGCCAATGACAGACATTTCTCAGCCATCCTAATGTAAGAATCATCCTTAACGAGATATTTTCTTTCTATTTCTTTTCCCATTGGAAGTTGTAATCAATCAACATTAAGGCTTCGTTCTGCAAAGCCATTGAAGAACAAAATTAGTAAAAAAATATGACCCGGTAAAGGGTAGCCTTAAAACCCGAGGGATTGAAGAATGCAGGTGGAAATACATTTGTGGATGGTTTTTACGTTATTGTTTAAGCCAACCATATTTCAACGTGAAACGTCTTACTTCGCATTATATCAACAAGACTCGCTCAGGCTTCTCGGCTTTTTGCAGCGTCATGACTATTGCCATTATGGCGATAGCATGTCTTCTCTGTACCTCCGAGGAAATATCATGTAAGGAGAAAAAGACGACTAAATCCGTTGAAATAGAAGAAGATACAACCGCAAGAGAACTTTCTGAAATAGTTGTAAAGCCAAAGCGCAGCAAATATTCAAAGAAGAATAATCCTGCGGTAGATTTTATGAAAAGACTCCGTAGCGATTCGAAACAGTCTGATCCAAGGTTGATGCCACTCTATTCCTATAGAGTATATGATAAGATGGTGCTTGGGTTGAATGATTTTCATTCCGACTTGGAAGGAGGAAAGCTCAAAGGTCGCTTTTCATTCTTAAAGGAGTGCCTTGATACAGCAGAATGGACCGGCAAGCCCATTCTTGATCTTTCGTTGAAAGAAAAAATCTCCACCCATATTTATTCAACCAACCCACGTGCCTCCAAAGAAATAGTAGAGGGCGTTCGGTCCATAGGAGTTGATGAAGTCTTTGATAAAGGAAATGTTCGTGCTGCACTCGGTGATGTATTCAGGGAAATAGATGTCTTCACACCCTCTGTGACAATCATGCAGAACAGGTTTGTGAGTCCTGTGTCTCCTTTAGGACCCGATGTGTATAGGTATTATCTTTCAGACACAGTGATGGTGGATGGCGAAAGATGTGTGGAACTTTCTTTTTCCCCTCGAAACCCGGAGACCATGGGTTTCAATGGAAAGATATTTGTTCCGGTAGGGGATTCCACACTCTTCGTGAAGCGGCTTACGATGAGGGTGCCACATGCTGCCAATCTCAATTACATCAAGAACCTATATGTCTCCCAGAATTTCATGCGTGATTCGTTAGGTAAGCGACATAAGACACTTGATGACATGACTGTGGAGCTTCAGATAGTTAAGGGTACACCGGAATTCTATGCCCGAAGACTCGCACATTATGATTCATTTTCATACCAGCCTGATTCAATAAAAGAAACATGGCTCTCGAAGACGGGCAACCTCTTCATGATAGATGAGGCAGAGAATCAGCCTGACGGATTCTGGGACACAGGACGGATAGTGCCCCTCTCGAAAGCAGAGTCTTCTGTCGGAGGAGTGATGACCGGACTGCGGAGATTTCCCTTGCTGTATTGGGGAGAGAGAATCGTAGGCATCATTGCCAAAGGCTATGTCGGAACGGGCACACCAAGTAAATTTGACTTCGGCCCGATCAATAGCTTCATCAGCTACAATGCAGCTGAAGGAGTGAGACTGAAGGCAGGAGGACTCACTACCGCCAACCTTTTCCGCAGATGGTTTGCGCGAGGATACATAGCCTATGGCACTAAAGATGGCAAATGGAAATATAGTCTGGAACTCGAACATTCCTTTACAGATAAGAAATATCACTCACGTGAATTCCCTGTACACGCCATCAGGGCACTTCATAAATACGACATTGACCAGCTCGGACAACATTATCTCTTCACAAGTCCTGACAATATCTTCCTTTCTCTAAAAAGAAAGGGGGGAGAACTTGTCACATACCGCAGACTCTCTGAACTCACATATCTACTCGAATTGCGTAATCATTTCTCTGTGCAGGCCACTCTTCGCCATGAGATTCAGAATGCCTCAAGATGGGTAGATTTCATTAATGGAAATGGGCAGCGATATTCTAAATTCACTCAGTCGGCTTTGGGTGTGGCCTTACGTTGGGCACCCGGAGAGACATTCTCACAGGGTTACACCAATCGAGCACCAATCAATAAGGATGCTCCGATATTCACCATTTCCCAGGAATATGCACCTCGCGGATTCCTCGGAGCCGACTTTACCCTTAACCGCACAGAGATTTCGGTGGAGAAACGTATCTGGTTTTCAGCCTTCGGCTATATGGATGCAATAGCGCGTGGAGGAATCATATGGAGTCAGGTGCAATATCCCGCACTCTTATGGCCAAATGCCAACCTCTCCTATACTATTCAACCCGAAAGCTATACATTGATGAATGCCATGGAGTTTGCAAACGATCGGTATGCTTCTCTTGACCTCACATACTGGAGTATGGGACTTCTATTCAATCGTGTGCCACTGCTAAAGAAACTCAAACTCAGGGAGACCCTCACATTCAAGGCCCTCTGGGGAGGCTTGTCAAGAAAGAACGATCCGCAGTATAATGAGAATTTGTTCAGGTTTCCTAATGGAGCAGATTGCCGGCGCATGACAGGAACCCCTTACATGGAGTTAGGAGTTGGAATCGACAACATTCTGACTATCCTGAGATTGGAATATGTATGGAGACTAACTTACCGCGACACTCCGGGATGTACCAAAAGTGGACTCAGGGTTGCTCTTCATTTCAGTTTCTGATAGATATTACCTTTCTTTATCTGTATGAAGGTTCGTAAATGGCGATGAACAAGAAATTTTTAGTAATTTTGTAAAAAAAATTGCAGATGAGTCAGGTGCTATCAAAGGCAAAGGCGTCGCTTGTTGCTTCGCTGTCGCAGAAGAAGATGAGACGTCGCCATGGTCTTTTCGTGGCTGAGGGAAAGAAATGTGTAGAGGATACGCTTGGTGTATTCACTCTCTCATTTGCTGTGGGGGTTGAAGATACGAACCTTGACCAGCTCAATATTGAAAGCGATAAGTTTTATGTTGCATCCAGAGATACGATGCAGAAGATTTCCTCGCTTTCCACAGCTCCAGATCTGCTTGCTGTCTATATGCTTCCAGAACGAGGGATTGTGCCTCCATTGAATGACGACACATTGGCACTTGCACTTGATGGAATTCAGGATCCCGGCAACCTCGGAACCATAATACGTGCCGCACATTGGTTCGGCATCCGAAGAATCTATTGTTCAGAAGACACTGCAGATCTCTTCAATCCAAAAACCATCATGGCCACAATGGGGTCCTTAGGTCACGTCGAGATATATTACTGCGATCTTACTGATCTCATAAGCAATCGCCCTCAGGGATTGCCGGTATATGCCACCCTGTTGGATGGAAAAAATATATATTCCCAATCCCTGTCATCTAATGGCCTTATCGTGATGGGCAACGAAGGGAAGGGAATTTCTAAAGAATTATGTGAACTCGTGACTGATTCATTGACGATACCACCGGGGAATAGGGAGGATCACGCAGAATCGCTCAACGTAGGTGTGGCCGCTGCTGTAGTGCTTTCACAGTTTAGGGCAAGAGAGTTCAGGAGTTTATGATTAATTATCAGCAGGTCATTTTTAAATTATCATAAACTCATTTTCTAAAGATAAACAAGGTTCACTCCAATATTTGAGAAATGGCAGCTCAGAAAACCAAGACAGTATATTTTTGCGGAGCATGCGGGTATGAATCGCCAAAATGGCTCGGAAAGTGTCCGTCATGCGGTGAATGGAACACATTTGTGGAGGAGAAAGTTACCGTCTCTTCCAAGTCAGCATCGCGCAAAAAAACATCGAATAAGACAGAACGTCCGGTGAAACTTACTGAAATTGAGTTGGCTGAAGAGCCGAGGATTAAAATGCCCTCTTCGGAACTCAATAGGGTTCTTGGAGGAGGACTTGTGGCCGGCAGCATGACATTGATTGGAGGAGAGCCCGGAATTGGAAAGTCAACACTTCTATTGCAGAATGTCCTTTCCATCCGCAACCGCAAGATTCTATACGTTTCCGGTGAAGAGAGTTCCACCCAACTAAAGCTTAGGGCTGACCGACTGGGGAAAGTGAGTGAGGACACCTACATATTGTGTGAGACACGCCTTGAGAATATTTTCACTCAAATAGAGAATGTCAATCCAGACATACTGGTCATTGACTCTATCCAGACTGTGGCAACGGATGAAATTGAATCCTCAGCCGGAAGTGTGAGTCAGGTCAGGGAGTGTGCCGCAAGGCTGCTTAGATTTGCAAAAGAGAGTGGAGTTCCCGTAATTCTCGTCGGGCATATCAACAAAGAGGGGGCTATAGCCGGTCCCAAGGTTTTAGAGCATATTGTAGACACAGTACTCCAGTTTGAGGGCGACCGTCAATATCTCTTCAGGATCCTGAGGGCCATCAAGAATAGATTTGGCTCCACATCGGAAATTGGAATCTATGAAATGGTGGCCAGAGGGTTACGTGAGGTAAAGAATCCATCTGAGATGCTGCTTTCGGATAACCGGGTTGAGGAGATGAGCGGCATTGCGATAGGAGTGACAGTTGAGGGTGCGCGTCCATTGCTTGTAGAGGTACAGGCATTGGTATCGAGCGCAGCCTACGGCACACCGCAACGATCCGTGACAGGTTTTGACCAGAGACGCCTTAACATGCTGCTCGCAGTGCTTGAAAAGAGAGCACGATTCAAGCTGGGTCAGAAAGATGTTTTCCTCAATATAGCCGGCGGAATGAAAATATCCGATCCTGCCATCGACCTTGCTGTTGTCTCAGCCGTAATGTCTTCAAATTTCGATCTTTCCATACCCAGACGCACTGCCTTCATAGGGGAGGTGGGACTATCGGGTGAGATCCGCACTGTAACACGTGTGGAGCAAAGGGTAGCTGAGGCTGAGAAACTTGGGTTTGAGACTGTCTATGTCCCTGTCGGCAATTTGAAGGGACTACAGTTTTCCCCAAAAATAAAAGTTGTGGAAGTAGCTACAGTGACAGATCTTTTCCGCTCACTTTTCTCTGATTGAGTCCTATTCGCTAATAAATTTGAATGTATCCCCATGAGGGATTCTCATTTTCACAAGTTGCCATCCATATGAAAAAATCTTCTGAAGACACCATCCTTGCGAATGCTGTGTATAGGAATGCCGTAAGAAAATTCGCGACGGATGGCAGTCTCTCTTTTGGTTAGGATAGAGGAGTGAAAAATGATTGTATTTGGTGAAAGCACTTGAGTAATATCATCGAGAGAGCCTATGAAATAATTGCCCACTATCATGATATCAGGGTTGGACCATTCGGGGCCGAACTCCAAATCATCTACGGGAGAATCTATAATTACAATCTTTTGTCCTGAGAGCGAAATAAGTGTGCTTTCACCTCTCGGAAAATTATGGAGAGTTTCTTCACCAGCACCATACTCCGCTATACTTATCCTTGAACTTGATGAGCCTACTATAAAGCCTTCCTCATAAGTTGGTAGAAACAAAGGGGAGGTAAAGATGCCTAAAAGAAGTATCCAGCATCCTGAAAAGATTATGATCCTCTTATTCTTTTTATTCTTTCCAGCTATGTTGAGACCAATCCCGAGAATTATCATACCTGCAATCCAGATGCATATTGTCTCTGCTCCGACACCAATGTTTGCAACAGTGTTCTCATCCCCCGCATATTCAGCCAAACGACCGAAAAGAGAGTAGGCCTTATCAATAATAAGTCCCAATGAAGAATCCCTCCATCCCAATGAAAAGAGAAGGAAATAAAGGAAACATATTCCGATAAAGATTGGAAGAAGGGGGAGGACAATAAGATTCACAGGAAGGAAAAGCAGCGGAAAACGTTGGAAATACCACGCTGTCAGGGGCCATATGGCGAAAGTGGCAGTCATAGTGGCAATGATAGTTGCAGCTATCTTATAGAGCATAGGACGCGAACGATGATTTACTGGATTAAGAACCTCCGCAAATAGAATCAGACTTGCAACACAAGCCACACTGAGCTGCATACCAATATCAAAGATACTCATAGGATCAGCCAAGATGATTATAATAACAGCCGCGCACAAGGAATTTAGCGCACTCCTTTTCCTTTCGAGCATAAGGCCTCCTGCCATGCAGCTTACCATGACGGCTGCTCTGACAATCGTCGGTGATAGACCAGCCAGGAAAGCATAGAGCCAAACCAAAATCACTGCCACAACATATCTTGCACTCCTGTTTCCCTTGAACCGTAAGAAAGAGACTGGACGTAGAAGGAGCAATACAATCGAAACTATAATACCGACATGAAGTCCGCTCAGTGCCAACACATGAGCGACTCCGGCATCGGAAAATGAGCGTTGAGTATCATTATCCATCTCTTCACGTTGCCCAATGAGAAGTGCCTTGAGAAAAGTCTTGGTTTCATGCCTAAGTCCTGTGTGACTAATGGCAATGTCAATTCTGTCACGCATCTCCTCCGCTAACGTCATTATATTGTCATGATGGCCGATGACAGTTACATTATCATCATCTTTCACAATCAGCCGGTTTGTGATTCCCTGTCGTCTCATTCTTTCAGGATAACCGGTTGGCAGACGGTCAGGTGAGTCTGAAATTGGGCTAAGACTCCCCGAGATTCTTATGACGTCTCCTATATGACATATGAATGGAGGAGAATAAACGACTATTTTCTGCGCTTCAAGATTCTTTCCATCAGGAAAAGCCAAAGGATAGGATTTTAGGATTATCCTATCCCCGGAATTAGTAGCTGTTCGTTCAATCACTCTACCGGAGATGACGATACCATTATATTGTGCCGGGAGAGGTGGTCTGACAGCCAATTCACTCAGTACACCTATTCCTACAAAAAGCAAAATAATCCAGATACGGTGACGATGATTCAGTCTGAAAGCCAATATAGGATTAGATGATTTTCTAAGAAGTATAGCATAGCTGACTAAAGCGCCAGCTATCAGACAGATGGCAAATCCCACTTTGACACCAAACTCCAAACCATCACCTATATAGCCAAATACTATACCTAAAATCAATGCGATGGTGGGAAGGAGCAGCGGTGCAGACATAGTCTTTCTCAGTCAAGATAGGATTAGGCATTATCTGTCCAGAATCGATAGGAAGCTTCCGCCTGAAGATGTAGCATATCCAGTCCATTTAGAGCCGTAGCCCCTGCATCGGTGAAATGACGAAGGAAAAGGGTTTCGGAGGGATTATAAATCAAGTCATAACCAACATGAAGTGGAGAAAGGAAGTGATAGGGGATTTCAGGAGACCTTTGTATGTCAGGCCACATACCGAGCGGCGTGCAGTTTACGATAAGCCTATTCTCTTCAATGATTTTTTCATCCACATCTTCATACCCTAATATAGAGAAGCCAGCCTTAAAATGTTGTGGAGACCGCGCCACTCCGGTAATCTTCATATGGAAAAAATGCTGCAATACGTAGGCAACAGCCCTTGCTGCTCCTCCGGTTGCACCGAGAATTAGTGCGCGTCCCACATCAGGACGCGTCAATAGTGTACCACTGATAGACTCCTTGAAACCTTCTACATCAGTATTATGGCCTTCAATGGATAAAATCTTTCCCTTCTCATCTCGACAAAAACGCAGTGTATTCACAGCTCCGACTTCCTCTGCCTCCTTAGTCAGAGAGACTATTGCGGGATAGTGTCTTTTCAATACCTCAATTACACTTTGTTTGTAAGGGATAGTTACATTCAATCCTTGAAGGTCAGGAGTCTCATTAATGAGTGGTATAATATCATCAGTGTGAAGAAGAGGAAAAAGAGAGTACTCGGCGTCAATCCCTTCCTGCCGGAATTTTCTTGAGAAATATTCGGCAGAAAAGGAATGTCCGAGGCTCTTTCCAATGAGTCCATATCTTACCATTGAGGCTATCTTATTTATGACTACACGGAATCATTTCAGCTAAAGCTGTAATCAGAAGGAATGTTAACCGATGTTACCAAATAACTACGCGCTCTCCCTCCTCTCGCCACATATCGTCGCCTTCCTTGATGCGGAATGCCTCGAAGAAAGGTGTGAGATTACGGAGCGTGGCATTCACGCGGTTGCGTCCGAGGGAGTGGGGGTCAGTCTGAGTGCGTTGCGCACGGGCTTCATCACGAATGTTCTCAGCCCATATCTGGGCATAGGCGAGGTAGAAGCGCTGATCAGGCGTAAAACCATCGATCTTTTCCCCTGCTTCATCCCCAGCTTTTCGAAGACTGTTATGATAAGCTGTATGGGCGATTCTCAGTCCTCCCTGGTCAGCAATATTCTCACCGAGAGTGAATCGTCCGTTAGCATGCAGTCCAGGTTCTATTTCAATAGCGTCGAATTGCGCCACAAGTCTATCGGCAAGAGCATTAAAACGGGTTGCATCCTCCTCGTGCCACCATTCCTTCTGATTTCCCTTGGCATCAAACTTGCGGCCTGAGTCATCAAATCCGTGAGTCATCTCATGTCCAATCACCACACCTATAGCACCATAATTGAGAGCATCATCGGCATTGATATCGAAATAGGGAGATTGGAGGATAGCTGCCGGGAAACAAATTTCATTATTGAGAGGGGAGTAGTAGGCATTCACGGTCTGAGGAGTCATGTGCCATTCCTCCTTGTCAACCGGTTTCCCTATCTTATTCAGACCACGTCGCACCCACACCTTGGCAGCCTCACGATAGTTTTCGGCAAGACTCTTTTCCGGGTCGATTATAATTTTTGAATAATCTTCCCATTTGTCAGGATAGCCGAGCTTCACCTTCATAGCCTTCAATTTTTCAAGAGCTTTCTTCTTAGTGGAATCGCTCATCCACTCAAGGTTAGTGATATGCTCTCCGAGAGATTCGCGAAGATTCTCCACAAGCTCAGTCACAGCCCGCTTGCTCTGCTCCGGAAAATATCTTTGAACGTAAAGTCGCCCAATGATCTCACCCAACATTGCGCTAACACAGGCCAACGTGATTCTCCATCTGGGAAGTTTTTCCTGTACTCCCGAGAACACTTTATTGAATTCAAAGTCAGCATCCTCAAATTCCTCATTTAGCAGACCGGTAGCTGCCTCCACTTGCTCGAAAAGAAGATAATCGCGCAATTTCTCTTCCGGAAGATTCTTCAGGAAAGATGTGATGAAGGTCGTGAACTCCGGATGGATAACGTTGATGCGTTCAGGAATAGTTATGTCCAGAGTAGAGAAATAGGTATCCCAGTCGAAATCCGGAAATTCCTCCTTAATCTGGTCGAGCGTACGGATGTTGACTCTCAATTCCGGAATACGGTTTTGCTCACGTGTACGCTGGTGGCGAGCAATTTCCGTGTCAATCTCCAGAACATTTTTCCATATCCTCTCTGATTCCTCCTCATCAAATCCTGCAAGTCTCAGAATTGTAAGCGTATAGACTCTCAATGCCTCAAGAATCTTATCGTTGCGCTCGCTCTTGACAAGATAATAGTCGCGGTCGCCAAGCTGAGTGCCCGCAGTTACGATATGCAGGATATTGTTATCTGTGTCTTCCGGATCAGGTCCGCAACCTGAATTTATGAAATTGCTTGTGCCGTTTAGTATGGATTCTGCCTGAAGTCTGGCTCTTCCATTCTTAAGATCATAATTTTTCACCCAATCAATGCACTCCTGTATGGGGGCGGTCTTTTCGCGGTTGCGACGTTCCATATCGCCGGCAAGACGGTATAGATCAAACACTTTCTGGGCGTCTGTGCCCTTCACACCTGAATCCGGGTCACTTCCGAGATTCTCAACGAGTTCGCGCACATTCTTCTTAGATTCTTCTCCAAGAAGGTCAAACATTCCGTAGCGTGAATATTCCGGATGTTCCTCAAGAGGATTAGCCTTTCGCCAACCTAAAGTGGCATAATCATAAAAATCATGACCAGGCTCCACATCCAGATCCATATATTCTTTCCTTATGGTTTCTTTCATTATCTTTCTCTTTAAAATACTATCATATGGTGAATTAATTCAACAGAGATTCGAGTTCTTCCTGTGCCAATTCCCATTCCGACATCTCGTTCTCAAGTCTTTTCTGAGTATCTGCATAGTCAGAAAGGAGCTCTGCATCAGACTCTCCTTTTGAGAGCCGATCCTCAAGCTGCTTAAGTTTTTCTTCAAGATCAGAGATATTCTGTTCGCAAACCTTGACCCGCTTTTCAGCACGTTTAACGATTTTATCGCGTTCCTTCTGTTCGGCATAACTTAGCTTCCTTTCAGGAGTGCTTGCTGGAACTTCTGAACTGGCATCAGCAGCGGCCACTCTATCGTCAGGCTTGAATTTTGTCTCAACAGTTGTCTTATTCGATGGCGAAGGACTCAATTCCAGTTCACTGAGATTTTGAATCCGTTTCTTCTCAAGGAATTCCCAGATACCTCCAAGATTTTCACGCACCGCTCCACCTCCAAATTCGTATACCTTATCTACGAGACCGGCGAGAAACTCACGGTCATGGCTCACCACTATCACCGTACCTTCAAAAGCCTTGATGGCATCCTTAAGGATGTCTTTCGTCTTCATGTCGAGATGATTGGTGGGCTCGTCGAGAATTAGAAAATTCACAGGCTCAAGAAGTAACTTAATCATGGCGAGACGTGTCTTTTCACCTCCTGAAAGCACCTTAACTTTTTTGTCGGCATCCTCTCCGCCGAACATAAAAGCACCGAGGATGTCGCGGATACGTGTTCGGATGTCTCCCGTGGCCACACGGTCTATGGTGTCAAATACTGTCAATTCACCATCGAGAAGCTGAGCTTGATTCTGAGCGAAGTAGCCAATTTTCACGTTATGACCTATCTTAAGCGTGCCCGTATGGTCTATTTCATGCATGATACACTTCACGAGTGTGGACTTTCCCTCACCATTTTTGCCAACAAAGGCCACTTTGTCTCCTCTACGAAGAGTGAACTCAGCATGGTCAAAAACCTGATGATTGCCGTAAGCCTTTCCGACATTCTCCACTATCAATGGAAAATCTCCAGAACGGGGAGCAGGCGGAAACTTAAGGTTCAGGCGACTGTTGTCAACTTCATCCACCTCAATCGGCACAATCTTTTCAAGCTGTTTGATGCGACTCTGCACCTGATTGGATTTTGTGGGCTTATATCGGAAACGTTCTATGAAATCCTTAATTTCGGCTATCTCCTTCTGCTGATTCTGCCAAGCACGGAGTTGCTGCTCCACACGTTCTTTACGCAGATTCTCAAAATGAGAATAATTCACCTTATAATCATAGATTTTACCGCATGAAATCTCTACGGTACGCTTGGTGACGTTGTCGAGAAATGCCCGGTCATGACTTACAAGCACCACAGCCTTGGCACGCTGCTGCAGAAATTGCTCAAGCCATTGGATTGATTCTATGTCAAGATGGTTGGTTGGCTCATCGAGAAGAAGCACATCGGGCGACTGGAGAAGAATCTTAGCAAGTTCTATACGCATTCTCCACCCTCCCGAAAATTCACTTGTGGGACGATTGAAATCGCTTCTCGAAAAACCAAGGCCTACAAGAGTCCTTTCTATCTCGGCATCCATATTATCCGCGCCTTCAATCGCAATTCTCTCATTGAGATACTCCATACGATCGATGAGACGGTGATACTGTTCACTTTCATAATCCTCACGGTCGGCAAGCTGACGGCTTACATCCGTAAGCTCTTTTTTATATTCAAGAAGCGGACCGAATGCCTTGCGTGTCTCTTCAAGTAGAGTGGTGGTGTCGGAGGTCGTCATCTGCTGCGGCAGATACCCGATGCGTATGTCAGAAGGATGACTCACGCTCCCTGAAGTCGGCAGCTGCAGGCCAGCCAATATTTTAAGTAAAGTGGATTTACCCGCACCATTCTTTCCGGCAAGACCAATCTTATCAGTCTTGTTGATGACCAAAGAGACATCGGAAAAAAGAGGACGTGCAGAAAATTCCACACATAGATTATTGATTGATATCATTGTCTTTAACGATGATTCTGCAAGATGCAGATGATATTTTGCAAATTTAGTAAAAAATCCCGGTTCAAGCAATTTATGAACCCATTCTTCAAGGGATGAAGAGTAATGACATAAGGACTAATTCTTTTTTGGCACGCTATTTGTAGAGGATTTAATGCATCTGGAAAAGAAAAAGCACCAGATGCAAAAGTTTCATTGTGATTGAACGGTTTATTATTAGCCCCTAATGGCTTTAGGCATCAACACAAATAGGCCTATTGATTGTTATAAGGACAGCGAACTTATGAAATCACACAAAGTAAAATTGATGAAAAACGACTATTCAAAGCAATTCCGTCCGATTCTGGAGATGGCACTTGCCGAGGCACAGCGCACTCAGTCGCCATTGATCCAGAGTGAGCATCTTCTTCTCTCTGCCTTGCATGATGAGAAGGGTTACTCATATAAGATACTTTCGCAGCTCAATGTCGACATCAACGCCATGATCCGCGAAATAGAGGAGCATCTGGCACAATGTCCCGACACTGGAGAATCGGCCACGGTATTCGAACAGCGATACAAGATAACACTTGGAGCCATCCGACACCTTCAACTGGCCACAGCTGAGGCCCGCCAGATGCGTGCCTCCCAAATATCGGGAGTCCACATCCTTTTGGCTCTGATTCACGACAGTAGCAATATGAACAGTGATTTTCTCGGCTCCATCAAGGAGCGTTACCTCAATTTCGATATTGCGGTGCAAGACCTTTCTTCACGTCCATCAAGCGGCAACGAAGGGAAACCGGGTACATCCTCCAGTTTTCTTTCCGATGATGATGATGACGATGAAGAGGAGGGTCAGGCTTCCGGCTATGGAGGTCCGAGCTATTCCAATTCTCGTTCCGCTTCGGCAGGAAAGGGAGGAAAAGGCAATTCCGACACTCCGGCCCTTGACAAGTTTGGCTATGACATGACAGCTGCGGCCGCCGCCAATAAACTTGACCCCGTAGTGGGACGTGAGAATGAGATTGAGCGACTTGCGCAGATTCTTTCGCGCCGAAAGAAGAATAATCCTGTTCTTATCGGCGAACCGGGTGTAGGTAAATCGGCAATTGTTGAAGGACTTGCACTGCGAATCAATCAGCGTAAGGTTTCTCCTATCCTTTTTGGAAAGAGGGTAGTGGCGCTCGATATGGCCGGAATGGTTGCCGGCACAAAGTATCGCGGACAGTTTGAGGAGCGAATCAAGGCTGTTCTTGATGAGCTCACCAAGAATCCGGACATCATCCTCTTCATTGATGAGATTCATACCATTGTAGGAGCAGGAGGTGCTCCTGGCTCGATGGATGCGGCCAATATGCTGAAACCGGCCCTTTCACGTGGACAGATTCAGTGTATCGGAGCCACCACCCTTGACGAATACAGAAAAAATATCGAGAAGGATGGTGCCCTGGAGCGCAGATTCCAGAAAGTGATGGTTGAGCCCACCACATCTGAGGAGACTCTTGAGATTCTTCGAAATGTGAAGGGAAAATATGAATCTCACCATAATGTTTCCTACACTGATGAAGCCCTCGAGGCCTGTGTAGAGCTTACGGAACGTTACGTCTCCGACCGAAACTTCCCGGATAAGGCTCTTGATGCCCTTGATGAGGCAGGCTCTCGAGTGCATATCACCCATGTGGAGATGCCCGACGAGATTTCCGATCTCGAGAAGCAGCTCGAGGGAGTCAGCGCAGAGAAATATGAAGCCGCGTCCAAGCAGGATTTTGAGCGCGCAGCAGGTCTGCGCGACAAGGAAAGCAAGATTCGCGCACGCATTGATGAGGTGAAGAACAACTGGGCTCAGAGTCTCGATCAGGAGCGCCGTGTTGTGGATGAGGAAAAAGTGGCTGAGGTTGTTGCCATGATGACAGGAGTCCCCACACAGCGTATAGCTCAGGATGAAGGCTCACGTCTTCTCCATATGGGTGACGCCCTGAAAGGATCTGTAATCGGACAGGACGATGCCATCAAGAAGGTGGTGAAGGCCATCCAGCGCAACCGTATCGGACTTAAAGATCCCAACAAGCCTATCGGCGTATTCATGTTTCTTGGTCCGACGGGTGTAGGCAAGACTCTTCTTGCTAAGCGAATTTCGGAATATCTGTTTGACTCTGCCGATTCGCTCATCCGTGTTGACATGAGTGAGTTTATGGAAAAATTCACTGTGTCTCGACTTGTTGGAGCTCCTCCGGGATACGTCGGCTATGAAGAGGGAGGTCAGCTTACAGAGAAGGTGCGTCGTAAACCTTACTCCGTAGTGCTTCTTGATGAGATTGAAAAAGCGCATCCTGATGTCTTCAACCTTCTTTTGCAGGTTATGGACGAAGGAAGACTTACCGACTCTTTTGGGCGTCGCATCGATTTCAAGAACACCATTCTCATCATGACATCGAATGTCGGCTCACGTCAGCTGAAAGACTTCGGTTCAGGTGTTGGCTTCAACACCGGGGCCTCTGAAAAGGAGCAGAGCAGAGGAGTAATATCCAAAGCGCTCAACAGAGCTTTCTCGCCTGAATTCCTCAACCGTGTGGATGACATAATCATGTTTGATGCTCTTGAGAAGGAGGATATCTTCAAGATCATCGACATTGAACTCAACGATTTCTTCACACGTGTGGAAGCTCTCGGATATAAGCTTACCTTGAGTGATGACGCAAAGAATTTCATAGCTACCAAGGGTTATGACAAGAATTTCGGTGCACGTCCGCTCAAACGCTCCATCCAGAAATATCTTGAAGATGAGCTTGCCGAACTTATGCTCAATCTGAATGCAGAAGGCAAAAATGGCGGCACAGTCGTAGTAACTTATCTCGACGGCATGGATAAGCTTACTTTCGCTTACCAACCTGCCGCAGAGACGTCGCCCAAAAACGAGGTTGCTGCTGACGCTTCAAGCGAGACCTTGAAGAGCGAAGGGAAGACCGACGAGGATGACACCTCCAAATCATCAGAAGACGCTCCGATAAAAGACAATCCTTCTGATGAATGACGGTGTGTGGGAAATTACCTCCCTTTAAAAAACTCATAAATATAAATCAGGCTCCTGCTTCAAATGAGATAGGAGCCTGATTTATATTTTGTTGCAGCAACTAAGGCTTAGTTGGGAAAGCTATTCTTTTCCAATATGCCTAACTTCAAAATGATTACTTCACCATTATCTTACGCGTAGAGCCGTCAGACATACGGATGATATTGACACCTTTTACTAAAGATTTATGGCATTTTCCGTCAATGCTGAAGAATGCTTCAGGTTGGGAAGAAGAGGAGTTGTCTGAGATTTTCTCTACAAATGACTCATCACGGTTGATAATGTACGTGACATAATAAGCGTCAGCTGCTGAATCCATATAATCCTCGCAATAATAGGTATAGCCCAAGATTATACGGCCATCAGCAGACATACCGGTGGGCATGTTGAAGCCGTGGTTTTCACTTTCGCCAAGCTTCTTTTCAAAAATTGGAAAGGCTTCGTTGTAAGTAGAGGCCTGTGTTTCGTCAGCTTCCATTATGAAGCTTCCGAATTCATTGAAATAAGGCTGGCCGATAGTACCGATGAAAGTCCCGTCGTCACATATAGCGGTTGGGTAGAGACCCATAGAAATGGCATCTATATTTTGTTCTTCATTATATATCTTGATGTCACGCGTATCGGTGTTGAAGATTACGGGCACATTGATGGAAATGTCCTCCGTATTCTTTATCAAACCAAGCAAACAGATGTACTTGCCGTTGTTGCTCATGTTGTAGTACATTCCGGAAATAGAATAAAGCGGACGGGAGGGATTGTCGATATCTTCCTCAGTTTGTTTAATGTATCTTGCAGGGAAGAAATCGGCTTCATATTCTCCTTCTTCATTCAGAAACCATACTACGGGGAGAGTGAAGCTTCCAAGATAGCCTAAAATGACTTTGCCATCATTGCTGACATACTTGGCAGCGGAACCATCAGGAATATCGCTGAACGGACCGAGTTCCTCCTCAGTGGGGATTGGAAGAGTCACCCATTCTCCACCATCCTTCTGATAAGCCGCATATGTCGTAAACGACTGGCTGGAAAGAGAGCCTACAATAAGTTTTCCATCTTCCGTGATATCTTCGCAGAGGACATAGCGGAAACCTTCTGGAGCTTCTACCATTGTTTGCTTGCCAGTGGTGAAACTATACTTGATTCCATAGTCGGTGAAACCCACGGCCACACCACTATTGTCGATATTACGGAGTTCGCCTCCACTATCGCTGTCGGCAAGTCCCCACTTCACTTCTCCCGTAGCTGCATCCGCAACGAAGAAGCCATTTCCATTCTCAATGGCACCGCAAATATACTGACCATTGGGAGAAATTCCGAGTCCATACAATTGAGGTTCCTCCCTTCCGGGAGTTCCATCACCGCAGGTGAGGATCTTGACGCTCTCAGCGTGTAGAGAGGACGTAAAGAGTAGTGCCAGACCTAAGGTAAAAGTTTTCTTCATATAATAAAATTTAGTTCGTCATCATTTTGTCTAAGGCTTTCAAACCGCAAAGTTAATAAACTTTCACATATTTCATCAAAATAATCCGAAAAAAGAGGGATATTGGATGAATTAGAAGGTTTTGAGAAAAAAATTTAAAAAAAATTTGCTTCCAGCCGAATATTTTCATTAAATTTGCCCTGTGAATGTCTTGAAATGGCATAAAAGAAACATGACTTCCCCTGAAAACAGAAGTTAATTACAAGGAAATAAGGAAGAAATAAGCAACAACAGTCAATCTAACAACAATCCCATAATTATTAACCAATAAAAATTTTTAATGAAGAAATTCTTACTACCCGCAGTAGCCGTCTTCATGTCGGGCGCATTCTTTGCCGCCCAGGCGGAGGATCCTGTCTTTCCGGACTCCTTTGATGTAGAGGTGACTCCATCCCTGGGTCTCACTGTAACCCAAGGAGAGGAGGATGAAGCTTTCTATGTGATAACCGTAAGCGGTGAGACCACTGCCGATTTCATTACTGTCCAGCTCGGAATTCCCGACGGTTGGACTGGCTTCATCGGCAGTATGGATACTGATGAAATGGAACACCCCATTGAACCGATGCATGTCAGAGCCAAAATGTCGGCAACCGAATGGGTGCCAGTTGATGCGATGCTTGCATATGGCTTGAGAAAGACCGACTATCTTAAATTCCCCATCGATGGCGATGAGCACAATGGACAGATGTATCTGTATCTTGGAGAAGAAGCAGATGGGATGAATATGATCATGATTAATGTTCAGGTCACTAAGAAGAAAGAGGTTGAGGCTCCCGTCTTCCCCGAGACTTTCGATCTTGAGATCACTCCTTCCGAGGGTCTTACTGTAACTCAGGGTGAGGATGATGGGGTTTACATCATCTCCATCTCAGGCGAGACTACTTCAGATGAAGTGAGCGTACAGTTTGCACTTCCTGAGGGATGGACAGGTTTTGTAGGCAAGACTGATGCAGATGAATCTGAACATCCCATCATGCCTCTTAATCTTTCCACCTATGCACTTGAACCCTTCTGGGTACCACTCGAAGAGTTAAAGGAAGAAGGTTACAAGACAACTGACTTCTTCAAATTCCCAGTTGACGGAGATCCCCACAGCGCCCAGGTATTCCTTTATTTCGGAGAGGATGTTGACGTAAATAACTTCATCTCTCTCGAACTCAACATCTCCAAGACAGAAGTTGAGGGCCCCGCTTTCCCGGAATCATTCGCTGTTGAACTTAATCCATCTGAAGGGCTGACCCTCACTCAGGGTGAAGATCAGGGAGTCTACACTATCAAGGTGGAAGGCAAGGTTGCTGAAGATGTGGAAGAAATTTCTGTGACAGTTGCTGTTCCAGAAGGTTGGACAGGCCTCATCGGCACCACAGATCTTGATGAGATGGAACATCCCACAGAACCTCTCCGTCTTGGAGCCTACACTCCTGAAGAGCCTGAATGGATTCCTGTAGACGCAATGCTTGAAGCCGGTCTGAAGAAGACAAATACTTTCACCTTCCCCACAGATGGCGAAGACCATACAGGTTCTCTCTATCTATATCTGGATGATATGGCCGACTGCGTCAACATGATTTCTCTTGAAGTCAACGTATCAAAGGACTTCCTCGAGGGCGTTGCTCTCGTAGCAGGTGAGGAAGATGCCCACTACTTCGATATGCTTGGTGTCGAGGTTGAGAATCCTTCCAAGGGTATCTTTGTGAAGGTTGTCAATGGCAAGGCTTCTAAGGTTGTCATCAAATAATTTTTGCAAATAAGACTCTGAAATTACATAAGAGGGGGCGGGATTCCAAAAGGCCCGTCTCCTCTTTTTTCTTAATTCCTTTTTAACCGATATAAAACTGAAACATGAAAAGATTTTTATTATCTGCCTTAGTATTGTCGCAGATTGCGGCTATAGGTTATGCCAACGAACTCACACTGACGTTTGACGGCGAACAAGATGCATACGGATGGACGCGACAGACCACAGTGAATGCCAACGAACTTGATTTCGTTCCCTCCTACGCATTCAAGGAGGCAGGAGTAGATTTTAAGATTGAAAATACCGCAACCACCGGTGAGGGTTTCGCCCTTGTAAATGATGGAACCGACAACTCAGGAATACTCGTGTATTCCGCATTTGCTGCGTCCACTTCCATAAGTCCCCAGGTCACTCTTACTGTGCCTGGTGGAAAAATCACAGCTGTTACTCTTACCATGACCGGCAGTCTCAATAATGCCGCGCTCAATGCGCTCAGCATTAAATTCAATGATCTTTCAGTAGATAGCAAAAAAGACGGAAATGTATACAACTGGAACTGGAAAAATGACGGTGGCACAGAGACAGTGACCTTTGGATGGGAAAACAAATTCTACATGCGTTTTATCCATTCCATTTCAGTCACCTATACTGAAGATCTCGGTGGGAAAAAAGAATGTGGCCTTTCTTTCAACGAGACATCGGCAACTGGATTCATCGGTGAGGATTTCACGGCTCCGACTCTTGACAATCCCAATAATCTTCCCTTGACATGGACAAGCACATCAGAAGATGTCGCCACAGTAGATGCGGAAGGAAAAGTGACGATAATAGGAGTCGGAAAAACAAAAATCACAGTGTCCACAGTAGGGAATGATGAATTTGCCTCCGGAAGTGCCACGTATGAACTTCAGGTGATTCCTACAGCAAGCAATATTCGCCAGTTGATTGAATATGCGCCCAATCTCTATGATAAGGTGAAGGTTTGCTTCCCGATGACAGTGACATTCGCAAATGGCAGTTATGCCTTCGTAATCGATGAAGAAGGAAACGCGGGCTACATATGCGACAATAGGAATCAGGACGGCACGTCCACATCCGTCACAACCCTTTATAAAGTTGGCGATGTCATTCCAGCTGGATGGGTAGCCAGCAACGCGACAATTTATGAAAGCATTATCTGGGAAGGATTACCCGGTAAGGTAACAGAGCAGGTGGAGGTGGAGTATCCCACTGTTCAGTCAGTAAGTCGCGAAGATGTAGACCGTGTTGTAATCCTGACAGAAGTAACATTCGATTCTATGACAGCCTCAGAAGATTCCAAAGCATTTGGCACAACTCCTGACGGCACGACATATGAGTTCCAGAACACCTACGGCGTTTCCTCATATCCTGCCGGCACATACAATGTGACCTGCGTAGTAAGATACTCCAAGCGCGGAGACACCGAATATTTCTATCTATCCCCCATAAAGTATAAGGAGTTTGATCCGTCGGTCATCAACAGTATTGAAAACGAAGTTTCCGAAACTCGCTTTTTCAATCTCTCCGGTTTTGAGGTTAAGAATCCTGGCCACGGTATTTATATCAAGGTGAAAGAGGGTGCAAAGACAGAGAGAGTAGTAGTGAAATAATTTTCCTTAGATAAGGGAGGAACTCAGTAGAATCCCTTTATAAAAGGTGAAGAAAAGGGATAAAAGACCTGTTCTGTAATCGGAACAGGTCTTTTTCTATAGGAATTATAAAAGATTATTGCTAACTTTGCACCCGAGTATTGCTTATCGCGAATCGGCGAAACTCCTGAGGCAAATTCAGGCTTAGTAATATGCTCAGACGGGAGGGGCAAACTCACAAACATTGTTGAAACAAACAGTAAATACCATATAAAAATGACAAAAGCAGAAATAGCCACAGAAATCACCCGCGCTACAGGTATCGACAAGCATACAGTTATGGCCGTTGTCGAGGAGTTCATGAATGTGGTGAAGGATAGCCTCGCACATGGAGAGAATGTCTATCTCCGTGGTTTTGGTTCCTTCATCATCAAGACCCGCGCTGAGAAGATTGCAAGAAATATCAGCAAGAATACGAGCGTAGTCATCCCCGAACACAATATTCCCGCTTTTAAACCCGCCAACACCTTTAAGGATGAGGTGGCCAAGGGTGTGAAATGATCAACCCTTTCCTCCTCAAAACTTACTTTTTAGATAGACTCCGGACGCCTCTAACCCCTGTAGGTGTCCGGAGATATTTATTGAATCATTTCTCAGAGAACTCAGAGTTATCGGAGCACTGTTAGCTCTCAGAAAAGTTCTGACCATCTGCTTATAATTAAAATGCGGCGTATTGGTTTATTGAGCGACACTCATTCCTGTTGGGATGACCGCTATGAGATGTATTTCAAGGATTGCGACGAAATATGGCATGCCGGCGATGTAGGGGATGTCACTATTCTCGACCGACTTGCCGAGATCTGTCCGACAGTAAGGGCTGTCAGTGGCAACATTGATCATGGCGAGATGAAGCGTCGCTATCCGGAAATCGATATATTTCAGGTAGAGGATGTAAAGGTTTTGCTTACGCATATAGGAGGGTATCCGGGAAAATGGTCGAAAGGAATGAAAAACCTACTGCGTCAAGAAGGGATTAAGTTGATGGTGGATGGTCATAGCCATATCCTGCGGGTGATGTACGATCCCGAGTTGCAACTCCTTCACATCAATCCCGGGGCAGCCGGCAATCAGGGTTGGCAGAAGGTGCGGACGCTTGTCCGCTTTGTCATCGACGGAGCCGAAATCCGTGACGCTGAGGTCATAGAACTTGGTAAATAAGGAGGGTTGGGGATGGAAAAGGAAAGAAAGGAGTAAAAAAGAGAGGAGTAAAAGGGAAGGATATAATAGAAATTGGTAGATAAGTCGGATTTAATGTGATGAAAGGAAGCTGAGAAGGGGAGCGGTACTGATTTTCTCAAAATAGTTTTGTAGTTTTGTAATCCACATTAAATAACCCGACTTTAGATTATGAAGAGAATTTTATCTGCAATATTCATGATGGTGGTAGGTTTTCAGGGAATGCTTCTGATGGCTGACGACTTCATTGCCATCGCCCATGAAGGAAAAGTATATGACAGTCCCAATGCAAAATACGCCACTACCAACCGTGATGGCGACGACGTAGTTATACTTGATGGAATGGTATTCCGCAAGAAGGAAGTTCGTCAGGGTTGGGACCTGATAGAATATTCTCCCGGGCTCAACGGCTTCATCGTTCAATCGTTGGAAGTGGCTCCTGCATCCCTCAAACCAATTGCACCCGGCAACTACACTGTGGCCAACAATCCCGGCGAAAGCGTGACTCTTAGCAAAGAAGGGGAGACCTGGATCGCCACCTTACCCTCCGGTAAATTCTCAGGCCAGATGCATGATGGGGTGCTCGTCTTCTTTGCATCCGACGGCAGCATAGCCCTCTCCGCCGTCAACAAAGGAGGAAAGACCACCGTCTATTCCTATGACAACTCAATAACCCGCTACTTCTGACCCTGTTACCCCCAAAACCCTTTTCGTCAGTTACATCCTTTGTCTCATTCATCACTTTTAACTCCAACACCTTCTTTGTCATAGTACATGTCATTTGCTATGCAAAAATAACACAATCACCTCTCTTTTACAATATTTTTGTCATTTTTAAAGGGTATATAAACAACAACACTCGGGAAGCGGAACCTCCCGAGTGTTGTTGTATTGTGGGGTTAAAACTATCAGAGGGCGAGGAGCTCGACGATTTTATCCGTGGCTGCGGAGAGACCTTCGGGGTCTTTGCCACCGGCCTGGGCGAAGAAGGGCTGGCCACCACCGCCTCCCTTGATGAGCTTGGCGGCCTCGCGGACGATCTTGCCGGCGTTGAGACCTTGTTTCACAAGGTCGTCGGAGAGGGCAAGGGTCAGGAGAGGCTTGCCGGAGGACTCGGTGGCTCCGATGAATACTGTGGATTCCTTTGACTCTGCGCGGATGCCGAAAGCTACGTTCTTGACGATGTCGGGCAAGCGGTTGCCTACCAGGAAGGCTACCTTCGTGCCGTTGATGTTCTTGGCGTCGGCGAGACATTCCTTGATGAGGTTCTTCACACGCTCCTGGAGGTATTCATCCACCTGCTGCTTGAGGTCGGCATTCTCCTGAATGGCTTTGCGAAGTGAAGCTCGGAGATCGCCCGATGCTCCGAGGATAGAAGAGATCTCCTTCATAGTGTCCTGGAAGTTATCAAGCATAGCTTCAACTCCTGCACCGCTCACAGCCTCAATGCGTCGGATACCGGCGGCGATAGAGCTTTCGCTGAGAATACGCACCATGCCGATATTGCCGGTGTTTGCCACGTGTGTTCCACCACAGAGCTCAATCGAAGGTCCGAACTTGACAACACGCACCTTGTCGCCATATTTCTCACCAAAGAGAGCCATGGCACCCATGGCGCGGGCCTCAGCTATAGGAGTATCGCGGAACTCCTCAAGTGGAGTAGCCTTGCGTATGCGTTCATTGACAAGATGTTCCACCTTACGGAGTTCTTCAGGTGTCACTTTCTGGAAGTGGGAGAAGTCGAATCGAAGAACGTCAGGAGTCACGAAAGATCCCTTCTGCTCAACATGCTCACCGAGAACTTCACGCAAAGCTTCATGGATAAGGTGAGTGGCAGAGTGATTTGCCGACGTTGCGGCGCGAGCCTCTTCATCAATGGCAGCATGGAACTCACCCTCAGGATTTGTGGGAAGAGCATGGGCGAGATGCACACCGATATTGTTCTCACGCTTCGTGTCGAAAATCTCAATTTTCTCACCGTCAGCACCTGTGAGCCAACCGCGATCGCCGACCTGGCCACCCATCTCGGCATAGAAAGGAGTCTCTTCAAGAATGATCTGATAGAACTCCTTACCCTTCTGCTTCACCTTGCGATAGCGAAGGATACGGGTGTCGGCCTGAGTGGAATCATAACCTACGAATTTCTGGTCGCCTTCGCGAACCACCACCCAGTCGCCTGTCTCCACAGCAGCAGCATTGCGCGCTCTCTCTTTCTGCTTCTGCATCTCGGCATCGAAGCCCTTCTGATCGAGTTCCATACCATTCTCACGCAAGATAAGTTCGGTGAGGTCGAGTGGAAATCCGAATGTATCATAAAGCGTAAAGGCATCTTTGCCATCGATACGGTTCTTACCCTCGGCCTTAGCCTTCTGCATGAGATCGTCAAGCAGACGGATACCATTGTCGAGAGTGCGCAGGAAAG
>CAZPQD010000014.1:0-33992 GCA_964588625.1 uncultured Sangeribacter sp. | reverse complement strand
TTCTACCCGCTCGATCCCGTAGGAGGGAGTTATGAACTCGGCACTCCACTCTTCGAGCGTGTGGAGATCGACCAACCCGGAGGCAAGACCTTCACCATCATTGCCGAAAACCTCTCGCCCGAATGCCGCTATATCCGTTCGGCCACTGTGGATGGCATACCATTGACCTCTCCCCGCATCACTCATGATATGATTACCTCCGGAGCGACGCTCCGACTGCATATGTCCTCCGAAAAAGGAGGATTCCAATCCGATTCTCATGAAAGAGAGTCAGCAAGATAGATTACTTTCCCAAAAGACCTGACAAGATGAAAAGAAGAGACGCCATATTGACCCTCGCCTTGCTCGCCGGCGGAGCAGCCATGATGACGGCTGCCTCGGGCGACGCTCCCGGACGCGACTATGCCGCTTACGTGAATCCCTTCATCGGCACCGGAGGCCACGGCCACACTTTCCCCGGCTCTATCGTGCCCCACGGCATGATCACCCCCTCTCCCGACACCCGTATCGATGAATGGGACGCCTGCTCCGGCTACTATATCACCGACACGCTCATCAACGGTTTTTCACTCAACCATCTGAGCGGGACCGGTTGCGCCGACTATGGCGATGTGCTTTTCATGCCTACCGTAGGGCGGCAAGTGCTCGAAGGGCAGACCGACACGCTCCAGAATGTGCCCTGGGCCTCCCCTTTCTCTCATGAACAGGAATACGCAGAGCCGGGCTACTATAACGTTATGCTCGACCGCTACGGTATCCTGACTGATATGACAGTCGCCGACCGCCTGGCTATGTTCCGGTTTACGTTTCCGAAAACCATCGAAGGGGATGCGGGGATGATAGTGGATATGGACTATTCCATACAGCATCAGAATAATGTGGCGATGGAGGTGGAGGCCATGGGCGACCGCGAACTGCGGGGCTACAAGATGACCAAATACTGGGCTTTCGACCAGCGTATTTATTTCCATGCCATTTTCTCCGAGCCTTTTGAGGTGGAATATCTCAACGACACTATACTCACGTCCAAGGGTGAACCATACGCCCGTTGCAAGGCTCTGCTGAAGTTTCCGGGAATCAAGCCCGGCGATCAGTTGCTGGTGAAGACGGCAATCTCGGCCGTTGACTATGACGGAGCACTTGCCAACGTGCAGTCGGAAGGTGATGGCTTCCCCTTCGATGAGACGCGTGCCGATGCCCGTAGCAAATGGAACGAATGGCTCGGACGTATAGATGTGCCGGCTGACGCCGACCCCGATGACCTGACTACTTTCTACACTGCCCTTTATCATGCTGCCGTAGCACCCAATCTCTTCACAGATGCTGATGGACGCTACCTCGGCATGGACCGGCAGGCTCACTCCGGCTCCACATCCGACCCGGTCTACACCATCTTCTCCATCTGGGATACTTTCCGCGCGCTCCATCCGCTGCTGACCATCATCGATCCGGAGCTCAACGACGCTTTCATGCGCTCCCTGCTGCTTAAGGCACGCGAGGGAGGAATGCTCCCCATGTGGGAGCTCGGCGGCAATTACACCGGCACTATGATCGGCTATCACGCCGCCTCGATGCTTGCCGATGCTGTGGCCAAAGGTCAGAACACTTTCTCTCCCGAAGAGGCTCTGAGTGCTTCAGTGCGCGCCGCAGAGTATGACACTACGGGCATAGTGGCGCCTCCCGAAGTTGTGGCTGTGCTTATGCCGCAGGCCAAATATTGGAAGAACCTGCAGGGATGGGTGCCTTCCGATAAGGATCATGAGGCTGTGGCAAAAGCACTCGAGTATGCCTACGATGACTGGGCTATCTCTCAATTGGCCGAGGCTGTGGGCGACACTGCCACAGCCGCCAAATATGCCGGTCTTGGCAAAGCCTACAGACATTATTATGACCCTTCCACAGGATTTATGCGCGGAAAGATGAGCGACGGCTCCTGGCGTGAGCCTTTCAACCCGCGCTCCTCCAACCACCGCACCGACGATTATTGCGAAGGCACTGCCTGGCAATGGACCTTCTTCGTGCCTCACGACCCGGAGGGTTTGATGGAGCTGATGGGTGGTAAGGAAGCACTCGCCGCACGCCTTGATTCCCTCTTCAATGCCTCTTCCGAACTGGAGGGTGAACTTATCTCCGCCGACATCTCCGGTCTCATCGGACAGTATGCCCACGGCAATGAGCCCTCCCACCATGTGGCGCATCTTTATAACTACGTTGACCAACCGTGGAAGACCCAGGAACTCGTGAGCCGTATCTTCCGCGAACAATACCGCAACGACTACGACGGTCTCTCGGGAAATGAAGATTGCGGACAGATGTCGGCCTGGCTGCTGCTCAACGCCATGGGCATCTATCAGGTGGCTCCCGGCAATCCCGTCTATTCCCTCGGTCGGCCGCTCTTTGAGCGACTCACCCTCAATCTCCCCGGAGGGAAGACCCTTGATATTGTGGCGGAGAATTTCTCGAAAGAGAATGACTACGTGGAGGAAGTGCTTCTCAACGGTCAGCCGCTCCCCTCTCCCTTCATCACCCACGATCAATTCACGTCCGGCGGCGAGCTGCGTTTCCGGATGAAAGGGGGGCGTTAGGGTTAGGGTTAGGCGTTAGGTTTTAGGCTTTAGGCGACCTTCAAAACCGCAACGACCGTGAGGAGCGGTCTCCCGACCGCTTCAAAACCGACTGAGAGTGTCGTCTGAGCAGCCCCGACGGGGCTGAACTTCAGTTAACCGGGGGTGAAACCCCCGGCTCCGTACCGATAGTATATAGAAAGAAAATAAAAAAAGCCGCAGAAGCGCGGCGCGCTTCTGCGGCTTTTTTTATACTTTTGCCATTGATTCCCTTTCCCTGGGCTTCGCCCAGGGTTAACTGAGGTATCGCCCCTCCGGGGCTCTGCCCCCCTACTCCGGAAGCGAAAGAAGAAACTTTCACACCTCCTATTTCGACCGCTTCAAGAAACTACTCTCCATACAAAAGATTTTTGATATTCCCATGAGAAACCTCATCATAGCCTCCCTGACACTTACGTTGGCCGTTGCCTCTCCGGCAGTCGCCTCCTCGTCACTTGGCACCGGCAACCCGTCACTAATGGCGAGTCCCTCGTCACTTGTCAACCCACTCACCGGCACTCTCTCTGATTTCGAGCTGTCGGCAGGCAACACCTACCCGGCCATCGCAATGCCCTGGGGTATGAATTTCTGGACTCCCCAGACGGGTGAGAACGGCTCGGGATGGCAGTATAACTACACCGACCGCAAGATCCGCGGCCTCAAACAGACCCACCAACCCTCTCCCTGGATCAACGACTACGGTATGTTCTCGCTTATGCCGGAGACGGGACGAGCCATTCTCGATGATGGCGAACGCGCCTCCTGGTTCTCGCATAAGGCGGAGGATGCCCGTCCGTATTATTATAAGGTCTATCTCGCTGATTATGACGTGACGGCCGAAGTCGCCCCTACCGAACGGGCTGCGATGATGCGCTTCACGTATCCTCAGTCTGACGATCCCTTCATGGTGATCGACTCTTTCGGTAAGGGGGGAAGTGTGGCTGCTGACCCTGCCAAAAGACGTGTGACGGGGGTCAGCGTCCGCAACTCGGGTGGCGTACCCGATAATTTCGGCAATTACTTCGTCATTGAGTTCGACCGTGACTTCACAGTAGAGACTGCCGCCGATTCAGTGATGGCAATCCGGTTTGAACCGACACACCGTGGCGACATTGTGACGGCGCGAATCGCCTCCTCCTTCATCAGCGATGAACAGGCCCTGCGAAATCTCGATGAACTCGCAGGCCGCAGTTTCGACGAAGTGATGGAGGCAGGTCGCGACCGCTGGGAGGATGTGCTCGGGCGTATCGAAGTTGAAGGCGACAATCCCGATGACCTGCGTACCTTCTACAGTTGCCTATACCGTTCGCTGCTCTTTCCCCGTAAGTTCTATGAACTTGACGCTGACGGCAATCCCATCCATTATTCCCCTTATAACGGAGAGGTGCTTCCCGGTTATCTGTATACCGACACAGGATTCTGGGACACCTTCCGCGCCCTCTTCCCACTGCTCAACCTTATGTATCCTTCCGTCAACCTTGAGATTCAGGAAGGCCTGCTCAATGCCTACCGCGAGAGTGGGTTCTATCCCGAATGGGCTTCCCCGGGACATCGCGGCTGCATGGTTGGCAATAACTCGGCTTCGGTGCTGGCAGATGCCTGGCTCAGCGGTGTGCAGGTAAGCGATCCGGAGACACTTTGGGAGGGTATAGTGAATGGCACTGAGAATGTACATCCGCAGGTCAGTTCCACAGGACGCCTCGGCCATGAGTATTACAACACACTCGGCTATGTTCCTTACGACAAAGGTATCAACGAAAGTGCGGCGCGTACGCTCGAATATGCCTACGATGACTGGGCCATCCTGCAGTTGGCAAAAGCCCTCGACCGTCCGCAGGCTGAGCAGCAGATTTATGCGGAGCGCGCTCTCAACTACCGCAACCTCTTCGATCCCGAAACGAGGTTGATGCGCGGGCGCAATGCCGACGGCTCTTTCCAGGCTCCCTTCTCTCCGCTGAAATGGGGCGACGCCTTCACTGAAGGCAACGCCTGGCATTATACTTGGAGCGTCTTCCATGACCCGCAGGGTCTAATGGACCTGATGGGTGGGCGAGAGTCTTTTGTG
Organism: uncultured Sangeribacter sp.; assembly: GCA_964588625.1. Classification (GTDB taxonomy): domain Bacteria; phylum Bacteroidota; class Bacteroidia; order Bacteroidales; family Muribaculaceae; genus Lepagella. Next base: position 29,324 of record CAZPQD010000014.1, on the reverse strand, counting down.
GAGATGCTTGACTCGGTGTTCACCGTGCCTCCGCATTTCGACGATTCCTACTATGGTTTTCCCATACATGAGATACGCGAGATGCAGATAGTGGATATGGGCAACTATGCACATGGCAACCAACCCACCCAGCATATGATCTATCTCTACGATTGGGCCGGACAACCGTGGAAGACTCAGGAGAAGGTGCGCGACGTAATGAAGCGCCTCTACTCCGCCGCTCCCGACGGATATTGCGGCGATGAGGACAACGGCCAGACCTCGGCATGGTATGTATTCTCGGCCCTCGGGTTCTATCCTGTGGCTCCGGGCTCGGGGGAATACGCTATCGGTTCGCCGCTCTTCCGAAAGGCTAAGCTGCATCTCGAGAATGGAAAGACAGTGGAGATACTCGCCCCCGACAACAACAACTCCACCCCCTACATCCAGAGCCTGACCATCGACGGCAAGCCCTACGACCTCAACTACTTCACACTGCCTCAGCTGCGCGACGGATCCCGCATTGAGTTCCGGATGAGCTCCGATCCCTCCCATACGCGCGGCACCTCTCCGGAGGCCGCCCCATATTCGTTTAGTAAGAATTAGGAATAATTAGGAATTAGGAATGAGGAATTAGATAATCCCTCAGAGATCTCTGAGTGCTCTGAGATCTCTGAGTGCTCTGAAACATCTCTGTTCTCTTAGTTCTCACAGTTCTCTTAGATCTCATAGTTCTCTTAGCTCTCATAGCTCAAAATACCATGCTAAAAAACTCCAATCCGGTCTCGTGGGTACCCACGGCCTATTTCGCGATGGGACTACCGTTTGTGGTGGTCAATATGGTGTCGGTCCTCATGTTCCAGGGGATGGGTGTCGATGCCGCAGCCATCACCTTCTGGACCTCGCTCATCCTGCTCCCCTGGACACTCAAACCTCTCTGGAGTCCCTTCATGGAGCTTTACGGCACCAAGAAAGGATACGTCACCGGCACTCAGATCGTCACCGGCATAGCCTTCGGCTTGACTGCCCTTTCGCTCCATTTCCCCTCGTTCTTCGCCCCAGCCATCGCGTGCCTCGCTGTGGTGGCTTTCTCGGGTGCGACCCATGATGTGGCTTGCGACGGAGTGTATATGTCGGAACTCTCCTCTGCCCAGCAGGCCCGTTACATCGGATGGCAGGGAGCCTTCTATAATATCGCAAAGATTGCCGCAAGTGGCGGCCTTGTCTATCTGGCCGGTGTGCTGATCTCAAGCAGACTCGGCGAAGGAACTCATTCCGCTGCCGAGACAGTCGCCGCCAACCGTTTCGCCTGGACAATCATCATGTGTCTGCTCGGAATTGTGATGCTCCTTTTAGCCCTCTATCATATCTTCATACTCCCGGGCCGTATGCGCAAGCGTCCCGATGAAAAGGGGGAGAAGAAGACGGCGGCGGAGACAGCACGCCAACTCTGGGAAGTGCTCGCCGAGTTCTTCCGCAAACCGCTCATCTGGCTCTATCTGCTCTTCATCCTCCTCTACCGGCTCGGTGAGGGGTTCGTGGTGAAGATCGTGCCCCTCTTCCTCAAGGCGAGCCGTGAGACGGGAGGTCTGGGTCTCGACAACCAGGAGATCGGTCTCTATTACGGCACTTTCGGAGCAGCCGCCTTCGTGGCGGGTTCGATACTCGCCGGTTACTACATCTCGGCACGCGGTCTGCGGCGTACGTTGCTCTCGCTCGTGGCCATCTTCAACGTCCCCTTCATCGTCTTCGTGCTGCTCGCTATCTGGCAACCCACCTCCGCATGGCTCATCGCAGGCGGTATCGGACTTGAATACTTCGGCTATGGCTTCGGATTTGTCGGTCTGACGCTATTCATGATGCAGCAGGTGGCACCCGGCAACCATCAGATGGCCCACTATGCCATAGGCTCCGGCATCATGAACCTTGGAGTGATGCTCCCAGGCATGGTCAGCGGCTGGCTCTGCGACATGATGGGCTATCCCACCTTCTTCATCTTCGTAATGCTCGTGACTATCCCCGCCTTCCTCATGGCCTGGAAGATACCGTTTAGGTATTAGGAATTAGGAATGATGAGGAATTTTCAGAGAACTCTGAGATCTCAGAGCACTCAGAGTTCTCTGAACAATATTCTCTCTCACAGTTCTCATAGCTCTCCCAGTTCTCTTAGCTCTCATAGTTCTCTTAGCTCTCCCAGCTCTCATAGCTCAAAATAACCCTGTCATATGAAAAATTTCCCTTGGCAAGAACGCCCTGAAGGCTGCACGGATGTAGTGTGGCGTTATTCTGAAAATCCGGTCGTAGGTCGATATGCTACGTCCGTCTCCAACTCTATATTCAATTCGGCGGTCGTGCCCTTCGGCGACGGCTACGCCGGAGTGTTCCGCTGCGATAACAAGGCAGTGCAGATGAACATATACGCCGGTTTCTCCCCCGACGGCATCAACTGGAAGATCTCTGACTCTCCCATCGAGTTCCTCCCGGGCAACACACAGATGATCCGCAGTGATTATAAGTATGACCCGCGTGTCACATGGATCGACGACCGCTGGTGGATCACCTGGTGCAACGGTTGCGACGGACCCACGATCGGAATCGGCTACACTTTCGATTTCAAGACCTTCTATCAGTGTGAGAATGCCTTCCTCCCCTTCAACCGCAATGGTGTGCTCTTCCCAAAGAAGATTGGTGGCCGCTATGCTATGCTGTCGCGTCCCTCCGACAATGGGCACACTCCCTTCGGCGACATCTTCATCTCCTACTCTCCCGACATGAAATACTGGGGCGAGCACCGCTGCGTGATGAAAGTGGCACCATTTGAAGAGAGCGCATGGCAATGCACCAAGATCGGAGCCGGTTCCGTTCCCATTCTCACCGATGAGGGGTGGCTCATGTTCTATCATGGAGTGATCAACACCTGCCGTGGCTACCGCTATTCGATGGGTGCCGTGCTTCTCGACGCGGAGAATCTGGAGAAGGTGCTCTATCGCTCGAAACCCTATCTGCTCGCTCCCGCCGCTCCCTACGAACTCGCCGGCGATGTGCCCGACGTAGTCTTTCCCTGCGCCTCCATCACCGACGGCGACAGAGTAGCCATCTACTACGGCGCCGCCGACACCACCGTCTGCCTCGCCTTCGGCCGCATCTCCGAAATCATCGCCCATTTAAAAGAAAATTCTTTATAAGAATTAGGAATGAGGAATTAGAAATGAGGAATTGTGGGGGCGAGGAATGCCTCGGCCTTAATGAATTGGCCTTAAAGAATTAGGGTTATTAGAGCCCATAATCTAACGCTCAATTCCTAATTCTCTAATCCCTAATCCCTAATTCCTAATTCCTAATTGTCAAAACTTTACGTCTTGAAAAAGCTATTCCCTGCTCTCTTACTGGTGGCGGCTTCAGCCGCCGCCTCCGCCACGCAAGGCAAGCTGCCTGTGGATTATGTCAATCCTTTTATCGGCTCCACAAATTTCGGCACCACCAACCCGGGGGCGGTAACGCCCAACGGGATGATGTCTGTGGCTCCTTTCAACGTAATGGGATCCGACCTCAATAATTTCGACAAGGATGCCCGCTGGTGGTCGACACCCTACGACAATACCAACTCTTACCTCACGGGGTTCTCCCACGTCAACCTCAGCGGTGTTGGTTGCCCTGACATGGGGTCGCTGCTGCTGATGCCCACTTCCGGGCCCCTGAATGTGGATTTCCGGAGCTACGGCTCCACATACTCCGGCGAACAGGCTTCGCCCGGTCATTACTCCGTGAATCTCGACCGCTACGGTATTCTCGCGCAGGCCACAGCCACACCCCGCGTAGGCGTGAGCCGGTTCACATTCCCGGCGGGAGAAGCCAATATCCTGCTCAACCTCGGCGAAGGTCTCACCAATGAAAGCGGTGCAAGCGTGCGTCGCGTAAGCGCCACTGAGTTTGAAGGCTCGAAATTGCTCGGCACTTTCTGCTATAACCCGCAGGCTGTCTTCCCCATCTATTTCGTGATGCGCGTCAACAAGACCCCCTCGCGCTCAGGCTATTGGAAGATGCAGCGCCCTATGAAGGGTGTGGAGGCGGAATGGACCCCCGACAACGGCACTTATAAGCTCTATACCGACTACGGACGGCAACTCTCGGGCGACGATATAGGAGTCTGGATGAGCTGGGACGACGTCGAGGCGGGCTTCGATGTGGAAGTGGAGCTGGCGGTCAGTTTCACTTCGCTCGAAAACGCACGCCTCAACCTTGAGAGTGAGACCGCCGGCAGGGATTTCGACCGTATCCGCAGCGATGCGCGCGAGGCTTGGAACTCCGACCTGAGCCGCATCATGGTGGAGGGAGGTACGGAGGATCAGAAGGAAGTGTTCTATTCTGCCCTCTATCATACGCTCATCCACCCCAACCTGCTCAACGACGTAAACGGCGACTACCCCATCATGGAAAGCGACTCCATCGGCAACATCGCAAACACGAAGTCAGGGCTGCCCCGATATACAGTATTCTCCCTTTGGGACACCTACCGCAATCTGCATCAGCTGCTGACCCTCGTCTATCCCGAACGGCAGGACGCGATGGTCAACACGATGCTCGACATCTACCGTGAGAGCGGCTGGCTTCCCAAATGGGAACTCTACGGACGCGAGACGCATACAATGGAGGGCGACCCGGCCATACCCGTTCTCGCAGACACGTGGGCTCGCGGTCTGCGCACATTCGACATAGGGGAAGCTTACGAAGCGATGAAGAAGGGTGCCGACACTCCCGGTTCGCTTAATCCCCTGCGTCCTGACAATGATGACTATCTGACCCTCGGCTATGTGCCGCTGCGCGAGGAATTCGACAATTCAGTGAGTCATGCCCTGGAGTATTACATCGCCGACCATGCCCTCTCCCAGCTTGCCGACTCCCTCGGATATTCCGACGATGCGCGCCGATATGCGGAACGTGCGCGCGGCTACCGCCATTACTATTCTCCGGAATATGGCACACTGCGCCCGTTGCTCCCCGATGGTTCGTTTCTGACACCCTTCGATCCGCGGCAGGGTGAAAATTTCGAACCATCTCCCGGTTTTCATGAAGGCAACGCCTGGAACTACACTTTCTACGTCCCTCACGACGTAGACGGACTCGTGGAACTCATGGGTGGCAAAGAGGCTTTCATCGCCAATCTCCAGGGTGTGTTCGATCGAGGCAACTATGACCCCGCCAACGAACCCGACATCGCCTATCCCTATCTCTTCTCACGCTTCCCCGGAGAGGAATGGCGCACACAGAAGCTCGTGGCCGAACTGCTCGACAAATACTTCACCACCAAGCCCGACGGCATCCCCGGAAATGAAGACACAGGCACCATGTCAGCCTGGGCCATCTTCTCAATGATGGGTCTCTACCCCGATATCCCCGGCGATCCGACCTATACATTGACAGCTCCCGTCTTCGACAGAGTCACGATCAAACTTGATCCTCACTATTGGCCACGCGAAGAACTGGTGATCGAGGTAGAGAATCCGGAAACTACCGCAGGAAGCCGCAACCCCCACCGACGCATAGCCTCGGCACGCCTCGGCGACTGCCCCACAGGCTACCGTATCCCCCACTCCGACCTACTGCGCTCCGGCCGCCTCACAGTCTCACTGAGCCGGCAGGAACAAGATTGATCACACCCTCCCACCTCCAAAATCCAACCTTTCATCAACCCTCTGTCCTAACGTGATCATGCATGATCACGTTAGGGATTTAGGCTCCGTTCCCCCAAAAATATGCCGCCCCTGCGTTAACATTTTTTGGGAACGGAGCTTAGTTTTGGAAGAGCCATATGGGCTTCCGAATCAGTCGAAGATATTCAAAGTAAGAAATCTTCCGTCCTCCCATCGACTTCAGATGTGGAGTCTCAAACTGACAATCAATCATACTTGCTCCCGAAGCTTCCATTCTTTGTGCCAGATGAATCAAAGCAAGTTTGCTTGCACCCGGCACTCGCGAAAACATGCTTTCCCCGCAGAAGGCTGCCCCGACTGTGACTCCATAAAGGCCTCCGACCAGCTGCTCTCCTTCCCATACTTCCACGCTTGTAACAAACCCCATCTCATGTAGGCGGGTGTATGCTTCTATCATGTCGGGTCCCAACCATGCTCCCTCCTGCTCGATTCGACTCTCTGAGCATCCTTCTATCACCCCCTTGAAATCCTTATTGAATGTCACCCTATATAACTCTTTATTCATTAGGTTTCGCATAGAGTGTGAAATATGGATTTCGTCCGGGAATATTACAAAACGCTGCATAGGGCAATACCACCATGGCTCCTCTTTGCGCTTGAAAGAGAACCAAGGGAAAATGCCAAGACTATAGGCTAAAAGCAATCTCTCAGGAGAAAGGTCACCTCCAACTGCAAAAAGGCCGTCATCATCCCCTTCCGTTGGATCGGGAAATTCTATCGAGTCCGGATCAAGTCTGTACACCATTTGTTTTTCTATGTTATCCAAGTTTTATAAAGTTGTCTGAGTGTCAGTCTAAACAGGCTGGGAATTTGATATTGAAAGTCCATCAGGAGTAAGAACGATTTCTGCCACGCCTCCATTTTTGAGATGTCCAAAGAGAATGTCTTTCATCAAAATTGGCTTCAGTGTGCGATCGATTACTCTGTCTATTTCCCTTGCTCCGTATTCCTTTGAGAATCCTTCATTCAAAAGATAATCTTTGGCTTCAGCGCTCAGTGATAAGCTGATATTTTTTGCTTTCAGTTTCGCCTCAAGGTTTCGCAACTTTTTGTCAAGAATCAAAGAAGCCATACGTCTGTCGATCTCATTGAAGACAACTATGCCAGACAGGCGATTGAGAAATTCTGGTTGGAATGTCTTCTTCACTTGCTTCAGCATGGCGCTGCCGGCAGTGACCGAACTTGCAAACCCTACCTTTGCCTGGGCCGCAAAACTGGCTCCGGCATTCGAGGTCATAATCAATATCACATTCCTGAAGTCTGCTTTGTTTCCTTTGTTGTCGGTAAGCCTTCCGTAATCCATCACTTGAAGCAGGATATTGTAGATGTCAGAATGTGCTTTCTCGATTTCATCAAGAAGCAGCACGCAGTCAGGAGTTTTGCGGATGGCATCGGTGAGAATTCCTCCATCGTCATACCCTACGTAGCCTGCAGGAGAACCAATCAACTTCGCCACGGCGTGCTTTTCGGAATATTCGCTCATATCAAAACGTAAGAACCCTATCCCCAACTCATCAGCAAGCGTCTTTGCGAGTTCTGTCTTTCCAGTTCCAGTCGGACCTACGAAAAGAAGGGAAGCGAGAGGTTTTTCTTCTTCCGACAGACCCGCTTTCGACATCATGACAGCTTCCACTACCTTCATTACGGCTTCGTCCTGACCATAAATCCTCGTAGATATTCTGCTTTCGAGCGTTTCGAGCGAAGATATAGAATCCTTGTTCATCGCCACTGCATCTACCTTGCATACCTTGGAGAGTATAGTGGCTATAAGGCCCTTATCAACTTTCCTGCTTTCTTCGCCTTCCGCAGGATGAGTCTGCCGATATGCACCAGCTTCATCAATCAAATCAATGGCTTTGTCAGGAAGAAACCGGTCTGTAATGTGTCGGGAACTCCCCTTCACAGCATACTCTATTGCTTCGGGAAGATAAATGACTCCATGATACTGTTCATAATTCCCCTTAAGTTGATTAAGGATATTTATGGTCTCCTCTTCCGAAGGCTCGTAGATATCAATCCTGCTGAATCGGCGCACCAGGCCTTTACTCTTGGTAAAGTACCTTTTATACTCATCGTAAGTAGTGGACCCGATGAATCTGATTTTTCCACCTTCCAGATAAGGCTTGAGCATATTGGACGCATCCATAGATCCTTCACCGGTAGCACCAGCTCCCACAAGATTATGTATCTCGTCAATGTAGAGGATAGGATTTTCTTCCTTAGTCACACCATCCATAATGGTCTTGAGCCGCTTCTCGAAATCGCCGCGAAATTGCGTTCCTGCCAACAGCGAACCGATATCGAGGCTATAGATACGGGCACCTTTAAGTTTTTCAGGCACTTTCTCCTCATTGATCAATCTAGCCAATCCATAGACAAGCACTGTCTTGCCTACTCCGGGTTCTCCGATATGAAGAGGGTTGTTTTTGTCTTTACGGCAAAGCACCTGAATAGTGCGTTCAAGTTCCCGCTCTCTTCCTATCAGAGGATTTTTGGCATCAAGATTCTCGTTGACGCAAGTCACATAGTTGCGCCATTGGTGGGTCTCTTTTGAATCATTCTTTTCCTTTGTCCCGCTCTTCTTATCTTCCGTTGAGTTACTTTCATCCCCAGTTGAATCAGGATCCGCCAACAGAGCACTCATAAAAGCACCGGTGTCTCCATCGATAACTTCATTCAGAAGGAATGCTGCCATCGATTCCTCCAGATCCAGAAGCTGATAGAGGAGATTTGGAATACCAATTTCGTTCTTGCCAGAGGCGGCAAGTTGCGCCATCACTCCAGTCATCACTTCATAAAATTGCGATGAGAAACTAAGGGTGTAGTCCATATTCTCCGGCACCTTCTCAATAGATTCCAAAAATTCTTTCAATTCCCCCTGTATGTCACTGGGATTGCAATCAAACTCTTTAAGAATGTTTTGGAAATTCTCTTTTTGCAAAAGCACATATAGCAGATGTTCGGGCATTATAAACTCATGGCGAAGAGAATAAGCAAGAATATGCATCGCTTCAAACAACTCTGAAACTTCTTTTGAAGTAATAAATTGGGGATGTATGGACATTTCTTATGAATTTAGAATTGATTATGAAGGTCTTGATCAAAGTGGCTCGCAAAAATTAATTGAATATATTCATCACTGTCTTCTTAATTTAAATGCAGCGACAGCCAATTATGCATTATGAATCATAAACAAAACCTAAATTGGTTGGACGGTTATTCTCAGGGGAAATCCTTCTTCGCGCGCCATGGCAGTGGCTTGATCCTTTTTGGTAAGGGCAAGGTCGTAGCTGTAAGAGCCTACAATGCCCTTCCCTTTCTTGTGCACATCCATCATAATGGATATAGCGTCCATTTCAGACTTGAAGAAAACCTCCTTCAAGATTTTCACCACGAAATCCATAGTGGTGAAATCGTCATTGTGTAAAACTACAGAATATTTTCGGGGTCTGCTCACGTTGACAGACTCATGTTGCCGTATTGAAATTTGTTCTTGTGCCATTATACAAAAAACACCCCAACCGTCCCATTTGTTGCAGCATAGAATCAAGACACCACTGCGCCTCCACTACATGGCTTTGTAACAAAAATGCTCTGCTGTATACCTTGGAATCTGTGGCAACGCACTTGGATAAGTGGTTCTTCAGCCATTTCTCCACCAAGTTGGTGGAGTTTTGTATCGATCAAATTATCAGAGAGTTGTAATTCTCCACTATGTTGGTGGAGTCTACCCATTAGGATGCGTCGAAACGAATGAAAAACGGGTAATAGGAAAAAGAGGTTGACTGTCAAAGGGGGAATTTGCCGGTGAGCGCGCCGGTGAGTTAATCCGACGGATATCCGCTATCCTTAACTGCCTTTACAACCTCTACGGCGTAATCCAACACCTCCTTATATGCAGGATCCTTCTTCATGGTCTCTTCCTTTTTTGATTATCTGCAAATTTAATACTTTTTCCCAAATAATGAGCACAGACCCGACGCAAAGACAGGCTTTGAGGAGCATACCCATACCAGTCCAAGCCCGGAAGTGCTACTATTCCAAGAAATATTATTAAAATTCAAAGTTCAGACATAGGTTCCCAATCAACCTCTGTGGAGATTGTGCAGTTACCGACTGCACAATTAACTTTGAGCATCAGCCAGCCGCAGATTAGACGCAGTTGTTGTGCCGTTCATACAATGAAAGGGGTGGTTCGTACAACGGGGAGGTGAAAAGTTGCAGAGGGAGGGGTAGAGGTTGTAATTTTGCATCGTCTTCAAGTTGAAAAATGTCTATTCCGTGCAAAAACGGCCTGAAACAAATGTCTATTCCGTGCAAAAACGGCCTGAAACAAATGTCTATTTCGTACATATCTTGATATAAACAAATGAAAATTAGAAATTTATCGATCCTGTCCGGGATTTACTACTCTCTGAAAGCCACAAACTATGTTTAACCCAGTGTGAAACCCCATCCGGAGTTGCCGTGCCGTGCAGACTGGGAGGAGCAGTCTCCCGACCGCTTCAAGAGCCGCTACGCCTTAACTTTGCGCATATTTAATTCTGGCGAATTTGCAATAAATATAATTCGGCAGTCATTCTAAAGTGGTCGAATTCTACCACTTTGAATTCAGAGTTGGGAATAAGCTCCTATGGTCTAAGATATTCTAAGAAATTTATGGATTTGCAGGGGCAGCGGTTGAGATGGTCGTCGATGAAGCCGGTGGCCTGCAGGAAGGAGTAGCAGATCACGCTCCCGAAGAATTTGAAGCCACGGCGTTTCATGTCGGCTGCTATGGCGTCGGAGATGGGGGAGCGCACCGGCACCACCTCCAGCCCCGGCACATCATTGATGATGCGCCTTCCATCCGGAAAGAACCCAATAATGTAGTCGTAGAAGGAGCCGAACTCCTCAACGATTTCTCCGAAAAGCTGCGCATTCACCACAGCCGAATGAATCTTACGACGATTCTTCACGATACCGTCGAACGTACGAAGCTTCTCTTCCTCCTCAGGAGTCATGGCAGCCACCCTCCTGTAGTCGAAATCATGGAATGCCTGACGGTATCCCTCCCGTTTGCGAAGCACCGTCAGCCACGACAGCCCGGCCTGCGCCCCTTCGAGAATAAGGAACTCGAAAAGACGGCGGTCATCCGTCACAGGCCTACCCCACTCCTCATCATGATATTTTACATACAGCGGGTCATCCCCACACCACCCACAGCGTCCAATCTCAGTCATAACTTTCAAATAATGCATTTAACCCCGCTTCTTTTTTTACTTATCCAGCTCGAGGAGTTTAAAATCGGGGTTATATAGACGTTCTCTAATTTTTGGTTCAAGGGCAAAATTACATAAAAATTGACAAACTATTATCATCCCAACATTAAGGGGTCGGGGCTGCAGAGTCCCGGAGGGACGAAACTTCAGTTAACCGCGGGGCGAAGCCCCCGGAAAGAGTCTCCCACATAAACCAGCCACCTCCCGCCGCGCTGCGCGCGACGGGAGGTGGTTGGTATAAGATAGTTATCCAGTCCGGGCGCTTCGCACCCGGTTAACTGAAGTTCAGCCCCTCCGGGGCTGCTCCTCCCGGCAGCCGAGGATACTCCCGGTTGCCAAGGGTGCGCTCTCCCGAAACATCGCGCCAGCGATGTTTTAGTTTGTCACTTGTCTTTCGTAGTTTGTCACGAGTACTTCGTCACTTGTAACTTGTAGTTTGTCACTTGTAACTGGTAGTTTGTCACTTGTCACTGGTACTTTGTCACTTTCCCAGCAGGCGTTTGATTTCGCTTTCGAGGCGGTCGGCGTTGACGGGTTTGGAGACGTAGCTGTTGAAGCCGTTCTCCATGATGCGGGTGCGGTCGGAGGAGAAGGCGTAGGCTGTCACGGCGATGATGGGCACAGAGTCCGACACCTGGCGTATATGCTTCGTGGCCTCGTAGCCATCCATCAGGGGCATGTTGATGTCCATCAGGATGAGGTCGGGCTTATGCTCGGAATACATCTCCACGGCCTCGCGGCCGTTCCATGCGTGGATAAGGTCATACTGGTCTTCGAGCATGGAGGTGATCAGGAAGTAGTTGCTCTCGTTGTCTTCAGCTACGAGTAGCGTATGGCGATGGCGACGCTGCTGCGGTGCGGCGGCCGGTGCGGCGGCAGCCGTAGCGGACGCCGGGGCTGTGGTCTCATTCCCCAGCGGTTTCAGCGGGAGAGTGAACCAGAATAGCGAACCCCTTCCGGCGCCGTCGGAACGCATCCCTATCTCGCCGCCGAAACGCTCCACGATATCCTTGCAGATGGAGAGACCGAGACCCGTGCCCGGTTCTTCGTTGTTCTGACGAGAGTAACGCTTGAAGAGGAGAGGCTGTTTCTCCGGCTCTACTCCGATGCCTGTGTCGCGCACATAGAAATAGATCGATTCAGGCCATACCTCATAACCGAACGTTATGCTGCCCTGCGGAGTGAACTTGCAGGCATTGGTCAGCAGGTTGAGGATCACCTGTGTGAGACGTTCCGGATCGGTCATTACATGGCAGTCGGCTGCTCCCATCACGGCATTGAGCACAGTGCCCTGCGGCACGCGGAAATGCACCGTGCTCTCAATCGAACGCATGAGCTGGTTGAGGTCGACATCCTTTGTGCGGTCGGAGTTTTCCCCCTCCTTCTTCTTCGACATGTCGAGCACATCGTTGATGAGTTTGAGCAGGAGCTGATTGTTGGTCTCGATCTGCTCCATATAGCGGCGTTTCTTCTCGCGGTCGTCGGTGTCATACATGAGGCGGGAGAACCCGATTATGGCGTTGACCGGAGTGCGTATCTCATGGCTCATATTGGCAATGTAAGCCATATTGCCTGCTGCCTGTTCGCCAGCCACCACAGTGACCACCATACCCGTTCCCTCCACAAAGCGGCCCGCAACGCGGTAACGGCGGTCCGAACCACCGGCAAGGCGCAGGTCGATGTCAGTCCAGTCAAAGTCGCTCCGCGAAGCGAGTCCCTCATTAATCGCACGCCAGACGTCCGGCTCCCTCAGAGCCGCCTCGGCCTCACTTTCACGGTTGCGGTAGAGAACGGCTCCGCCCTCTCCCACCACAGCCACAAAAGCTTCCGTATATCTCAGAATGCTGTCAGCTGTCATATCCAATTTTAATTAGGAATTAGGAATTAGGGATTAGGAATTAACTTCCAATCACCTTTTTTCCATATTCCAGTTATTTTTAATTAGGAATTAGGGATTAGGGATTAGGAATTATCTTCCTATCACCTTTTTCCATATTCCAGTTATTTTTAATTAGGAATTAGGGATTAGGAATTATCTTCCTATCACCTTTTTCCATATTCCAGTTATTTTAATTTTTGTTTCCTTTTAATTCTAATAAACTTTCCCGTAACCCAATAATTCCTAATTCCTAATTCCTAATTTTCTTTAATTCTCCGGAGCTTTTCTCGGCAACGTAAACCAGAACGTAGAGCCACGGTTCTTGCCGGCGGATTCGGCACCAATCTTGCCGCCGAGCCGCTCCACGATGCTCTTGCTGATGCTCAGGCCAAGGCCTGTGCCCTGCACGAAGTTGTTGAGCTTCGTGAAGCGTGTGAAGAGCTTGCCGATGTCCTCGGCATCAATCCCCTTGCCCGTGTCGCGCACGTAGAAATATATCTCATCCGGCCTCACCTCATATCCGAGGGTTATGAAACCGCGTTCGGTGAATTTTATGGCGTTGGTCAGCAGATTGATGGCTATCTGGCTGAGACGGTCGGGGTCGGTCATGATGACGCATTCCTTCGCTCCGAGCACAAGATTGAGCACAACTCCCTTAGGCAGACGGAAACGCACCGTGCTTTCGGCAGCCTGGAGCACACTGTTGATGTCCGTGGGCTCGATATGCACATCGAGTGTGTTTGATTCCACCTTGGCAGTGTCAAGCACGTCGTTGATGAGCTTGAGCAGAAGCTCGTTGTTATGCTCGATGATATCCACAAACCGAGCCTTCTTGGCATCGTCGATGGTCTTTGAAAGCATGCGCGAGAAACCCACGATGGCATTGAGCGGCGTACGGATCTCATGACTCATGTTCGCAAGGAAAGCCATCTTGAGCTTATCCGACTCCATCGCCTTCTCCGTAGCCTCGATCAGCATCGCCTCCTTCTTCTTCTGGTCGGTGATGTCGATGGCAAAGATATCCAGTTCATCCGTAGTCTCCCCCTTCTTGCGGTTGAGGCTCGCCAGGAACTCATAGTCAGTGTCCGTGCGGTCGAAATGATGGGAGAATTTGATGGTATTCCCTCTCCTGAAAAGCACTTCCACCTTTGCGGAGATATAGTCATTATTGAAGAGGCGAGTCGGAGTGTGCTCCAAAGAGTTCTCCTCAAGAAGCGTGGCGAACGTCTCGTTCCAGCCATGATACACCACGTCGGTGATCATCCCCTGGGCATCGCGCTTCACAGTGGCCTGCGCATATCCGATAGGCATGTTGTTGACCAACGAGTCGAGGCTGCGCAGGAATTCGATCTTGCGTCGCTGATAGACCACATAGATGATCGTCATAACCGCGATAGCCAGGATCACGATACCCGCCGAGATGATGAAGACATAATACTGCTCCCAGAGCGTCGGCGGTTTGTTGAGGAACTCCGTGCCCGGCGGGCAGCTCGACTCCGGAATCTTCAGACGCAGCAGGCGTTCATAATTCACGATAGGCATCGAATTCTCCACCATGTGGAAAGGCACATCCGACATCTTCTTGTCGCTGATGAGCGTATGCAGCGCCTCGAGCAGATCCTCCTTGAACTCCTCCGGAGAAGGGAAATAGCCTCCGAGCAGGCCGTAGTTGAAATAGGCCGACCGCAGACCGAATACCGGACGGCGCGCACCGCTGATCATACGGGCGTCGCCAGCCAGCAGCATCGGATAGCCATGGATCGTCATGCGCTCGAAAAACCATGTCGAGAGCAGGATACCCATGTTGAAATCCTTGTTGTTGAGGTATTGCTGCAGCAGCTTGCCATTCTCGTCGCTCGCCACGAGCCACTCATACTCCATGTCGGGATACTTCTCCTTCACATAATCGCGGATCTCATGGTTGAGGTGGCGGTTGAGATAGAGCGCGTCGGCAATGAAGACGAGGCGGTTCATCCCCGGGAACATATATTTCATCATGTCGATGGTCTGTTCGTAGAGGTTGGGGATGATGACGGTGGAGAAATTGTATTTCCCCTGCAGCTCCTTGAGCGGACGCTGGTTCTCACACCCCACGGCGTCCTCCCCGTCATACGTATAGTAATAGTTCTGCGGGCCATACTTATCCGACTGGCAGACGAGCAGCATTGGCACATCGCCCCACTCCCTCACGATGCGGTCGCGAAGGGTGAAGGCGAAATTGCCGATGAGCACCAGATAGTCGGGGCGCTTGCCGGTGAACCTATCGAAAAGACCCTGCTCCATCGTGGCGAAATCATGCTCATTGTGGACGAGAGTGTTGGTGAGATACACCACCTCAGGAGCCATGAAGTCATCGCGCTTTGAGATGTCGGCGATGATAGGGTTCACTATCTCCGCCGACCATGGCGCGCCGTCATGGTAGGAATTGATGATCAGCAATCGCTTTCCCTCACTGTTTTCGGCTTTCGCATTCAGCCATAACAAGGGGGTCAGCAGGATGGAGAGTATGGTGAAGAGGATTCTTTTCATGTTATTTTTTTGGGTAGGAGAAATCTTTGGGGTAGGAGAACTATGAGAACTATGAGAACTATGAGAACTATGAGATCTATGAGAAAATTGCGGCTCAGAGAACTCTGAGAACTATGAGATCTATGAGAAAATTGCGGCTCAGAGAACTCTGAGTTCTCTGAGAGGGGATGGGGTGCTTCTACAACCCTTCTTCGAGGGCTACGGTGGAGGTTTTCTTCGGATTCCACTTGTCGCGGTAGGAGGAGTAGAAGAAGATCTCGAGGGTATGGCCGATGAGTCGGGCCACACGCAGGAAGTAACCCATGTAGAGAGTGTGGAATACGAGCAGGGCTCCCAATCTGCGTTCCTGACGGGAGCGCTCGCTGATGCACTGCATCACCAGGAAGGCTATGATCGAGAAGGAGAGTCGCAGAAGCCATCCTACGAGAATCACGTCCCAGATCCTGTCGGCATTGCTGAGGCAGAGCGTGATGATGTAGAAGAGCCAGACGAAATTGAAGATGCAGTCGAAGACGATGCAGTCGAGGTTTGACAGGAAGTTGGAGAAGGAGAAATTGCGGTTGCTCCAGAGGATGTCGCGGTGCTTGCGCACGCGGAAGCGGATAAGCGACTTCGACCAGCGCAGTCTCTGGATAAACAGCTTGCTCCATTTCACGGGCACATTGGTGAGGCAGACGGCCTTGTTGGCGAAGCGCACCTTATAGCCTGCCTTGCGTATCTTCTGCGTAATGTCGCCGTCAAGACCCGGACCGATATCCCATCCGCCGAGCTGACGGATAGTCTCCGTCTCGAAAGCTCCGAAGGCTCCGGAGATGATGTGGAAAATGCCAAGCATATCCGTGGCCATACGTCCAACCTGGATGGTACGCAGATACTCCAAGGCCTGCATCGAGGCACACATTGAGTCGTCGACGTTACGCACCTTGATGCAGCCGCCCACACCGCGCACATCCCTGTCCATATAGAAAGGAAGCAGGATATTCTCGATCGCATCGCGGTCGAGGGAGCTGTCGGCGTCGATATGCACCAGGTATTTGCCCGCGGCATGCTCCAGACCATAGTTGGCGGCCGAAGCCTTTCCGCCGCGCTCGTTCATGCGGAAGAAATGCTTGATGAGGCCCGCGCGCTGCAGGTCGGCGCAGATGAGCGGCGTCGCGTCGTCGGAGCCGTCGTCTACGATTATTATCTCGAAATTATTGTAGGTCTGTTCGCGGAGTGATTCCAGGAGGTGATAGAGATTCCTGCCTTCATTCTTGCCCGGGGCCATGATCGTCACGAGCGGCCGCTCCATGAAGAGAGCCCTGCGGGCCTCCTCCTCGCGTTTGCGCCGGCTCGGCCATGTCAGGCCATAGCGGCCCACCGCCATGATGTCAGTGAGATAATAGCGCGGGAACTCGATGAAGAGCAGAAACCAATAGGTAGTCATCAGGTACTCCCACGACAGATTCATCGTGAAGCACGCAATGACGCCCTCTATCAGATCGAAAATATAATCCATCAGTTTCTATCCTCTTCTATTCGTTTTATGAATTGTTCTACATTGTTGCCCGGATGGTAGGTGTAAGTGTCCACCATCTCAAACTGGAAGCCCGGGTGGGCCTGCTGGTAATCGCGCAGCTGCTCCTTCACCTCAAACTCCATATCCGTCAGGGCCTTCGCCACTTCCCCGGGTGCCACGCGGCAGAGGAAGTAGTAATTGTTGCCCCACATGGCCTGCTTATAGTTGAAGAAGCGTTGCATCGTCTTCACCACGGGAGGCACGGCGTCGGCCGACGTGATGTCGTCCATCGCGGGATCGAAGATATAGAAACGTCCTACGATTATCATATCTTCGCCGAGGATCTCAGGCGACGTGAACTGCTGCAGGTAGGCTATGAAGTCGGTCATCGACGAGTAGCCGTAGAAGCCCGTGTGGCTCAGCGTGCGCTCCACATCGTTGCTGGCGAAGGCACGTATTCCCTCGGGAGTGAATTCATATTCCTCAACATCCACGGGGCGAAGCTCCTCGGGAGTCCATGCGCGGCGTTCGTGGGTGCAGAGCGCGCGCATGTTGGGATACATGAATGTGTGCTCACACTGTCGGCAGGTATAGATGGAGGAGGGACGGTCATAGTCGACACCGATGTGCCTCAGCTGACGCTTGCACTTCGGGCAGCGCAGTTCGCCGTCGCTCATATAGGTATGCTCGGGCGATACGTTGGCGCAGCGGAAGTGATGGAGCACGGGTTCCTCCTCGATGTCGCTGCTTCCGCATTCGGGGCAGGTCTCGAAGAAGAGCAGATGGCTGCTGTGGCAGCTGGGGCATACGTGTATCTTTTCGATGAAGCGTGTGGGACGTATATAGCCCAGGCGCAAGAGCTGCTGATGGAAGAACTCGCGTTCCTCCGCCTGCATGTTCTGCTGGCCGGCAAACCAGAGAGTGTAGTAATAGAGCGACATATAGCCCTCGCTCAGACCCGGCGTAGGCTGCGACGAGAAAGTGTAGTGGCCGCGTGAGATGGCATAGCGGCAGAGACGCACCACCTCTTCGGCGTGCGTGGCCACCGGCTGCGTGCCCAGCAGGAAGTTATGGCGGCGCATCGTGGCGTAGATATCCTCGATGGTGCGCGCCATGGAGTCGTCGGCGGGATTGGTGGCATAGCCATCCACGATCACCTCCGCCTTGCCGAGCCAACCCATGAGTCGGCGCGTCACGAAGCAAGGCTTGAAGCGGCACTTCTCCGAGAGCAGCGGCGAGGCAAGACGGATGGCCAGCATGTTGGCATCCATCACACTGTCGATCACATTGATGAAAATAGCGTCGAAATCCTCGAACTGAAGTTCGGGAGTGCGGTCCACATTAACCGGCTCATTGATCACGAGGATACGGTGGTTGAGCCGGTTGGTGGCGATATGGTAGGGAGAGTCGTTATGCTGTGTTGTCATTTCTTCTTCATCTTTTTGTTCTGCGTGCTGTCGATGGGCACCAGTCGGCCCTGCTTGGTCTCAACCTGGACTCCGCGTCCCGTGCGGAACCACAGATAGTCGGGTTTGCCATTCGGATGGAGCTTCTTGAGTTTCTCCTCCTCACTCTCTTTGTTGAGCCAGTTGTAATTCTTGATCCTCACCTGCACCGGCATTCCTGAAGCCAAGGCCCAGAGGGGAAGGGTCTGCCCCTTGTCGATCGTAAGGATCGCGATGACCGCCGTATTCTTCTTCGAGAAGTAGCTTCGCAGGTTCTCGGGGATCATCTCGGTGCGCGTGCCCAATACGCTTACCGAGGCCTTGAAGCTCACGTCAGAGTTCACCACCACCTCAGCGACGGAATTGTTCGTAACCTTCGACATCTTGTCAACCGGCACGTAAGCCACCACCTTCAGGTTGTTCGCCTCCAGATTGAGGTGCTGCTTCGTCAGTATCTCCTCTTCCTTGAAGAAGATCATATGCACCGGAGCCTTCACGTCGGTGATCAGGGCCGAGTCGCTCGCCAGGCGGTAGCTGATGGCTCGGCGCATGGAGGCTGCGCGGGCGTCGTCGTAGATCTGCGGAGCCAGCGAACCGTCAGCCTGCGTGCGGTTGCGCTCGAAAGTGACTTTCGTCTCCTCGCGCGTCTGCTGCAACGCTCCTAATTCACCCTCGAGGGCCCTAAGCTTGGCTTCCGTCTCCTTCAGCTCGCGCTCGAGGTCGAGCTTATGCGAATTGCTGCTCAGGCCCAAGGCAATGTCGTGGGTCTCGCGCGCTATCTGCTTTTGCAATTCCTGAATCCTCACCTTCAGCACCTCGATCTGCTGGCGCATCGTCTCATACTGAAGCTTATAGTTGCGGCTGATCGCTACCATCGGGGGTTCCTCGTCGGGATTGGCGTTGTCGACTAACAGATCCAGCATATAGTAGGAATAGAGAGTATCGCCCGGGCTAACAAGATCGCCCGTCTTCACATAGACGCTGTCGAGATAGATGTCGAACGGGGTCCTCACCTTGTTGGTGTCGACGCTCACGTAGCCGTCGAGCTGCGTATAGTAGATGTGATGGCCGATGTAGAGGCCCACAGCACCGAGCAGGCAGATGAGTATGATTACGGAGATTATCTGCTGGCGGTTGATCTTCCGCTTGCGGCGTTTCAGAATCTCCTCAAGATTCTCTTTCTCTTCAAACGATCGGTAGGTAAAGTTCTTCATCTTTTTATTTGGGAGTGAGGTGTCAGTGTCTTAGAGTCAGAGTGAGAGATTGTTAGAATGTCAAAATGACATGATGTCATAATGTCAAATTGTCATAATGTCAAGATGTCAAAATGTCAAGTCAAGATGTCAAAATGTCAAAATGTCATGATGTCAATAACGTGGTGTCCGGGTGTCGTAAAGGTCCATGGCCGTGATGGGACGGAAAGTGACGAACCGGAGCACAGTCTCGTCAGGGAGGAGGGTCTGCAGGTCGGCCACGAGCACATCGCGTCTGTATTGGTATTCTATCAGCCGCTCGAGGCAACCGAGATACATCACATATTCGCTCGCGCGGGCAAGGCGGTTATGCTCGCCGCTGCCCCGCTTGTAGGCATCCACACGGACTCCGAGATATTTCTTTATCTCCTCCATGCGGCGCAGCTCGCCGACGGAGGCACGGTTGAGGCGTTCGATTTCAGTGACCACAAGAGCCGTCTTGTCGGCCACACGGCGGCTGAGACGTTCCGTCTCCGCCTCGAGCACAGCGCGTTCGCTGCGGAGTGTACGTTTCTTAAGCGTCGGGGTCTTGTCAAGAGGTATGGTGAATGTGATGCCGGCATCCAAGTTGTAAGTGTCAGGCAACCCGGCACGGAAATAATTTGCATATCTGATGAAAGGGGCCACATTGAGCTGCTGCCACCATTTCACGTTCTCCTCCCGCTCGCGCAGCAATTCGATGCGAAGCTGGAGGATCTTCATGTCGCCCTGCGAGTCGGCCACATACTTTATGAGCGCGGCCGAATCCACACTTACGGTAGTGGCCTCCACGCCCCCGAGGGTCGTGGCCGCCGGATACTGGCGTGCAATCTCATTGAGCCGGCGTTCCGCCGCCATGCGTTCATCGAGCACATTCACCAGGCGGTCGCTGCTGATATTCTCAGTAGCAAGCAGATAATGCTGGGCTTCGTCAAGCAGACGCAGCATCGCCACCCTGTGCTGGAGCACACCCGCCGTCAGCGAGTCATAATGGGCGGTCAGCTGGTTCTTGATCATATATTCATTAACGTCAATCCTTCCTTTTTCATATCCGGCCCGGGCTATTTCCTCCTCGAGCTCGGCTTCCCTTTTTCGTCCATCCTTTCCGAAGAGCGAGCTCTGGAGCAGGAACCATCTGATTTCCGCCTGAAACTTCGCCTTGTAGAATCCCTGGCCGGTCTCGCCGGCCACATCGTCTATACCGCCGTTGCCGGCGATACGGTAGTACGCCTGACCCGTAAGCGAGAGACCGGTCTTGCCGTTTCCCTCGTTGATTACGGCCTGCGTGTTAGCTTTGAGAGCCTCATCGAGCTGAGGCGCGATGGAGGTGTTCTCGCGATGGCCATAGCCATCGATGGCACCGTTGGTGCGTATCCCCTGTTCGCGGCCATCCGGCGCGAAGATGAGGGTATCGAGAGAGGCGAAGGCCCGGTCAAACCGTCCGATGATAGTCTGGCCATTACCATTGGCAAAGGGCGCCGCCTCAGCGCACGTCAGCGCCGGGGCAAGAGCGATACCGGCCGCAGCCACGACACCGGCAGTTATTGTTGTGAGCTTTCGCATTATTCGCGATGGTGAAAAAAGAGGGTTATAAGTCAGGTTAGTTAACGTTCGGAGAGACAATAAGGAGCATTGCCTGTTTTTTCGTAAATCAGTGCTTTCCTCCGCGCCATAAGGATAACGCGGAGAAAAGCACCCGATATTGCGTCTTCAGGTCAAATTATTTCGCAGTCGTGTCCATAACCGGACGGATGGCATATCCCATCACTGGCTCAGCAGAGCCAACGAAGAGACAGGACGTAGCAGTGAAAGTTGAATTGGAAGTATTAACTCCGTGCTCAATTTCTTTAGCTTCAAACTTAAATGCATTGTTCTTCTCATCGATCCAGTATCCTCCAAAGGGAGCTCCGCCATTATTATCAGGACCAATAAGCATCCAATAATAATTGTTGGAAGCCCCATAGCCTCCCTGAAATCCGATGTAGTCTAAGAAACCACGGTGGTGAGGTCTCACGATGTACTCCACGTTAGCCATCATACGGCCATCGGAAAGACAGATCAAGGGAACGATCGAACCTGTGAATGGGAATACTCTGACTACCTTCTTGTCTCGGTTGTCATCCCAGAATTTGGATGTCACCTCGCTCTTGGATATAGAGTTCTCTACAACCACTGCCTCTATCGTAATGGCACTGGAATCATAGATCCAACGGATAACGTAGTTCACGCCATCCTTCGTCTTACGAACTTCGCAATAATTGGAAAGCATTGAAGCCATGCTCTTGTTGGCATCGAGTCCCCGACCTTCGGGAGCAATCTCCTTGAAATCTTCGAGCGAAGGCAGTTTCCAGCCAGTGGGGCAAGGATTGGTCTTCTCATAACCGCATTTCTCGGCACGTTTTTCCCATGTGCTGCCGCCATCTCCGAATGAACTCAGCCAGTAGTCAGGCTTCTCATTCTTTTGCTCCATGCCAATGGCCAAATTGCCATATCCACAATAACGAGATCCCGGGGTTCCATCCATGAAGTATTTATCGGGATTGGCCTTGATGTCGTCTACGCTGGTATAGAAATTCGGCGCGTCATACCACAATACATACTGAGGATGCTGAGGGGTGTAACGCATTGCTGTTCCGCTCGTCATAAAATACTGATTTGGACGGGGATTATACACGAAATAATCCAATATACGATCATATTCGGCATCGGGATCGTCGAATCTTCCTAATGCGTCAATGAAGTTGGTGAAGTCAGTTCCGGGTGAAACTATTTCCTCCCGATAGATACCGTTGGTATCCATATAACCGTAGTTGCGGCCCCACTGGTAGAGTGCACCGTTTTCGTACTCGGAATCGGCGAAACCATTGATAAGGCTGCCACGCTCGCCAACTCGCACAAGGTTGTATTTTGCGAATTTGTGGAGCGGGTTGCGCGGGTCTTCATTCTCGTACTCTCCGTAGAGGTCGCTCGAAGCAGTCATGTTGAGCTGCATACCGCTGAATGTGCCATCACCATTGTCTTTGCGCACGAACTCAGAGGCAGCCCAAGTTCTTGCATCGAGGGTGTATGAGTACTTCTGCCCATCCACCGTTGTGGAGAAGGTAGGAGTGATGCTTTCCGAAGTGGGGAGAATTGCTACATAAAACTCAGTTGAAGTGGTATTCTCCGGACGTGTGATGATTATTTTGCCGTTGTTGGAGAAGGTAGTTCCCTCTGTCAGGCTTACGGAAGCATTGGTATAGACACCAGGGCCGGAAATTTCAATTGCCTCGCCGTTATAAGTCACACCCTCGGGAAGAGCGATTTCAAACTTACCGAATGAGAGCTGACGGAGAAGCGAAACACTCTCCACCTCAATTGAGCTGAGGTCAACATTGACATTCTCGGTTGCAGAAAAAAAGTCATGATCGATGAGCCAATCGAGTGTGCCGTCCTGAGCTGAATAGTCAATTGTCACAGGACTCTCAAGAGCTTTGAGCTGTGCTTCAGAAGTATTGCCGAGATACAAGAAAGTAACGTCAGTGTCACCTTCGGCATCCGTGGTGAGGGTACCTTTGAAGGTTGCCGACTGCTGACCGGCACCGGATTCGAGTTTGAGGACACCGAGTTTCTTGCCGGTATTATCAACCACAAGCACGAGGTCACTGGCTTCCCAGGTACATTTCAGGTCGCCATCCTCTTCAGTGAGGACGCTGCGTGTGGCCATTTCGCCACGGTTTATGTTGACGGTCATCGTCACATTCCGACCCTGACTGCCGAAAACGTCATTTTCGTCAGAACAGGAAGTCATCCCTGCCACTAAGGCAGCAGACAAGAGGAAGGAATAATAGATACTCCGTTTCATGAGAGATATTTGTTATGTTGTTTTATTGGTGATTCGGAGGGGAGCATTGAACCCCTCCGAACCTATGTTATCCTAATAAGGATATGGATTTACTTGATGGCTGTAAAATCGTAGGAATACGGCAGCCAAGGCTTAATCTTATTTGCAGTTGCCTCAGGATCCTTTATGAGAAGGACATTGCCGCCGAAACCAAATGGAGGACAAAGCTCACACAAAATTGCCTTAGTGCCTGAAACCTCTATATACATCGCGCGACCTCCCTTACCGGAGACACCATCGATTGCATTCTGAGTGCCACTCTCACTTGACCAGTAGAAACCAATTTCGCCAGAGCCGGCTTGTTTTCCGTTATTCTGCAGATATCCATAAGCTGCAATACGAACGGTCTTAGCATCGGCACTTTCAAAGACTGAAGAATTAACAGTGACTGAAGTTTCTTTTGTCTTAACAGATGTCACATCAACATACCCAGTCGTACCTGATTTGCCAACTACCCATTTTACAGCATACTTCACTCCGTTTACATCCTTAACCTCAGCATATGAGCCATTGACTTCCTCTACCGAGGGGATGAAGAATGAAAGTTCTGCCATAGTCGGGATGCGGTATCCTGTCGGAGCCGGATTGGGACAACGATCATACCAGCTGCCATTATTTGCATTATTATAAATATAATCCAGATAATTGTTGTTGGTCTGGCCGAATACAATAGACCAATCAAGAGCCCTTTGCTTATTATAGTCTGAGGAATTACCCATATAGGCAGCGGTATACTTCACCGGCACACCTGAAGATCCAAGATAACCCACAAAATAATCAAGATTGCTTGCTCCGGGGATATTCATGGATGTTCCGGCAACATTTGATGGGAAACCAAGGAATCTACCCCACTGGAAGAAGTAATAATATCCACCCTGAGAAGTCAGCAGGCCGTTCTGCATGCCATTAGTGATTTCAACTGCCGTACAATATCCACCCATATTATAAAGATTACGGATATTGTTGGTCCAGCCAGTCTCGGAAACGAATTTCGGAGACAGAGGAGTTGCGACGGCAGCTATAGCTGAATTTGAGGCACCCCAGTTGCTCAAGTCTCCGGGGCTATTGGGATCTTCGGGTACAGATGCTTCCTTCTCCATCTTCAGGGAGACAGCTTCGCCTTTGTCGTTCTTGCGGACGAACTCGCCGGATACCCAGTTGTGGGCTGTCAAAGTGGAGGTGTATGTTTCGCCATCCTTCACAACTGTGAAAGTGGGAGTGACACTTCCTACGGGGAGCATTGTCAGATAGAAGTCGTTGCCGGCCTCTTTCTTAGTGATGGTGATTGTAGTGGATCCGGTATAAGTGGCTGTTGTGGGAACACTACCGCCATTCTTGAAGTTAACCTTTCCTTCGGAACGGAGGCCATCACCTGTAATGGTGATCACATCACCTTCTTCGAGAGTGAGGTTGCCGGCTTCAGAGAAATCGAGGCTGAAATAGCCGTGAGCCATCTGACGGGTCATGGTCACCTCTGCAGTAGCCTCGTTCTTGACATAATAAATGTCTTTTACGGCAGCTTCTGCTGTGAGGACATCCTTAGAGGTAAGGGAAGCGAGTGTACCATCCTGCTCCGATACGTTAAGGGCGATATTGTTTACGTCAGATGCATAGGGCTCAGCCTCTGTAGCTGAACCAAGGTACACGAGTGAGACGTTGGACTGACCTGTAAGGTCTACCTTGCCCTCGAAAACACCGTTGTTAGTTCCGGCACCGCTTTTGAGGGTGATCACACCAATCTTCTTGCCGGAAGCATTGTTGATCACGAGAAGCTGGTCGCCTTCGTTCCATTTGCAGGCGAGGTTGCCTTCGCCGTCCTCTTCGAGAGTGGTGCGGGTAAGTGCCTCACCGCGCTGAGCTGTAACTTTGAGCGTAACCTCTTTGCCGCCCATCTCGTCCATGTCGTTCTGACAGGAAGTCAGACCAACAGCAGAGAAAAGCATCAAAGCGGCTGCTGAATATATATATTTTTTCATTTTTTGGCTTTAAAAAAGTCTGTTACGATTTGTGATTAATAGTCACTGCCGGGAGCGTCGGGAGCGATGATGTTGCCATTGGAATCGCCCTTCTTCCAGGTTGCCTTGATCTCAACGTTGCCACCGGGCTTGGTGAGAGTCACGTTGCTCGGGCCATTCACCTTCACTCCATTATACTCCCAACCGGTGAATACGTAACCTTCACGTGTGGGGTCAGCGGGGAATGCGTATTCTTCAGTGAGCGTGAATGGAGACTTTTCGCCGTTGACGGTCTTAGTCTGTACAATCTCGCCCTCCACTGTCCAGTTGATAGCCCAAGTATATGTCTTCTCAGCCCAGATAGCATACAGAGTACCGATTGCCACTTCATCTCCTTCGTTCCAGTTAACGGTGAAGGTATCACCTGGTTTGTAGTCTTTACCACTACCGTCTGCCTCGGTATTCCATCTTACGATTTCAAAATCATCGCGTGTGAAGATATCGTAGTTCTTAACTGTAAAATCGTTAGAAAAGCCTTTGTTGTCCCATGACCAATTCAGGACAGTAGGATTGGCATTCTCATAGTTTGCTACGTAAGTCATTCGGAAATGATGAACGTCGTCGCGACCGTCGTCAGCGCGCATCTCAACGACTACGGGGCTGCCGGCGGTGTCTTCGCTGATGTATTTGTCAACCTTGAGGCTCTTGAGACGCTTGCCGCTGAAATCGCCATCGTCCATCTTTACAGAGAACTGAAGGCTTACATTCTCAGAGGGAATGAAGGTTGCGAAGAACTCACCATTCTCAGCCGCTGTGGGCTTAACCACGATGTTGCCCTCCTGAGGATCATAAGCAGCATTCTGGAAGTTGAGGGATGTGGAGTTGTAGAGTGTGCCTTCGGCGGCTGAGATGATGATCTCCTTGCCGTTTACGTCAAGAATCTCACCATTGTATTTCAGCACGAAGTGGCTGTAAGTGAGGTTGCGCTCAAACTTGAGAGTGCCGAGATCGCCTGTCAGGTTCTCGTAGCTCTGCTGCGCGATGAGGATGTCGTTGTCGGAGAAGTTCTCAGTGCCATCCTGCTCAGCGAATGTGAGGGTCATATCGTTGGCTACGATCATGTCCTTCTCATCGTCATATCCAAGTTTGATCTCATGGCTGGCTACATAGTAGAACTTGAGGTCAACGTTGCCTGAGGCGGGAACATTGACAGTACCGGCAAATTCGCACTTCTGGGGGTTGCTGAGCACTTTCGATACTGTAAGTTCACCTACATACTCACCATCGGCAGCATTGAAGGCCTTTACAACGTCATCCTTGTGCCACGCGAATTTGAGCTTGAAGCCATCGGGATTGAGTGAGGCACGGGTGCCCTCGGGAAGCTCAGCAGTCATAGTGACTTTTACCACTTTCTTCTGGGCTGTGAGCTGCTCAGCAGGCTGAAGGGGCTCTTCGCTGCTGCAAGATGTCAGGCCGACACCCATGAAGAGGGGAGCGGCGAGCATCAGACTGATAAATTTCTTATTCATAGTTTGTGTTTTGGCCGCGGGAGGCGTCCTTTTTTGAGGAGCGGGCCCGACGGTCGGTAAGTTGTTAGTTGTCGATTAAGAAAAAGTAAGTTGAAAAGAAACGGGCAAGGTGAAAAGAAACAAAAAAGAGGGTGTGTCCCAAAACACTTATGGCTTGAGTTTATTTAGACACATCCTCTTTTTATATAGGTCACCTGATTATGGGTTATCTGTTTCTGTTTTTCAAGTTAAATCGATTGGGGTCACTCCATAATTATATGGAGTAGGGTTAGAGGTGGAAGCGACATCAATCGGCAACTTCACCTTCCACGTCACCTGCGCCGCCACCGTTGCCCTGGGGCTCCTTGGGCTCGTCAGGCACTTCACCCTGCTCACCGCTGCCAGTCACCTTGGTCTTCCAAACACCGTAGAGAGTCACCTCCTTCTCAGTGCCGGGAACTGTGTATGTACCGGCGAGGATGGGATCCCACTTGCCTATATCAGCCCAAGTGCTCAGTGCATTGGGATCAAGCGACCATCCTGCGAACACCTTGTTCTCCAAGTCAGACTTGGGATTGGCGGGGATTGTGATTGTGCGGCTGTCGCTCTTGATAGTTGCGGGCAGACCGGAGATGTTGCCTTCGGCTGTTTTACCTGCCTCGAACTTAACGATCACTGCATACTCGTGGTCTTTCCATACGGGATAGAGAGTGGTGGTCTCAGTGTCGCTGCCTACTTCGATTGTGTCGCCACCCTTGTATTCGGGAGTTGTGGCGTTGGGATCTGTCGACCAGCCCTGGAAATCCTTGTCTTCCTCTTTGGGCTCGGTGGTGGGGATAGTGAAGGTGGCATTCTCGCCTTCGTCCACTTCCTCAGTCTTCGACCAGCCAATGGCGGGGATATCAAGGGTCACGGGCACTTTCACCTTGGGGGCTGCATTCTCGTTGAGACGGAATACGTAGACACCGCTCTGGCCGCAGGCCACGAAGATGAGGTCGCCGTTGACGGCAACGAAGTTCTGCGACTGGGCGGGAGTGCCGGCCTGATAGCCCTCGGCCACACCGTTCTCGTCGTAGTTCTCCACCTCGTAAGCGTAAAGCTTGAGGTCCTCACCGTTGAATTTCTCATATACACGGAGGCCGGCGCCTGTGGCTGCATACACATACTTGGAGTCGGTGCAGACTGCTGTAGTGTTTGTGCCGTTCTCCCACTTGAGTTCGGCTGTGTTGGCATCGTAGACACGGAGGCCATTCTTACCCTCCTGGCCGATACCGCCACCTACATAGATGTAGTTGCCGTCTACCTTCATTGTGTGCTTGCCATAGTGGCGTGCCTTCTCGCCAGTGAGCCCGTACCAGTCGCCGGCTGCGGGATCGTAGGCCTCAGCATACTTCTCGGAGGAAGTGAGCGGGGCGCCGAGAGAACGCTCTGTGCCGTCGGCGATGGAGACGAGGGCTGCCTCAGTGTCATCGGTGCGGAGCAGATAGCCGCCGTCGAGGTGCTTGCCGCCGAAGTTCTCCTTGTAGCCTACCACGGCCTTGAACTCGGAGTCCTTGGTGAAGTCGGCAGGCATTGAGTAAAGACCGCCGGCATAGCCTGTGGCTGCATATACTTGACCGCCCTCAACATATACGGAGTTGGCGGAGGAACCGGGGATGCCGATTGTGTCCATCACGTTGGAGCCGGCTGCGATGCGGCCAACAACTGCACCGTTGTTGTAGCATGTCAGGGGCACGTAGAGAGTCGAGCCGTCGGCCACGACATTGTTGAATTTAACGGTCTCACCGGTGAGGGTGGTCTGCAGAGCGGTAGTGGGATCGCTCTTGAGGGTGTTGACGTTGATCACGTCGAGCGCACCGCCCCACTGGTTGGAGGGCACTTTGGCCTGATGGTTGCTGTGCCAGGAGATGTAGGCGTTGCCGCCGGCGAAGGCGATGCCTGTGGCCGACCATTTGTAGTCGGCGCTCGTCTTGACGGGAGCGATGCGGGCCACGAGCTCGAGGCGGTCGGCCTTCACACCGCGGGTCTGCCCGGGAGTGCTGATGCGGCCTGACTGCGAACCGGCACCCAGCTCGCTGAGACGGATACCATTTTCGGGAGCGAGGTCATTTCCCCCGTTGATGAGGTCGTCGTTGGAGCACGATGCCAACATCATGGCCGCCGAAGCGGCAAGAAAGAGGTATTTTTTCATCCTATTCTAAGTTAGTTAATTATTGATTGCAATTTATTATGTGTCGGTACAATTCTTGGAAAACGATTTGTAAGCAGCCCAAGAGGCTTCCTAATCAGGGTGCAAAAATACAACTTTTTCAGCAAGCCTACAACTCCTGCTACGATTTTAACGAAATTTTTCTGAAAAGGTTCACTTAATTTAACGAATTCCCCCATTTTTTATTTTCCAACCCCCCCCCCGCCCCCTCCCCCCCCCCCACCCCTCCCCCCAG